>NZ_CP139873.1:934978-1246637 GCF_034422975.1 Idiomarina sp. PL1-037
GATGGCAGCCAATATGGTATTTAACATTGCTTTGGCTATTCCTTTTAGTTACGTCGGCCTGGCACTGGCAACGGCAGCTTCCGCCGCTATAAATGCTGGGTTATTGGGCGTGACTTTATGGCGTGAAGGGGTGCTGAAAAAACAACCAGGAACAGGGCGGTTTATTCTGCAGGTACTGTTTGCCACTACGGCGATGATAGCCGGTGTGCTCTGGTTAAGTCCGGATATTGCTACCTGGCGAACCAGTTCTTTAGTTGAGCGCCCCTGGCTTTTGGCTCAGGTGATTGGATTCGGCGCCGCCATTTATATTGGCGTGTTGGTTATTACTGGCATGAGACCGAGACATTTCCGTGCGCGCGAGTACTGATTATCGCCTCGGTATCAGTTATAATCGCGTTTTTCCGGAAAATAGTAAGATTGTGCGGGCATGGAACTGATTCGCGGTACTCATAATCTCAGAGCTGAACATTGTGGTTGCGTATTGACCATAGGTAATTTCGATGGTGTTCATCTGGGGCATCAGGCGGTGCTCAGCCAGGTTCGTGAGAAAGCTCAGCAGTTGGGCGTCCCCTCCGCTGTGATGACCTTTGAGCCGCAGCCGCAAGAGCTTTTCCAGCCTGAAAAAGCGCCCGCGCGTTTAACCAACTGGCGTGAGAAATATCTCGCCCTCCAGGCACAAAATGTCGACCGGCATATTGTTATTGAGTTTAATAAAAAGTTTGCCAGCCAGCCAGCGCGAGAGTTTATTGAACAGACTCTGGTTGGCAAGCTGGGCGTTAAGTTTCTGGTGGTAGGCGATGATTTCCGCTTTGGTTATAAACGAGAAGGTGACTTCGAGTTGTTGCAAAAAGCGGGTAAAGAACTGGGGTTTGAGGTGGTCGATACTCGCAGCTATCGTCAACAGCAACAACGAGTCAGCAGCACCGCTATACGACAGGCGCTGGAAGATGGCGACTTTGAACAGGCCGAACAAATGCTCGGGCGGCCTTATCAAATATGCGGAAAAGTCGTACACGGCCGCAAAAATGGCCGGACTATTGGTTTCCCCACCGCGAACGTGCCGTTAAAGCGTTTAAAAAGCCCGTTACATGGGGTGTTTGCAGTAACAGCTCAGTTTGGTAAAGACGAAGAAATACATTCCGGCGTTGCCAACCTGGGAACCCGGCCGACATTAAATGGCGACGAAGTACAGCTGGAGGTGCATTTGTTTGAGTTTTCAGGCAATCTGTACGGTCAGCAGATGACGGTCACACCGGTGGCCAAATTGCGTAATGAGCAACGCTTTGCGTCGTTGCAGCACTTACAAGAACAAATTGAAAAAGATGCCGCCCGCGCACGTGAGGCATTAGCGTGCCGGAGTCAGTAACTATGCGGAAATGGAAACAGTGACCCATGAGTGATTACAAACACACCTTAAACTTGCCACAAACAGCATTTCCAATGCGCGGCAACCTGGCTCAGCGCGAGCCAAAAATGCTGGAGCAGTGGTATGAAACTGACCTGTACGGTCAAATTCGTAAAGCCAAAGCGGGCAAGCCTAAATTTATTCTGCACGATGGCCCTCCGTACGCGAACGGGCAAATTCACATTGGTCACGCCGTAAATAAAATTTTAAAAGACGTTATTGTTAAGGCGAAAACCTTAAGCGACTTCGACGCGCCTTACGTACCGGGCTGGGATTGTCATGGTCTGCCAATTGAACTGCAAGTTGAGAAAAAGCACGGCAAGCCGGGTAAAAAATTGAATCTGGCTGAGTTCCGCGAAAAGTGTCGTGAATACGCAATGACCCAAATTGACCAGCAACGTACGGACTTTAAACGTCTGGGGGTGTTGGGCGACTGGGACAACCCTTATCTGACCATGAACTTTAAGCAGGAAGCCGACAGTGTTCGAGCTTTGGCAAAAATTATTGATAACGGTCACATGCATCAAGGTTTCAAGCCGGTTCACTGGTGTACCGACTGTGGCTCAGCGCTGGCGGAAGCGGAAGTTGAATATCAGGACAAAAACTCACCGGCCATTGACGTGCGTATGCCGGTTGCGGCTACAGCTGAAACGGTTGACCGATTCAGCACGCCAGAAGGGCATGTCGGTGAGGGCGATGTCAGCATGGTTATCTGGACCACGACCCCGTGGACCATTCCCGCCAACCGCGCTGTGACTTTGGCCGAAGGGCTCGAGTACACTTTAGTGCAGATTGAGGCCAGCGATGATCAGCCTGCCGAGCGTGTGATTCTTGCGGACGACTTGGTTAATGGCTGCATGGAGCGCTGGAACATTACCCACTACCACAAGCTGGGTTTCTGCAAAGGTAAAGACTTAGAAGGTCTGCAGCTACAGCATCCGTTGTTTGAATTGCAGGTGCCGGTAATACTGGGCGACCACGTAACCACTGAAAGTGGTACCGGTTGTGTGCATACAGCGCCAGGCCATGGTGTCGATGACTTCCTGGTCGGTCAACGTTACGGTATTGAGGTTTATAACCCAGTTGGCGATAACGGTGTGTACAAAGATGATACGCCACTGTTTGCCGGACAGCATGTGTTTAAAGCAAACGAGCCTATTGTCGACAAGCTGCGCGAAATGGGCAACTTGATGCATGCCGAAAGTTACCGTCATTCGTACCCGCATTGCTGGCGCCATAAAACGCCAATTATTTTCCGTGCGACGCCGCAGTGGTTTATCAGCATGGACAAGAAGGGTTTGCGTGCAGGTGCTTTAGAGCAAATTAAGAAGGTGGGCTGGTTCCCTGAGTGGGGGCAAAGCCGCATTGAATCTATGGTAGAAGGGCGCCCTGACTGGTGTATTTCTCGTCAGCGTACCTGGGGTAACCCCATTGCCATTTTCGTCAACCGCGAAACGGATGAGCTTCACCCGAACACGCTGGAGCTAATGGAAAAAGTGGCTCAGTTAATTGAAAAAGGCGGTGTTCAGGCCTGGTTTGACTTAGAGCCTGAAACTTTATTAGGCGATGAAGCTGATAAATACCGTAAAGTGACCGACACTTTAGACGTCTGGTTTGACTCCGGTGTAACGCACCATTGCGTATTGCGTGAGTTTGATGGTTTGCGCTGGCCTGCCGATTTGTATCTGGAAGGGTCAGATCAGCACCGCGGCTGGTTCCAGAGCTCTCTGGTTACCGGTGTTGCAATGTATGAGGAAGCGCCATACCACCAGGTATTAACGCACGGTTTTACTGTGGATGCACAGGGCCGCAAGATGTCTAAGTCTATCGGGAACGTAGTGGCTCCGCAGGACGTGATGAATAAGCTGGGCGGAGACATTCTGCGCTTATGGGTTGCGTCAGCGGATTATTCCGGCGAAATGACGGTTTCTGACGAAATTCTCAAGCGTTCAGCGGATGCGTATCGTCGCATTCGTAATACGTCGCGCTTTTTGCTGGCGAACTTAAGCGGCTTTGACCCTAAAACCGACTTGGTTGCCAAAGAAAATATGGTTGAACTGGATCGCTGGATTGTCGGCCGTGCGGCTGACTTACAGCAAGAGCTGCTGGAAGCCTACAATAACTACCAGTTCCACAGTGTGGTGCAAAAGCTGATGCACTTCTGTTCTATTGAACTGGGCAGCTTCTACCTGGATATTATTAAAGACCGCCAGTACACCGCAAAATCGGAGGGGTTAGCGCGGCGTTCATGTCAGACGGCGCTGTATCATATTGCCGAAGCATTAGTGCGCTGGATGGCACCAATTTGCAGCTTTACCGCTCAGGAAATTTGGGACTTGTTGCCAAACGAACGCAGCCAGTATGTCTTTACTGAAAGCTGGTATCAGGGTTTTGGTGAATTTTCCGGTGTTAAAGACGATGAAAACGAGTTTTGGATGCAGTTACTGGAAATTCGTGATGTCGTTAACCAGGCGCTGGAACAGTCACGCCGAGATGATGTTATCGGTGGTTCGTTACAGGCAGAAGTCACATTGTACGCTGACGATAAACTGGCGACAGCCTTGAATCGTTTAGGCGAAGAGTTGCGCTTTGCACTGCTGACATCGGAAGCGCAAGTGGCCTCTATTAGCGACGCGCCTGCTGACGCCGTTAAAGCGGAGAAAATGGCTTTGGCCGTTAGTGTGACAAAATCTGAATACAAGAAGTGTGAGCGTTGCTGGCACCATCGCAAAGAGGTGGGCACATTAGAAAGCCATGCCGATTTATGCCAGCGTTGTGTGACTAATATTGAAGGTGAAGGTGAGGAGCGTCGTTTTGCCTGATTTTGCTGACCAGACTAACCGCGCAACCGGGCTACGCTTTTTGTGGCTGACGTTGTTGCTGGTAGTTATTGATCAAATTACGAAGATTTGGGTCGCGGGTGAGTTTGAGCTTTATGAAAGCCGAGTTGTTATTGAAGGCTTGTTTAACTTCACCTATGTACATAACTATGGTGCCGCATTTAGTTTTTTAAGTGACGGCGGCGGTTGGCAGCGTTGGTTCTTTACCGCCATTGCTATCGCTATCAGCGTGGTGCTGCTCATTTGGATGCGCCGCAACCCGGTGGGTTTATGGCGCCAGAATTTAGCCTTTTCTCTGATTATGGCCGGGGCTATTGGTAACGTAGCTGACCGGTTAATGTATGGTTATGTCATCGACTTTTTTGATGTTCATTATCAGGGGTGGCACTGGCCGGCCTTTAACGTAGCCGACATGGCTATTACTATTGGTGCCGCACTCATGTTATTGGAAGCTTTTTTTGATAACCGTCGGGACAAAGCCGAGAACGGTCAAGGGCAGTAAGGAGTTTTATTTGAGTCGTTTACCTATAGAGCACGGACGGGAAGTGGTGATGCACTTCACTATTAAGTTGTCCGATGATTCAGTTGCAGACAGCACCAAAATGTCAGGTAAGCCCGCAAAGTTTCGGATGGGTGATGGCAACTTGACCGAAAACTTTGAAGCGTGCCTTGTGGGGTTGCGCGAAGGGGCGGAACGCAAGTTCACGCTAGAGCCTAAAGACGCTTTTGGTGAACCCAACCCGGACAACTATTATTATGTTGATTCGGCAAAGTTTAGCGACGAAACCAAACCGGAAGTTGGCGCTATTCTGGCTTTTACTCAACCGGATGGTACTGATTTACCGGGAATTGTTCGTAAAATTGAAGGTCCAACAGTGACCATCGACTTTAATCACCCGTTGGCCGGACAAACAGTGATTTTTGAAGTAGAAATTATCAGCGTTGAGCCGTGAGTGGTTACTGAATCAGGCTGAACGCAGGAGGAAATGATGCAAATTTTGTTGGCGAACCCACGTGGTTTTTGTGCCGGAGTTGATCGCGCTATTACCATTGTTGAGCGGGCTTTAGAAATCTTTGAGCCGCCAATTTACGTGCGTCACGAAGTGGTTCACAACAAATACGTTGTCAGTAAATTGCGCGAGGCCGGTGCGGTCTTTGTAGAAGAATTGCACGAAGTGCCGGATGACCAGATTGTTATTTTTAGCGCTCATGGCGTTTCTCAGGCGGTAAGGCAAGAAGCCAAAGATCGCGGCCTTCGGGTGTTTGATGCCACTTGTCCATTGGTGACCAAAGTCCATATGGAAGTTACCCGTGCCAGTCGCAAAGGGCACGAATGTGTACTCATTGGTCATGCCGGACATCCGGAAGTTGAAGGCACCATGGGTCAGTATAAGAACGCCGATGGTGGTATCTACTTAGTTGAATCGCCTGAAGACGTGAATAAGCTTGAAGTTAAAGACTTGAAGAACCTTCATTATATGAGTCAGACAACCTTATCGGTTGATGACACGGCCGATGTTATTGAAGCCTTACGTCAGAAGTTTCCTGATATTAATGGTCCTCGTAAAGATGATATCTGCTACGCCACCCAAAACCGGCAGGACGCAGTTCGTGAGTTAGCCAGTGATGCCGATGTCATGTTGGTGGTTGGAGCGCGTAACAGTTCAAATTCAAACCGCTTACGAGAGCTTTCCGAGAAAATGGGAACTCCGGCATACCTAATTGATGACGCCAGCTGTATTGATAAAACCTGGTTAAAAGGTCACGAGAAGGTGGCTGTAACGGCAGGGGCCTCTGCACCGGAAGTGTTGGTTAAAGAAGTGATTGCTAAGCTGCAGGAATGGGGCGGCAAAACCGCAGTTGAACTCAGTGGCCGCGAAGAGAATATTACCTTTTCAATTCCACCGGAGCTAAGACCGCACCCGGTGAGCTAGACGGTTTATCGGGAAAGCCAGAATGTTTGGATCAGTTCGTTATCTTTTCCCCAGGACACTGTGACTTTGCTGGTAGCGTTAAACTGGTCAATAGAAGTGAGTTCTGCTGTTAAATGAAGTTGCCCGGCTTTCCTCGATAGTTCTGGGTTATTACCTTTAGCCCACGCTTGTTGAGCCTCACTTAAATAAGTCATCAAAACCTCCACCGCCTTTGCTTTTGTATGGGCATGATCAATCGCCGATAGCCCAGCTTGTAAAAGCTGCAGACTGCTCACGGACCAGAGCGCCACCAGGGCAGCTCCGGCCAAAACTTCAACCAGAGAAAAGCCTTTATTCTTGTGCCTGTTCATAAGCCCCGCGCTCTGCTTCTAAGTCTTTCTGAAGTTGCTGAGAAAGCTGTTGCCACTGATGATGTTGCTGAGCTTCTATCATTTGCGCGTAGAAGAGCAGTGCAGCTAAACTGGCTGAGCTTAAACTTATAAGTGTTACTAAGGTGAGTATCAGAGCGAATCCTTTCGCGTTCATAATAAGCTCCATTTAGTTAACCAGAGGAGTGATTGTTCGTTTGAAAACATGTGTCTGTGCATTGCTGGTAACGGTAAAAGCTATAAAGAGTTTTGATAACCCACTACCGGATTCCGGAGAGTAAGAGTCAGCAGTAAATTGCGTGACTTTGAATTGAGACTTATCGGTAAGGGACTGCCAGCCATACCCGGCGCAGTCGAGAGTCATTGAGTTATGCTGTAGTTGTTCATTCCTGACTCGAAAGCCAACCGAGCCTCCGTTTTGCTGAGGAAACAAATAGCAACTGCCCTGAGGGTTCGAAATTTGCGTTGCGGCTGTATTTTTTAAGGTTTCAAAAAACTGATTTGCAACTGACTGAGCACTTAAGAGTAAATTGACCTGCATTAGCTTGCGGTGTTGCACTCCTGTTTGCCATTGCATTTGTTGCTGCGCCGCCAGAGCAACTATCGCGCCAATAGCAGAGGCTATAAGAACTTCTACCAAGCTACTGCCGCGCTCAGAAGTCATTAACATGAGGGGATTCCCGGAAGTGAATTACCCTCACTTAGGCATAGTCGAATACGACCGATACTGCTGATGATGACTTTTACCTGTCTGCTTTTGCCTATTAGCCTGATATGCCCCGGTGTCGCGGCAGCTGACTCTCCATAAAAAGTAAGCGACGCGGAAGAACTGTAAGTGTATCCGGTTTGAATACCTGAGGCTTCTGAGTCATTGCTGAATGTGACTAAGTCGACTTCAATAGATTCCTTATTTGCTATGGACTTGGCTTTTACCAACTGCAAATAAGACAGCCAGCGGCCAGCTTCTTTTTGAAGCAATAAAGACTCTGTCTGCTGAGTAAATATTGGCAGGGCCGAAGCGCCAAGCACCGCACTAACAGCCAATGCTACGACCAATTCGATAAGAGAGTAACCGCGCATAAACACACATTATTTTGAAAAAGAGCAACGAGTATAGAAGCTGCTTAAGCTTTGTCTGTAAGCCCCAACTGAAACGAATGTAAGATAACCTCCGAATAAAATGAAAGCTGGCTCGATTCTTGAATAAAACATCCCAGGTTCAACTTTTTGACGCAACAGGAAGACGTATGGCGAGCGGTGCCGAAAAGTTAGTAAATTTAAGAAATTTCACGCAAAACAATGCGCACCTTATCAAAGGTTTTGGAACGCCGTTGGCCATTATGGCTATTCTGGCGATGATTGTTTTGCCAATTCCGGCTGTGGTGCTGGATGTTCTCTTTTCATTTTCAATTACTTTGTCACTGGTGGTTATGCTGGTGGCTGTTTATACCCAACGTCCGCTGGATTTCGCCGCCTTTCCTACCGTATTGCTTATTGCTACGGTACTACGCTTAAGCCTTAACGTTGCCTCTACGCGTATTGTTTTATTAGAAGGACATAACGGGCCCGGTGCTGCAGGTTCTGTTATTGAAGCCTTTGGTAGCGTGGTCATAGGGGGTAACTACACTGTTGGTCTGGTGGTGTTCGCCATTCTGGTTATTATTAACTTTGTGGTTATTACTAAGGGTGCCGGTCGTATTTCAGAAGTAACCGCTCGCTTCACCCTTGACGCCATGCCTGGTAAACAAATGGCGATTGACGCTGACCTTAACGCGGGACTAATCAACCAGGAAGAAGCCAAAGCACGACGCAGCGATGTAACCCGTGAGGCCGATTTCTACGGCTCTATGGACGGTGCCAGTAAGTTCGTAAAAGGCGATGCTATAGCCGGTATTTTAATCCTCTTTATCAACATTATCGGCGGGCTGCTCATTGGTATGATCCAATACGGACTCACATTCAATGAGGCTGTTGAGGTTTATACGCTATTAACCATTGGCGACGGCCTGGTTGCGCAAATTCCATCATTGTTACTGTCAGTTGCGACTGCCATTATCATTACTCGTGAAAATAACA
Source organism: Idiomarina sp. PL1-037 (assembly GCF_034422975.1). Lineage (NCBI taxonomy): Bacteria > Pseudomonadati > Pseudomonadota > Gammaproteobacteria > Alteromonadales > Idiomarinaceae > Idiomarina > Idiomarina sp. PL1-037. Next base: position 943,602 of record NZ_CP139873.1, read on the forward strand.
GCCAGGACATGGGCGATGCGGTTGTTCTGCAATTGCTCGATAACCCAAAGGTTTTGGTCATTACCAGCGCGGTATTGTTTGCTATGGGCGTTATTCCCGGTATGCCGCACTTTGCCTTTTTAAGCATGTCGGGCGTGTTAGCCGGCGCAGCTTACTTTAAACTTAAAAAAACCAAGACTGAAGAAGGCGAGCTGGTTGAAAAAGAACAGGAACAGCAAGTTCAGCAGGCGCAACAAAAAGAGCTCAGCTGGGACGACGTTCGCCATGTAGACACTATTGGTCTGGAAGTTGGCTATCGCCTAATTCCATTGGTGGATAAGCAGCAGGGCGGTGAATTGCTTTCACGCATTAAAGGTGTACGTAAGAAGCAGTCTCAGGAATTTGGTTTTCTCGTGCCAGCTGTTCATATCAGAGACAACCTCGATTTAGGCCCCAACAGTTACCGCATTACCCTTATGGGCGTAACCATGGGTGAAGCTGAAATTCGTCATGACTGGGAGATGGCGATTAACCCGGGGCAGGTATTCGGTGAGCTGGAGGGTGAGAAGACAAAAGACCCGGCCTTTGGGCTGGATGCGGTCTGGATCCGGCCAGAACAGCGCGAACATGCACAAACACTGGGTTACACCGTGGTTGACGCGGCAACCGTAGTCGCTACGCACTTAAGTCAGATTGTAACCAATCATGCATCTCAGTTGCTGGGTCACGAAGAAGCACAAGAATTGCTGGATCGTCTCGGTCGCACACATCCTAAGTTGATCGAGGGGTTAATTCCGGATTTATTGTCGCTGGGTAACTTTGTCAAAGTACTGCAGAACTTATTGGATGAAGGTATCGCTATTCGGGATATGCGTACCATCGTGCAAACTTTAGTTGAGTACGCCGGTCGCAGTCAGGATCCTGAAGTACTGACAGCTGCAGTCAGAATTTCACTGCGTCGCTTAATTGTTCAGGACATTGCTGAGGGAGCCGCAGAATTGCCTGTCATAACTTTGGCGCCAGAGTTGGAACAGATGTTGCATCAGTCATTGCAAATGGCTGGTAATGACGGAAATCAGCAAGGCGCCGGAATCGAACCGGGTTTGGCCGAACGCCTGCAACAGTCATTACGCGAAGTGCATCAGCAGCAGGAAATGAATGGTGAACCTTCAGTACTGCTGACTTCGGGGCTTCTACGGTCAACCATGGCGCGTTTTGCGCGTCACGCTACCGATGGTATGCGCGTGTTGTCCTATCAGGAAGTACCGGATGATAAACAAATTCGCATTGTCAGCTCAATTGGTGGACAACAAAACGGTGGTGAATAAACCACCACGCAAGAGTAACGGGAGTCGCTTGTGAAGATTAAACGCTTTTTTGCCGAAGATATGCGCCGTGGTTTACAACAGGTTAAAGAAACTTTAGGTCCGGATGCGATTATCCTGTCCAATAAGAAAGTAAACGGTGGTATTGAGCTGGTTGCAGCCATTGACCCCGATGCCCAGCAGGCACAGCCAATGGCTGAGCAAGCACCGAATGAGCCTGCCGCGTCAAAAACGCCAGAAGTGCCGGCCGAATCTTTGCAAGAATTATTGCAACGTCAGGCTCAGGCTGAACAGCCCGCACAACGCAGCGCTGCGCAAGCGGTTACTGAACCGTCACAACGGCCAGAACCGGAAGCCGAACCACAAGCCTTCGCTGATACTCAGTTAAGCGACGATATTTTTCCTGAGCAAGTAAATGCACCAGCAGCGGACGACTCCCAGGCCATTGCTGAGCTGCGCTCTCAGGTCAACGGTATTCGCCAATTGCTGGAACACCAGTTGAGCGGCTTGATGAAGCAAGAAATGGATCGTGAAGAGCCAACCCGCTCTATGCTGATGAATCGGTTAATGGATATGGGCTTGAGCGAACGAGTTGCGGATCAGATTGCGTGTTTTATTCCCGAAGGCGGATCAGATGATGAGGTCTGGGAACAGACGCTGCATTTATTAGAGGGACAGCTGAATACCACTTCTGACGATATTTTGACACGCGGTGGTGCAGTGGCTTTAGTTGGCCCCACGGGTGTTGGTAAAACCACGACGATTGCAAAATTGGCGGCTCGTTATGCGCAACGCCATGGTGCCGATAAAGTGGCTTTAATTACCACCGACACTTTTCGTATTGGTGCCAGTGAACAATTACAAACCTATGGCCGTATAATAGGATGTCCGGTCAAAGTGGCAAAAAATGCACAGGAACTGGCAGATGCATTACTTGCGCTACGTCAAAAAAGTCTCATTTTGATTGATACGGCAGGCATGGGTCAGCGCGATAAGCGTTTGAACGAACAGTTAAGTCAGTTAATTCAGAATTCACGGCTTCGTATTCGCCCGTATCTGGTGTTGTCGGCAACATCACAAAGCCAGGTGCTGATGGATGCTGTTAAGCAATTTAAAGCGCTGCCTTTGTCTGGTTGTATTTTTACTAAGCTGGACGAATGCTTAAGTTTAGGTGAGAGTATCAGTGTAGCAATAGAACATGGCTTACCAGTTGGCTACTTAACAAATGGTCAACAAGTACCTGAAGACATTCGGGTAGCAGATGCCAACTTTATGGTTGCCGAGGCTGAGCGCCTGCTTGATAAAAGCATTTGTTCCTCAGTGTCAGACGTGCCAAAATCGTACTGGAATGAGGCGTTTTCTCGCTGAATGAGCCAATATAATATAAAGCTGTTATCAATTTAGTCAGAAAAGAGATACGCCCGATGGATCAAGCAAGCGGTCTGCGAAGAATGAAACAATCGAAAATAAAAGTTATTGCGGTAACTGGTGGTAAAGGCGGCGTTGGGAAAACTAACGTGTCGTTGAATATGGCTATCGCAATGGCTAAGCAGGGCAAACGAGTACTAGTGTTGGATGCTGACTTAGGTTTGGCTAACGTCGATGTTATGTTGGGCCTGCGGGTTGAGCGCAACCTTTCTCATGTGCTGAGTGGGCAGTGCGAGTTAGAAGATATTCTGATTGAAGGCCCGGCAGGAATCAAAATTGTTCCGGCGACATCGGGCACGCGCTCTATGGTCGACTTGAGTGAGTCGGAGCATGCCGGCTTAATAAGAGCTTTCAGTCAGCTTCAGGGAAGCTATGATGTATTAATTGTTGATACCGCAGCGGGTATTGGTAATACCGTTGTCAGCTTTGCCAGGGCGTCGCAGGATGTTTTACTCGTGGTTTGTGACGAACCGACATCAATTACCGATGCATACGCACTGATAAAAGTGTTAAGCCGCGAGCAAGGCCTGTTTAAGTTCAAGGTGGTTGCTAATATGGTAAGAAATCTGCGCGACGGACAAGTATTGTTCAATAAATTAACGAAAGTAACCGACCGGTTTTTAGATGTCGCTTTAGAACTTTCAGCAATTATACCTTTTGATGATAATTTGCGCTTGGCTGTTAGAAAACAACAACCTATGGTTTTAGCTTACCCAAGATCACCGGCCTCTTTGGCGATAAAAGCGTTGGCTAAGAAAGCCATTGACTGGCCTGTTCCGGCTCAAGCCGGCGGGCATTTAGAATTTTTTCTTGAACAATTGATAACTTCTGCCGATAACGATAGTAAGCGGGATGTTGCCAATGAATAAAGCTGCCGTTTATGCTGCCACTGCTGACAACCGGAATGCTATTATTGAGCAGCATACCGGGCTGGTTAAGCGTATTGCACACCACATGATGGCGAGACTTCCAGCCAGTGTGCAAGTGGATGACTTGATCCAGGCGGGCATGATTGGCTTATTAGAAGCTGCGCGTAACTTTGACAACAGTAAGGGCGCCAGTTTCGAAACCTTTGCCGGCATTCGCATTCGTGGTGCGATGCTGGATGAAATTCGCCGTGGTGACTGGGCTCCGCGCTCGGTTCATCGTAATCATCGGCGTGTATTGGAAGCCATTCGGCAGGTTGAAAATGAAACCGGACGCGATGCAAAAGATACGGAAGTGGCCGCAAAGCTGAATATGGGTATGGATGAATACCACAATATTTTGCGGGATGTCAGCACGGGACGAATTGTTGGTATTGAAGATCTTGGTGTATCAGAAGATGCTATCATGCCAGAGCAGGTAACGGGTTCACCCTATGAGCCACAAAAAGATGTTGAGAACGCGGCGTTTCATAAAGCGTTGGTCTCCACAATCTCTTCGTTACCAGAACGTGAAGCTTTGGTGCTTTCGTTGTATTATGACGAAGAATTGAATTTAAAAGAGATAGGTGAAGTGCTGAGCGTGAGTGAATCACGAGTCAGTCAAATTCACAGTCAGGCAATGTTGCGACTGAAGTCGCGAATGCAAAATTGGGTTGAATAAACTTTGGTTGTAATCGAGAGCCTCAGTGGAGGGTGCTTTGGATAAAAACATGAAAATTCTCGTTGTGGACGACTTTTCTACAATGAGACGAATCATTAAGAACTTACTTCGTGATCTTGGCTTTACTAATATACAGGAAGCAGATGACGGTAATACCGCATTGCCCATGTTGCAGAACGGTGATTTCGACTTTGTCGTAACCGACTGGAATATGCCCGGTATGCAGGGAATCGACTTGCTGCGTGAAATTCGCAAGGACGATAACCTTGCGCATTTACCGGTGTTAATGGTAACGGCGGAAGCCAAACGAGAGCAGATCATTATGGCAGCTCAAGCTGGAGTAAACGGTTACATTGTAAAACCATTTACAGCCGTAACGTTGAAAGAAAAGCTCGACAAGATTTTCGAACGAATCAGCTAAAGGGCGAACGACTATGTCTGATAACGCCCATGATATTTCTCTGGATCAAGCCAAGGAACTCGTAGCCTTGCTTGAAGACGGGAAACAACAGCAGGCTAACCAATTACTGGAAGATGTTTACAACCGTCGTAATGACAAGTTGTTCACCTCTGTAGGCCAGTTGACACGAGACCTCCACGAAGCGCTCCAAGATTTTCAGGTTGACCCTCGCATTGTGCAAATGACGCAGGATGATCTTCCGGATGCGCAAAACCGCCTGCTGTATGTCATTGAAAAAACGGAAGACGCCGCGAACCGCACTATGGATGCGGTAGAGGCCTGTCTGCCACTTGCAGACGATATGCATAACCGTGTCGAGAAAGTGATGCCGGCCTGGAATCGGTTAATGAGCAACGATATTCAGTTAAATGAATTCAAGTCTTTATGTCATGAGGTCGATGACGTACTTAAGCGCTGTGGCGAAAACATGCCTCAAGTGCACGGGTTAATGACTGAAGTGCTTATGGCGCAAGATTTTCAGGATATTACCGGGCAAGTTATTCGCCGGGTTATTCAATTGGTCGAAGACGTTGAAAAGAACCTGATTGAGTTACTGAAGATATTTGGTAAAGAAGAAGAACGTCGTAACGCGGAAAAAGCAGGGGCTGCGCCTAAGAATGATGCTGCCCATGCAGAAGGCCCAATTATCGATGCTGATCAACGCGATGACGTGGTTGGCGGACAAGACGAAGTGGACGATTTGTTGTCCAGTTTAGGTTTCTAGGAGCATCAGTCGCATGAGCTTTGATATGGACGAAGACATTCTGCAGGATTTTTTGATCGAGGCTGGAGAGATCCTCGAACAACTGTCTGAGCAGCTAGTTGAACTGGAAAATGATCCGCAAAATAAAGACCTGTTGAACGCTATTTTCCGTGGCTTTCATACGGTTAAAGGTGGTGCAGGGTTCCTGTCGTTAGGGGCTTTAGTCGATACCTGTCATGGTGCGGAAAACGTATTCGATACCCTGCGTAATGGCCAACGTACGGTCAATTCCGACCTGATGGATGTGATTCTTCAGTCTCTGGATACTATCAACACTCAGTTCGCGCAGGTGCGCGCCAAAGAAGAACCTGAAGCTGCTTCACCAGAGCTACTGGAATTATTGCATAAGTTAAGTGAACCAGAATCTGAGGACGAAGCGCCTATAGAGGTTCCAAAAGATGAACCTGCCGCAGAAACAGCCCCGGAGCCAGAACCCGTAGAAGAGGAAAATAGCAGCGAGAGTATTGACGAAATCCAGGATGATGAGTTTGAAGCTTTGCTAGACGAGTTGCACGGTGAAGGCAAAGGTCCCGGAAAAGAAGATAAGCCAGCGGCTTCTAAACCTGAGGTAAATGAAGACAGTGATGAAATTTCAGACGATGAATTTGAGTCATTGCTGGACGAACTTCATGGAAGTGGTAAAGCCCCTCAAAGTGCTGATAAAAAGCAAGAAAAGCAGAAAGAGCCTGCAAAAGACGACGAAATAACAGACGACGAATTTGAATCCTTGCTGGACGATTTGCATGGCAGTGGCAAAGCGCCGACACCGAAAGGTGATAAGCCAGCCAGTGAGCCTGCGCCGAAAAAGCCTGAAGCAAAAGAGCAGCCAAAGCCTGCGGCAAAACCAGCATCTAAGCCAGAACCGAAACCTGAGCCAAAATCAGAGCCTAAAGCGAAACCTGCAGCGGCTCAGCCAGTAGATAAAAAACCAGCTGCACCAGCGCCTGCTCCGGTTGAAACTACTGTCCGGGTCGATACCAAGCGCTTAGACGAAATTATGAATATGGTCGGCGAGCTGGTATTGGTTAGAAATCGTCTGTTGAGCCTGAGTAACTCTGATGAGTCAGACAGTGCTGAAATGGGCAAAGCTATTTCGAACCTGGATGTTGTCACTGGTGACTTACAGGGCGCGGTGATGAAAACCCGGATGCAGCCAATTAAGAAAGTGTTCGGTCGTTTCCCGCGGGTTGTTCGTGACTTGGCTCGTAGCCTTAAGAAAGAAATCAACCTTGAAATGTACGGTGAAGACACCGATTTAGATAAAAATTTAGTTGAGGCGTTGGCCGATCCTTTGGTGCATTTGGTCCGTAATTCTGTTGACCATGGTATTGAAATGCCGGATGAGCGTGAAGCGAATGGTAAATCCCGGTCGGGAACTGTCACCTTGTCGGCGTCTCAGGAAGGCGACCATATTATGCTGTCGATTAAAGACGATGGTGCCGGTATGGACGCTGAAAAACTGAGAGGCATTGCCGTTAAAAAAGGCATTATGGACGCAGACTCTGCTGCCCGTTTAAGCGATGAAGATGCTTATAACTTGATTTTCGCGGCTGGTTTCTCTACCAAAGACCAAGTTTCGGATATTTCCGGTCGTGGCGTTGGCATGGATGTGGTTAAGACCAAAATCAGCCAACTCAACGGTAGCGTTAAAATTAACTCAGAGCTAGGTAAAGGCACGGAGCTCTTGATTAAAGTGCCGCTGACTTTGGCAATATTGCCGACGCTAATGGTCGCCGTAAGAGATCAGACGTTTGCTTTGCCGCTTGCTGTTGTCAGTGAAATTATCGACCTGGATATGAAGCGTACCAATACCGTAGACGGCCAGTTAACCCTAATTGTACGTAACCGTGCTATTCCGCTGTTCTTCCTAGAAAAATGGCTAGTTCGTAACCATGATGGCTCCAGTCGTAAAGAACAAGGCCATGTAGTGGTAGTGCAAATAGGCAACCAACAAGTAGGCTTTGTGGTGAACGCATTGATTGGTCAGGAAGAAGTGGTTATTAAACCATTGGATAAGTTACTGCAGGGTACGCCGGGAATGGCTGGGGCAACAATCACCAGCGACGGTGGTATTGCTCTGATAGTTGATGTGCCCAGCATGCTCAAGTATTACGCTAAAAGATAACGGGATAAGCCGTTCATGACTGTAAAAGTTCTCGTGGTAGACGACTCGGCGTTTTTTAGACGCCGGGTGACTGAGATTTTAGAAAGCAATACCAACATTAAAGTGATTGGTAGTGCGAATAATGGCGAAGAAGCGGTAGAACAAAGCCGGATCCTGAAGCCGGACGTTATTACTATGGATATTGAAATGCCGGTAATGAACGGCATCGATGCTGTAAAAGCCATTATGAGCAGCAACCCTTGTCCTATTTTGATGTTCAGCTCGCTGACTCATGAGGGAGCGACGGCAACGCTGAACGCACTCGAGGCCGGTGCCGCAGACTTTCTGCCGAAGAAATTTGAAGATATCGCCCGTAACCGCGACGAAGCAGTAAAAACTCTGCAGGATCGCGTTATAGCGATTGCCCGGCAGCCGGTAAGCAGAACAACGTCGCGGCCATCAACACCGGCGCCCGTTGCGAAGCAACCAGAGCGTCCGTCAGAGCCCACTACAGCGCTGGATCGTATTCGGCAACGCAATAATGAACTGCAAAGTCAGCGTGAAAGTGACGCGCAGACTGCGACTTCGGCTGGCACATTAACAATAAACCGGGCTTATCAACTACTGGCGATAGGAACGTCGACCGGTGGCCCTGTTGCACTGCAAAAAGTACTTACCCAATTACCTGGCAATTTCCCTTACCCTATTGTTATGGTTCAGCATATGCCTGCAGCGTTCACAAAAGCTTTTGCACAGCGTCTGAATGGTTTGTGTCAGATTAATGTGAAAGAAGCAGAAGACGGTGATGTACTCAGAGCCGGGACAGCTTATTTAGCGCCGGGCGGAAAACAACTTATGGTCGAAGGCAGGCCTGGTAGTGCACGTTTAAGGGTAAAAGACGATACCAGTGGACGCATTACTTATAAGCCGAGTGTAGATTTAACCTTTGCCAGTATGTCAAAAACCTATATGGGTAAAGTACTTGGCGTCATTTTAACCGGCATGGGTGCTGATGGCCGTGACGGCTCACGTATGCTGAAAGACCAGGGCGCGACTATCTGGGCTCAGGATCAGGCTAGCTGTGTTGTGTACGGGATGCCTCAGGCGGTTGCCCAGGCGGGCATTTCAACCCGCAGCATCGGCCTCGAAGGAATGGCCAAGGCCATTATGAAAGAAGTCGGTTACAGCGGCTTATAGCAGGATGAGTGAATGATCGTATGGACGGTAGCTAATCAAAAAGGCGGGGTCGGAAAGACCACCACAACCGTTGCACTGGCAGGCCTATTGGCTGAACAGGGGAAACGAGTGCTTTGTATTGATACCGACCCCCATGCGTCATTAACCTATTATTTTGGTATTGATTCGGAATCGCTTGAGTCCGGTTCCTTTGATGTTTTCAGTGCCGGTAAAGCCGTAACCGCAGACTTGATACGCCGCAGTATTTTGCCTACTCAATTTAAGCACCTGAGCGTTATGCCTGCTACTATGGCGCTGGCCACGCTGGACCGTAAACTCGGCACTCAGGGTGGTATGGGCCTGGTCTTAAAACGTGGCCTGGCAATGGTTGCTGACGACTTCGATTATGTGCTTATTGATGTGCCACCGGTACTGGGGGTTCTTATGGTCAACGCTTTAGCCTGTTGCCAGAGAGTATTGATTCCGGTTCAAACCGAGTTTTTAGCGCTAAAGGGCTTAGAGCGCATGATGCGAACCTTAACGCTAATACATAAGTCTCGCGGTGAGAATTACGCTTATACTATTATCCCGACACTTTATGACAAGCGAACCAATGCGTCTTTGCAAACGTATAAGAAACTCATTGCACGTTATGGTCGCTCGGTCTGGAATGGCATGATCCCAATAGATACGAAATTCCGCGATGCCTCTAATGAGCAGCTAACGCCTTCTGCTTATGCACCGAAATCGCGGGGGGTGCTGGCTTACCAGTCACTATTAACTAATTTGAAGCAGTTGGAAGAGCGTTGATTTATGACGACTAAACGCGACCGCAGTGAAGCTGCTATGGCAGAATACCTCAATGCTTTATTGCTTGAGGAAGAAACGGTTGAGTTTGATAATGAACCGGTTAAACGACTGCTAGAGCAAGCAGCACCTAAAATTCAGGCGGTTGCTGAGGAAGAAACAGTTAGCTTAAACCGTGAACAGGATTTATTACCTTTAGTTTCTGCAAAAGCGGACGATAGCTATAAAGAGCCAGAGGTTGAAACGGTTACAGAGACAGAAATTGCAGTAGAGACTGTTAACCTGACAACTGCTGAGACAAATATTGACACGGAAGTACATACTGACACCCAGGCAGAAGTGGAAACTGAGGTTTCTGAGCCACCACCGGAGGCACTCCCTGATGCGATGTCAGAGTATATGGAACAGGACTTTCAGGCTTTATTTTTTAAAGTGGCAGGTTTAACCCTTGCGGTGCCGCTAAAAAGCCTGGGAGGTATCCATCAACTGGGCAAAATTAGTCCGCTGATGGGAAAACCTGATTGGTTCCGGGGTATTATGACCGAGCGTGACAATAAACTGCAGGTGGTTGATACGGCTCGTTGGGTAATGCCCGAAAAATGTACTCCGGAGCTGGAAGAGAATTTAGATTATCAATATCTAATTACTTTGAATGACAGCCCATGGGGACTGTTGTGTGAAGAATTAGTAACCAGTGAACCTTTGCAGCCGCAATCGATTCAGTGGCGTAAGGAAACAAATAATAAGCGACCCTGGCTTGCCGGGGTTGTCCGTGACAGAATGTGTGCATTGCTGGATGTTAACGCATTGATTACACTTCTGGATAAAGGTCTGGGACATATCCAGCAAGATTAATAACGCATGGCGGAGTAAGAGATGAGTAAAGACAATCGCGCTATAAAGAACGAAGCTGACGTTGATGGTAATGACGAGGTTCTGCAGTGGGTCACTTTCCAGCTGGAACAGGAAACTTACGGTATCAATGTAATGCAGGTTCAGGAAGTGCTGCGCTACAGCGAAATTGCTCCCGTACCCGGCGCACCCAGTTACGTATTAGGTATTATCAATTTGCGAGGTAACGTGGTCACAGTCATTGATACGCGTCTGCGCTTTGGCTTGCAGACGACCGAAGTCACTGACAATTCACGTATCGTGATCATTGAGTCTGAACAGCAGGTTATTGGCATACTAGTCGATAGTGTTGCCGAGGTGGTGTATCTGAAAACCTCGGAAATTGATAGCGCTCCGAATGTGGGTACTGACGAGAGTGCTCGCTTTATTCAGGGCGTAAGTAACCGAGATGACGAACTTCTGATTCTGGTAGACCTGGATAAAATGCTTACCGATGAAGAGTGGGATGAAATCTCCCGTCTGAGCTAAATGATGACGAACTGGTTATTTGCTATTTCAGCGCTGGCTCTTGGGCTGGCGCTTATTGCTTTAGTCGCGGTGGTTATTACCTCGCGACGGCAAGCCGAGCTTATTGAACGTCAGCAGCAACGCTTGCTCATGCTCACGGAAACCGCCAGTGAAGTGTTGTCGCTACGAGAACAGTTCAAACAACAACCCACTGAAGCCTCCTCAAAAACCGACTTTGCTCAGCAGCAATTGGTTGCTCAGTTGCAACAGCAAGTTGCGCAGCTAAACGAGGAGCAACAGCAGTTACAGCAAAGGTTGCAAGAAGTTGCGGAGCAGGAGCCGGGTAGTAAGCTTTACCAGCGCGCAGCTAAGTTAGTGGCAAGCGGAGCTAGTGTTGAAGAGCTGATGCAGGAATGCGACCTGCCGCAGGCTGAGGCTGAGTTATTAACCTCGTTGCACAAGAAAGGCGCATAAAGCGGTTTAACCCTCTTCCCATTGTCTAGGGAATTTGCCATCCAGTAGGTACGCGAAAGCGATAATTTCCGCAATAATAATGTACAGCTCGCGTGGAATTTCATCACCCACATTCAGTTTGGCCAGCGAATCGGACAGCAACGGATCTTCATGGACTAAGACGCCATGCTCTTTGGCAACGGCAATAATTTCTTCAGCAAGTTCGTCAAACCCCCGGGCTATGACTTTAGGCGCATTAAAGCCGTCGTAAGACAAACCTATCGCTTGTTTTTCTTTCTTGTCACTCATACTGTCACCCGAATAATACCGCTGTGCTGCTGCGCCAGGTTGTCCGGAATTTTACCTTGCTGAACCCGAAGCTTAACGCTGTTAACCTCCAGTTCGGCAAGCCTTTTTTCAAGCTTTTCGACATTACTCTCAACCACTTTTTGCGCCGCTTTCGTTTCAGTGTAGAAGTCAACCGATGACCCTTGCGGGTGGTAGCGACCTTTAACCAGCAAAGGCCCGGTACTTTCCAGTTCAAAGCGCAGGGTAAATAACCATAAGGTGCGGCCGTTACTCTCTTTATTACTGCTTTCGCGCTCACTGCGAATAAGCAGTTCATGCTGCTGTGGTTTTTGTGTATCAGCGGGTAGCAGAATGTAATATTCCGGTTGTTGAGGAGGCGAATCCTGCAACCTGGCCTGACTGCTTTGCGCCGAGTTAAGGATGCCGGTAAAAAGCTGTAGTAGTCGCTGCAACTGTTGTTGCGGTAATTGTTGCAACAGGGCATTAATGCGTTCGCGCACTTCACCTGCATTGTCAGGGGCAGGGTTAAGCACCTGCTGAATAAAGGCCTGAGTAAACTGATTTGGTGAGGTTCTCGCTGCTCCAGTACTGCTGGTCGTTTCCGGTTGCTGCTGCATTGCCAGACCCAGCAGCGTCATTAGCATTTGTCCAAGACCTCCCATTTGCTGACTGGGTTGGGCGCTGACCGGGCGCGCCGCAAACCAATCGCTGACCCAGCTCTGCAAGGCCTGGGGGCGTTGCATGGCATCTGGTGTTGGCATTTGCTGAAGTACTTTGACCAAAAGCTGTTGTAAGGCCTTAGGCGGTGACTGCAATGCCTCTCTTGCCGCTTCTGCTGACAATCGGGCCGTTGGCTGCTGAATGCTTTCAGCCGTGCCTGTCGATGAGGGCGAAGGCCGCAGGCTTTGCGGTATAAAATTCTGCAATGCCTGTTGAAATTGTTTCGGTGTTATTTGTTGAGCTTGTTTTATTGCTAACCCGGTTGCCGCTGGTATCGAGACTTTTTGCGTTGGTGAGGTCTGGGCAGCGGTGTTTGGCTGACTTACTGGTGGGTTAACTGGTTGAGTGCCAGGCCTTGATGTTACCGGCTGTTGCGGTGTCGGTTGCACCGTAGCAACCCGGCCCTGCTCAACAAAGGCTTTAATCAGCTTTGGTGGCAGTTGAGTTACCGGTACATCTGCAACAGCCACCGGTTTTGTTGCACCCGTGCTGAGAGCTACCCGAACTATCGGCTGTTTAGGATCTGGCTGAGTTATTGTCAGTTGCAATTTTGTTGCCGCCGTTAATGGCGGCTGAATATTTTTGGGCGGGTTAGGCCATTGCCAGTTGTTACCCTGAATACGAGGTGGCTGCTGGCCTTTCGCGGGCTCAAAAGTTACCGGTAAACTGATCTGGACCAATAATTGAGCGAGTAACCGGGTCGTATTTGCCTGATTCAGCGAGCCTGCATTTATCGAAGGCGTCGGAAGGTTACCCTGTTTTGGAGCCTGAGTTGTGCTTACGGTAGAATTGCCACCAGAGGTGGAGCCGCTGAAAATACGCATTAGACTGGACAATTGTTGCTGTTCGGCACGAGCTAACGTTCGTTCCGGAGAGGCCATCATTTGTTGTAACAGTTGCTTAATATCAGCCATGCGCTTTACCTAATTTTTATGGTAGAATCTTGGGCATTTGCGTCAGCTTACCAGTAAGGTTCCGGTTGTAAAATCCGCATGACACAAGTTGCTTCCACCAACAGCCCACTATTGCACGCAGAGCAGCTAAGCTCAATCCGTGGCGGGCGAGTATTATTTGAAGAACTCGACTTTTCAGTGAGCGCGGGTCAGTTATGGCAGGTTAGCGGGCCTAATGGTGCCGGAAAATCGTCGTTGCTGCGAATTCTTACCGGATTACTGGAACCGTCCGACGGCGTTGTATATTTTGACGGTCAGCCGCTGAATCAGAATTGGTCGGAATACTGTCAGCAGTTACTGTTTATTGGGCACAAAGCTGCAGTTAAAGGAGAGCTAAGTGCGCTGGAAAACTTTCACTGGCAGCAGCAGTTGTCTTCTGTGCAAGACGTGGATGCCTGGGACTTACTCGAGAAGCTCGGGCTGCTGGGGTTAGAAGATGAATTAACCACGCGGCTGTCTGCCGGACAGCAACGTCGAGTTGCATTAACCCGGTTATGGGCAACGCAAGCTTCGTTGTGGATATTAGACGAGCCTTTTACCGCGCTGGATGTACAGGGAATAGCCTTATTACAACAACGCTTTGTCGAACATTTAGAGGCAGGCGGCACCATTATTTTCACCTCGCATCAGTCACTGACTTTGTCCGGTTTAACACCTGAAAAACTGTCTCTGGAATACCGGGGCGAGGTGCTATGAGTCAGCTTTCGAACAGACAAACCTGGTTAACCCTGCTGAAGCGGGATTTACGTATAGCCGCACGGCGACGCAGCGACGCCTTAAACCCTTTGCTCTTTCTATTAATGGTGGTGACGTTGTTCCCGTTGGGCATTGGCCCCGGCCCTGACATTCTGGCTCGTATTGCCCCCGGAATTATTTGGGTAGCCGCTTTACTCGCCAGTTTATTGGGGCTTGAACGTCTATTTCGCGATGACTTTCAGGACGGTACGCTGGAACAGTTGTGTTTATTACCGCAGCCTCTGGCTTTTACGGTTACAGCGAAAATGATGGCGCACTGGCTGCTAAGTGGTTTGCCGCTGGTTATTCTGTCACCCGTTCTGGCTCTGCTGTTGAGTTTGCCGCTGCAGGGCTGGTGGGCACTGGCGTTGACTTTGTTGCTGGGAACTCCGGCGTTAAGTGCGTTGGGAGCTATTGGTGCGGCATTAACTCTGCAGGTTCAGCGCGGCAGTTCACTGGTCAGTTTAATCTTAATCCCGCTTTTTATTCCTTTACTGATATTTGCTACTGCAGCAGTCGAAAATGCCTCAATGGGGCTTGCAGTTCATGGCCAGTTAGCGATACTGGCGGCAATTTCAGTTTTAACCGTAACATTGGCTCCGCTGGCTGTAGCAGCTGGCATTAGAATGAGTGTGAATTGATATGTGGCGATGGTTACATCCGTACGCAAAACCCGAAGCAAGTTATAACCTGTTGCAAAAGCTGCTGCCATGGTTTGTGGCATTAACACTAGTAACTCTTATTACCGGGGTTATTTGGGGGCTGGCATTTGCCCCGAGTGATTATCAGCAAGGTGACAGCTACCGAATCATTTTCCTGCATGTACCGGCGGCAATTTTTTCTATGGGTGCCTATATGGGCATGGCCATTATGGGCGGCATTGCGCTCATTTGGCAGATTAAAACTGCGGAATGGGCTATTCCGGCAATTGCCCCTGTTGGGGCTACATTAACCATTGTGGCTTTATTAACCGGGGCTATTTGGGGCAAACCCATGTGGGGCACCTGGTGGGTGTGGGATGCCAGACTAACTTCTGAACTGATTTTGCTGTTTCTTTATGTCGGCGTTATGGCGTTATATTTTGCTTTCGATGACGCCAGAACCGGTGCCAAGGCTGCGGCTATTTTATCTTTAGTTGGTGTTATCAATTTACCTATCATCCATTTTTCGGTGGAGTGGTGGAATACTCTTCACCAGGGCGCGACCATTACTAAGTTTGAACGACCCTCAATAGCCGCAAGTATGTTAATTCCGTTATTAATCTGTTTGGTCGGCTTTGCGTTTTTAACCGTATCTTTAGTGATGATGCGGTTAAAAAATGAGATACTAAGACACGAATTACACCGCCCCTGGGCACAGCAACGGCTGGAGCAAGACTAATGGCTTTTGATAGTTTTACTGACTTCGTCGCTATGGGTGGTTACGGACTTTATGTCTGGTTGTCATTCTTTTTGAGTTTTGTTGTTCTTGCCGGGGTTGCGTTAGAAACTTTATTGGCAAAACGACAGTTGGTTAAGAAAAGCCGGCAGTTACAACAGCGTCAACAGCGCTTAGCCAGACGCACAGCCAACCGTGCAGCAGTAGGAGACGGTAATGAACCCAAGACGTAAACAACGCTTAACCTGGGTCGCTATTTTAGTGATTGGGGTTTCGGTAGCAACGGGACTGATGCTATATGCATTAAGCCAAAGTATCGATCTTTTTTATACTCCCACCGAACTGGTTGAAGGTAAGGGCAAGGATAAACAAAAGCCTCAGGTTGGCCAGCGAATGCGAGTTGGCGGTATGGTGGTTGAAGGTTCGGTAGAGCGTGACCGCGAAACTTTAGAAGTTTCCTTTAAAATTACAGACATTGGCCCCGAAGTCACTGTGTTGTATCAGGGAATTTTACCGGATTTATTCCGCGAGGGACAAGGTATTGTTGCTCAGGGAGAACTGATTGAACCTACCGTGTTAAAAGCCAGTGAAGTTTTGGCCAAGCACGACGAAGAATATATGCCGCCGGAACTGGCAGAGCAGATGAAAGGCATCAAACATGTCAACCCAAATACAGTTGAAAAAGGTGAAGGGCAATGATTGCTGAAGCAGGACATCTTGCCATAGCCATTGCGCTGGCCTTTTCTGTATTGCTGGCGGTTTATCCTTTATGGGGAGCGGCGAAAGGAAACGGCGGCATGATGGCTTTAGCCCGGCCGTTTGCCTATGGCCAGTTTTTCTTTACCGCTATCGCTTTTGCTTTATTAGTCTGGGGCTTTGTCAGTAACGACTTTAGTATTGCTTATGTTGCGGCAAACTCGAATAGTCAGCTACCGGTTGCGTATCGGGTTACCGCGGTGTGGGGGTCACATGAGGGCTCTTTTCTTCTCTGGATGCTAATGCAGGCAGGCTGGATAGCCGCAGTCGCGATATTTTCCCGCTCTATGCCATTGCCGATGATAGCCCGGGTGCTTGCCATTCTGGGGCTGGTCAGCATTGGCTTCTATTTGTTTATGCTAACGGTTTCGAACCCGTTTGACCGCAGCTTGCCGTTAATACCGGTGGATGGGCGTGACCTTAATCCACTATTGCAAGATCCCGGCATGATCATTCATCCGCCTTTGCTGTATATGGGTTACGTAGGGTTCTCCGTCGCTTTCGCTTTTGCTATTGCTGCTTTATTGTCAGGTAAGCTTGACGCGGCCTGGGCACGCTGGTCTCGTCCCTGGACTCTCGCTGCATGGATTTTCCTGACACTGGGTATAGCCATTGGTAGTTGGTGGGCATATTACGAACTAGGCTGGGGTGGCTGGTGGTTCTGGGATCCGGTTGAAAACGCGAGCTTTATGCCATGGTTGGTAGGAACGGCTTTGCTGCATTCCCTTGCCGTAACCGAAAAACGAGGCAGTTTTAAGTCCTGGACGGTATTGCTGGCTATATCAGCTTTCAGTTTGAGTTTACTGGGCACCTTTTTGGTACGTTCTGGTGTTTTGGTTTCGGTGCACGCGTTCGCATCTGACCCCACCCGCGGCTTGTTTATTTTGATATTGCTCGGGCTGGTTGTTGGTGGCTCGCTTATTTTGTATGGCCTGCGTGCAGGCAAAATGCAAAGTTACAGCCGTTATGAACTGCTGTCGCGAGAGGTCATGTTGCTGGGCAACAATGTCTTGTTAATGGCTGCCATGGTGGTTGTTTTCCTGGGAACCATGCTACCTCTGGTTCATAAAGAAATTGGGCTCGGTACCATTTCTATTGGCGAACCTTTTTTCAATGGAGTTTATAGCTGGCTGGTTATCCCGTTTGCCTTAATGCTGGGTCTTGGCCCCTTAATGCGCTGGCGCAGACAAGCCATGAAACCACTTCTGAAGCCAATAGCCTTAGCACTTTCGTTGGCACTGATTCTGGCCTACACGCTGCCTAAGATTTGGGCCGACGAGTTGCCTGCATTGGTGGTTATTGCTCTGTTTCTGGCGTTCTGGGTGGCTCTGGCGACACTGACCGAAGTACAGCAAACCGTAAAACAACGCAAACAGGGCTGGGCCGGGTTGACCCAAATTTCGGGTAGTCATTGGGGAATGGTTCTCGGGCATTTAGGTTTTGCCGTAACGCTCATTGGTATAACGCTGGTTTCAAACTATGAGCAGGAGCGTGATATTGCGCTTGCTCCGGGGCAGTCGGTTGATGTTATCGGTTATAACGTGGTGTTCGAAAGCCTGCAGCACCGCGAAGGCCCTAACTACGATGCGGACGAGGGATTATTTACGGTTTACAAAGACGGGCAGGAAGTAACGCAGTTAACCAGCGAGAAACGTTTTTACCGGGTACAACGCACCAGTATGACGGAAGTTGGACTTGATGCGAGTTTATTACGCGATGTCTATATTGCTATGGGCGAACCACTGGATGATGAAACCTGGGCCATTCGTTTCTACATAAAGCCTTTTGTCCGCTGGATTTGGCTGGGCGCTATTATCATGGCAATAGGTGGTGCCATGGCATTGGCCGACAAACGGTATCGTAAGCGTGGTAAAAAGGAGATAGCCAATGACTAAGTTTCGCTGGTTTATCTTATTTGGTCCGCTGGTTTTGTTCGCCGGTTTGGTGGTCTTTTTACTTAAAGGCCTTGGTAGCGATCCAACCGAGTTGGATTCAGCACTGATAAACGAGCCGATCCCCCAGTTTAAGGCCCGCGACTTGTATGAAACAGAGGTAACTTACGACCAGTCGGTGCTGCAAGAGGGACCGTTGTTGCTTAACGTCTGGGCGACCTGGTGTCCTACCTGCCGCGCCGAGCACGAGTTTCTGAATGAGTTAGCCTCAAGAGGTGTTCCAATTGTGGGTCTCAATTATAAAGACGATTCCCGGGAAAAGGCCGTTAACTGGCTGAATACGCTGGGTGACCCCTATAGTGTTAATTTATTCGACCCGAAAGGCGATGTTGCATTTGAGTTTGGTGTTTATGGTGCACCAGAAACCTATTTTATTGACCATAAGGGTGTAATACGTTACCGCCATGTGGGTGACGTGAATGAACGCAACTGGTCGAATCAACTGCAAGGCATTTACCAGCAATTGCTGGAGGAGGCCGAATGATCCGTTCATTGCTAGTGACTGTTGCCGCTGTGTTTGTATTGATTTCTGCAGCGTCGGCGGAAAATGAAAACAGTTATAAGTTTGATAACGAACAACAGCGTGCAACCTACCAACAGCTGACCAAAGAGTTGCGTTGTCCTAAATGTCAGAATCAAAATATTGCTGACTCTAATGCACCTCTGGCAGAAGACATGCGGGACCGTAGCTATCAGATGCTAAAAGAGGGCAAGTCACGGGAAGAAATTATCCAGTTTATGGTCGCCCGCTATGGCGATTTTGTGCATTACCAGCCACCTTTTACAACGGTTACCAGTGTTCTTTGGTGGGGGCCTTTGCTGATTGTCATTATTGGCATTGGCGTAGCCGTTGGCTTAACTCGCAAGAAAAAAGCGGCAGTTGAATTAACACCGGAAGAACGTGAACGTTTACAGCAATTGAGGAAGTCGGGCGATGAGTAGTTTATGGTTACTAATGGTGTTGATGTTGCTCGTTGCTGTGGTATTCGTGTTTCTGGCTACAGGAAAGCAGCGGCGTTATCAGAAACGTCAGGACGAAAATCAGCGCTGGTACGAACAGCGTCTGTCAGAGCTTGAAGATGAGCGCTCTCAGCATGGGCTGCCGGAAGAAGATTACCAGCATGCAAAGCAGGAGTTGGATAAGACCTTTCTGAATGATAGCCAGGACGTTGAAGAGAGCGTGAACTGGCATCGGGCTCCGCTTATTGTACCAATTGTATTATTGGTGGTGATGTCTGCAGGGCTTTACTGGACTTTTGGTAGCTGGCAGCTGCAACTGCAGGCGGAAGATGCGCGCAAACAGTTACCTGAGTTAGGGAAAACCCTGTTGCAGCAACAGAATCAGCAGGCCAGCCGTGAAGACTTAAATACTTTCGCGTTGGGTTTACGGCAAAAGCTGATGCGGGAACCGGATGACGCGGTTGCCTGGTGGATTTATGCTGGATTAATGGTTGATCTGGGAGCCGGAGAAGACGCCGAAGAAGCTTTTCAGAAAGCCCTGGAGCTTGAGCCTGACAGAGTAAACACCTTAGTCAGTTACAGCCGGTTTTTGTTAATGTCCGGAACTGAAGGCGGGCAGCCCAAGGCGGCTCGTATGCTAGCCCATGCGCTGCAGCAGGAACCTGACAATATCGAAGCGTTATCATTACTGGGTTTTGTTGCTTTTGAGCGTCAGGACTGGGAGCAGGCGATTAATGCGTGGCAATTATTGAAAGAGCGTTTACCAGAAAATTCCAGTAGGTATCAAGCGGTTGTTAATGCACTGGAAAACGCGAAAAGCCAGCAGGAAAATGCTGAGATTCAATTACAGGTTACTGTCGAACTAAGTGATAACATGCGGCATCATTTACCTGCTGACGGTACAGTCTTTGTCTATGTTACGGGGTCTGAGCAACCCATGCCCGCCGCTGTGGTCCGTCAGCCCGTCAGTGAATTCCCCATTACGGTAACCTTGTCGAATAATAACGCCATGTTACCGGACTATAAGTTGAGTGATCTCGATGAGTGGCTGGTGCACGCGCGCATTTCGCAGGATGAAAAAATAGATCGCCAGGTAGGTGATCTGGAAGCTGAAACTGTCACTATACAAGCTGACGGTTCAACCGAATTAACTTTGACTTTATCGACCCGGATTGACGAATGAAAAAATATGGTTTTTTACTGCTGGTTTCCCTGTTTATGGTTGGGTGTTCATCGACACCTGAAGACCCTTATGCCGACCCACGCGACCCATTTGAAGATTTTAACCGTGATATGTGGGAATTTAACCGGGATGTTGATAAAGCGGTGTTAAAACCTGCCGCTGAAACCTACGAGTATATTCCTCAGCCGGTCCGTTCATCGTTATACAATGCAGTAGAGAACCTGGACGGGCCTTCGTCGTTTGTGAACAATTTACTGCAATGGAAAGTCGCCGATGCCGGCGTTTCACTTGGGCGATTTGTGGTTAATTCGACCGTTGGTCTGGTCGGTCTGTTCGATGTGGCAACCCCAATGGGCCTCACCAAGCGCGAGGAAAGCTTTGGCCAGACCTTAGCGGTTTGGGGCGTGCCGGAAGGTCCTTATTTAATGCTGCCGCTTTTGGGGCCAACCGTGGTGGTAGACCGGGGCGGAGACTATGCAGACGGTCAGTATTTTCCATACCCACTGCTGAGCTGGCCGGTGGATGTGGCTCGTTACGCTATAAAAGGGCTGGAACTGCGCCTGCGCTTGCGTGATCAGGAGCAAGTACTGGAAAACTCCCTCGATCCATACTCTTTTGTTAAAGACGTTTATTATCAGCGCTGGCAGGATCAAGTGTTTGATGGTAACCCACCGCTTGAAGAAGAAAACTTTGATGACTTTGACGATGACTTCGACGAAGACTTCGACGAATGAGTCGATGAGTCTTGTTGACGATTAGCCATTCCTGAACAATGCTTAGGGCATGAGTCATAACTAAGAATTGACAATGCCCCGAGCACACATCGCATTAATTGAAGACGATCCGGTATTTCAGTCTGTCGTCAGACAGTATCTGGTGAATAGCGGTTATGATGTGTGCTGTGCCGATAATGGTCAGCGCGG
The DNA here is from genome assembly GCF_034422975.1 of Idiomarina sp. PL1-037. Classification (NCBI taxonomy): domain Bacteria; kingdom Pseudomonadati; phylum Pseudomonadota; class Gammaproteobacteria; order Alteromonadales; family Idiomarinaceae; genus Idiomarina; species Idiomarina sp. PL1-037. The sequence continues at coordinate 964,911 of NZ_CP139873.1, forward strand.
TATTCAACTTTGTCAGGAGCAATGTCCGGACGTTGTTCTGTGCGATTTAAAACTACCCGATATTGATGGTCTTGAAGTTATAGAGCAACTGCTAAAAGTTTGCATCCAAATTCCAATTATTGTTATTTCTGCTTCGGAAAAAATGTCCGATATTCGTGAGGCTGTTCGCCTTGGTGCCTGGGACTATCTGGTCAAACCTCTGCAAGACCTTAGTGTCATTGAAAATGCGATAGAAGGCTGCCTGAAACGTTACCAGTTAGAAGAAACTTACCTGCACGATGTGTGGGAGTTCGATGCCCATATTGATAATTTGTATCAGGATAACGTTATCGTTGAGCGCCTGGTTAAGGAGTTGCTGCCGGACGGCCCATTAAACTTTAACGGTTATCAGTTTAGCTGCTCTATTAATGACTGCAGAAAAGCGCCCGTCTGGATTGATTACCGACCTTTAACCGAGGGTCGGGTTTTAGTCATTATGGCTGCTGCGCAAAATGCAACTGAGCAGAACCTGCTGCCCTTACTGGTATTGAAAACTCTTATTGACCCGCTTATTCGTCAGCATTTGTCCGGACACGATAATACCTTGCTTGCGCCCGGATTGTTATTACAGCATTTGAACCATGAGCTTTGTCATTCACAGGCGAGAACCGCCTTCGATGCTCTGGTTGGGGTTGTAGACACAGCAAAGCACCGTTGGTTATGGGCTCAGGCTGGAGATAAATTTGAGCCAGAGCCGGGAGAAAAACCTGACCTGGCATTAGGTATCTGGCAGCACGCTAATTTTCGTGAGCATCGCATAGAACATTTACATAAGTTACATTGTGGATACGAAAACACGGAGCTTATTGTGACTGCTGTGCCTCAAACTGTTTGATAGCTTTATCAAGATAAGGAAGTGACATGTTCAGATTAATGGGTTGCGTAAATAATGGGTACCCAACACCTGCCGCTAATAAAGCCGGGATTTTCCACCAACCTTCCACTTCTACAATAAAGAAAAAAATAAGACAAATGGGTACCAGTTTAGCCATGTTACAAATGAGGCGGCGCGGTACCGGCATTTTTTCCTGTGCCATGGACAAAATCATAGCTCGCTGAGTAAAGCTGTAGTTAGACAGTTGAGGAATGTGACGCGAAGAAAAATATAAAGCCATAGTCAGTCTTTCATTTGAATTTTGTTAATTGGGTTGCATTATAACATGGGAAAAGGTTATAAACTTGCGCTTCTGAAGTGAACAGAATTTAAGGACAGCTATTATGGTCAAAAAAGTCGTTATTCCAGTAGCCGGGCTCGGAACTCGGATGTTACCTGCTACCAAAGCCATTCCAAAAGAAATGTTGCCGTTGGTTGATCGCCCCCTTATTCAATACATTGTTGAGGAATGCGCCGCTGCAGGTTTGACCGATGTCATTCTGGTCACTCATTCCAGTAAGAACTCGATAGAAAACCACTTTGATACGAGTTTTGAACTGGAAACGACTTTGGAGCAGAGAGTAAAGCGCCAACTGCTGGCTGAAGTGAAAGCCATTTGTCCTGAAAAAACCACCATTATGCATGTTCGCCAAGGTGTTGCAAAAGGTCTGGGACACGCCGTTTTATGCGCGCGGCCTTTAATTGGGGATGAGCCTTTTGCGGTCGTATTACCTGACGTTCTGGTTGATGAGGCCAGCTGCAAACTGAATCGAGATAATTTAGCTGAAATGGTGAAAAACTTTGAAGCAAGCGGGCACTCGCAAGTCATGGTCGAAAAAGTGCCGCAGCAAGACGTCAGTAAGTATGGCATTGCGGATATTAATGGTGCGGAGTTGACCCCGGGTGAACAGGCCGGTATTACTCAGCTGGTTGAAAAGCCGTCAGTTGAAGAAGCACCGTCAGATTTAGCCGTCGTTGGGCGCTATGTTTTCTCAGCTGAATTATGGCCGCTGCTGGAGCAGACTCCGGTGGGTGCCGGCAACGAAATTCAGTTAACCGATGCCATGGCAATGCTGCTGGAAAAACAACCGGTTAATGCGTATTACATGAAAGGCAAGAGCCACGATTGTGGCAATAAATTAGGGTACGCTCAGGCCTTTGTTGAGCACGCCTTGCGGCACCCTGATTTAGGCGCCGATATGAAAGCCTACATTCAATCTCTGAAGTAAACCTTTCTAGCGGGACTGGTACTTAAGTATCAGTTCCGATAAGGTTTTCGCGCAAGGTCCGGTCAGTTCCGCTTTGGGTAACACCATATACAGACTGCCTTTGCGCGAACTGCTTCCCTCAACTGCTATTTGAGCGAGTCTGCCAGAGTCTAAATCTTCCTGAGCGATGTAGCCCGGCAACCAGCAAAAACCTAATCCGTTACGAATCAGTCTGAGTGCTTCATCAAAGTGGCTTACGGTCCAGCGCTGCTCGGCTTTTAACCAGCCTTCGTCTTCTACCGGCTGGCTGCCGGTATCCTGAATGACTATTTGCAAATATTGAGACAACTCGTTCTGGTTAATAGGTTGTTCCAGTTTTGCCAGCGGATGTTCAGGGTGACAAACCAAATCCATACTGTATTGACCTATAGGCTCTCCGATAAAGCCGCGGGGCAGGTGGTGCGTAATAACGACATCAGCGGTTTGTTCCTGAATTTGCTCGACGGTGCCGGTAAGTACGGTATCGTTGATAATCAGGCGACTGCCACGACTCAGTTGCTGGAACTCATTCAGTACAGGAATCAACTGGCTGCGGTCAAATACCATCTCTAAGGCGAGTTTAACTTCGGGCTCCCAGCCCTGCTCCAGATTATCAGCCAGTTGCTCTATTTCTTCAGTCAGGTTGGTTAACTGACGCGAGCGGCGAAGCAAAACTTCTCCAGCTGCTGTTAAGTGAGCTTTCCGGCCTCTGACTTCCAATAACTGTACGCCTACCACTTGTTGCAGTTTGGCAACAGCGTGATTGAGCGACGACTGACTCTTGTTCAGGGCTTCAGCCGCGTGCGCGTAACCGCCACAGTCAACAACAGCCTGCAGGATACGCCATTGCTCAATGGTCGATTTAGGTCGGTAAACACTCATCTTGATTCCACTCCGGTGGGGCTAAACCCGAGCGGTAATCACTGCTCGAATCGGTGCCTGGTAACCTTCAATAGTCTTATTTGTGTCATTTGGATCAAGAAAGTCGGCTAGCGACTCTCCGGTCATCCAATCTGTGCGCCGCTGTTCTTCGGTTGAAGTCGTATTATGGTCAACTACAGAAATGTCTTTGAACCCTAACCGCTCTAACCAGACAGACAACGCACTGGCGCTGGGTAAAAACCAGACATTACGCATTTGCGCGTAGCGCTCACCAGGCATCATGACGGTGGTTTCATCACCTTCCACAACAATGGTTTCTAAAACCAACTGACCTCCCGGGCGGATTAATGATTTCAGTTGCTGTAAAAACTCAACAGGTGAGCGGCGATGATAGAGCACCCCCATACTAAATACGGTGTCGAAGCTTTTAAGCTCCAGCATATGTTCAATACCAACCGGGAAAAAGTGTGCCCGCTGCTGCCATGATAAAGGCATTAACTGGCTAATGGCTCTGAATTGCATGAGAAAGAGTTCGCCCGGGTCAATTCCCCAAACTTGCTCCGCGCCGGCTTCCAGCATCCGCCATAAGTGGTACCCGCTACCGCAGCCAACGTCCAGTACCTGACGGCCGTTTAAGTCATCTAAATGAGGTGCCACACGTTGCCACTTCCAGTCAGAGCGCCATTCCGTATCAATAAACACGCCGAATAAATTAAAGGGGCCTTTACGCCAGGGCTGTAACTGCTGGAGCAGGCCGGTTAAGCGAGCCCTGTCGGCATCCGAGGCTTCATCTGCATTGCCTATCTGCACGGTATCGGACAATTCAACCTGTTTTGCGGTCAAATTTGGCAATTGTGTTAGAACCCGCTGCCAGCGTTTTAAGTTACCGTGAGGGTTATTCTTAAAGGCCGTGAGTTGTGGTGCCAGAGTATCCAGCCACTGGCTGTGCGGACTTTGCAAAAGTGCGCGAAGTTCTTTACTGAAATCAACCATAGTATCCCTTATTTAACGGCCAGCATGGCGGCAAAGTTAAAGCACTGGAACCAAACCGAGCTATGCTGAAAACCCGCTTTTTGAAAACGCTGTTGATGAGCCTGCAATGTATCCACTTTCATCACGTTTTCGATGGCCGCTCGTTTTTGGCTGATCTCAAGTTCGCTGTAACCATTGGCTCTTTTAAAGTTGTGGTGCAACTCAATGAGCAGGTCATTCATAGATTCATCCGAATGGCGTACTTTTTCCGCGACTAATAACGCGGCGCCTTTATTCATGCCATTAAAAATGTTCTGTATAACGTCATCTCTTTTGTCCTGGCTAATAAATTGCAACGTGAAGTTTAGTACGACCACCGAGGCATTTTTAATGTCGGTTTCGGCTAGATCCTGACAGCGAAGCTCAACCGGAACTTGGCTTTTAAAGCCATCCAGGTGCAATTGCGCGCGCTCTATCATGGGTTGAGAGTTGTCTATTCCAATAATTTTGCAGTTTTCTGTCTGCTCGCACCCTTTACGCATAGCAAGCGTCGCTGCGCCCAATGAACAACCCAAATCGTACAAGTGACTATTAGGCTGAACATAGCGGCTAACAATTTGTGGCAACGTCTGTAAGATACTGGAGTAGCCCGGAACCGATCGGTTAATCATGTCGGGGAATACTTCGACAACCTGCTGGTCAAAACAGAAGTCGGAGATGCTGGGCAAAGGCTTTGAAAATATCGTGTCATGTTGCGTCATAGAAGCTACTTTTATTCGATAAAGAGTTCAGATTAATGGGCATTTTACCGATAAATGCTACTGACGCACAGGCAATATTCGACTAAAATCCGCGCTACTGCTGTGGAGGGTAAAACATTGAAACGAACTTTAGGTGTAGTAAGTGCCTTTTTTGTCACTTTTACTATGACCGTCTTTAATAGCCATGCTGGGCAATCTGATGACTGGACCCAAGCCTATAAAGAGGTGCGTGTCGGTGTGCCCGAACAGACGGAGCCTCTGGTTTCAATAAAAGACGGTGAAGCCATAGGGCTCGATGTTGATTTAATTAAAAAATTTACCCAGGGGTTTTCGGCAAATATAGTCTGGAAACCTTGTGGTCATTGGCATGACTGCATTAAGGCGATAAAAAATAAAGAAATTGATGTACTGACCAGCGTTTCATACTCCGTTGAACGCAATCAGTTTATGGATTTCACCCAAAGTTATTGGTCGACGCCCTGGGCTGTAGCCTCTATGAACACCGCTCAGCTGGCCAGTGGCAGTCTGAGTCTGGAGCAGTTAGCCGATAGCAAAATTGGTGTCATTGAAGGCTACAATATAGTGCCGCAGCTGTCTCAGCTTCGCAGCGTTCAAACGGTTGAAGTGAGCGGCATACGTGAAGGTGTGAATTTATTACGTAATGGTGCGGTTGATTACTACGTTGACAGTTTGCCGTTATTGGTTCATGAGTTGCAGGAACGGCCATTGCCGGGCTCTGAGCTTTCAGTTATTGATGATGCACAGGGCGAAGAACTTTACCTGGCTGTGCGAGATGACTGGAAACCTCTAGTCATGGCTTTAAATCATGGCATTGACAGTGTCACTGAAAGTGAGCGTAATGAACTAAAAAATAAATGGTACGGTTTTCATTTAGAGCAGGGCTGGAGCAATAAAGAGTTACTTGATATTGCGATGAAAGTTGGCTCTGTCGTTTTATTAATTATTGTTGGCTTCGCTATATGGAATAGCCGTTTACGTCAGGAAGTTAAATTGCGTAAAGCGGCAGAGAGGCGCATTCGCCATATTGCAACGCACGATGAATTGACGGGTCTACCGAACCGAAATTTAATGCAAGATCGTCTTGGGCAAACCATTAGTCAGAACGAAAGAACGGGAAAACCCTTTGCCGTGCTTTTTTTAGACCTGGATGGATTTAAGAAAATAAATGACGAATTTGGGCACAGTTATGGCGATGAACTCTTAATTCAGGCCGCACACCGAATGGGCACGTTGTTAAGACGTTCGGACACAGTATGCCGCCATGGTGGTGATGAATTCGTTATCCTGCTACCAACAGCAAACAGTGTTGGTTCATCACTCGCCGTGTCCCGTAAATTGGTTGTGCAGTTGGCTAAACCTTACAAAGTGAAAAAGCAACAGCTGGAAATTAGTGTATCCATTGGCGTTGCACTTTACCCTAAGAACGGCACCAATATTGACGATTTGCTTCGCTCTGCGGACAAGGCGATGTACCGTGCCAAGGCCGCTGGAAAAAATGATGTGCGTCTGGCTGGCGACGACGGATGACATTCGGCGTCAGTCCGCTATAATGTTGCGCTTCGTAAAAACATTCATTGCAACAGCTAGCAGGATAAACGCGCATGCGAACTCATTACTGTGGACAAATAAATGCTGAATTAGCGGGACAAGAAGTTACGTTATGTGGTTGGGTTAATAAACGCCGTGACTTAGGCGGCTTAATTTTTATTGATTTGCGTGACCGGGAAGGGTTGCTGCAGGTCGTTTTTGACCCTGATCAGAAAGCGTTATTTGAAACAGCAAACAGCCTGCGTCAGGAATTCTGCGTGCGCTTAAGCGGCAAGGTTAATCGTCGTCCGGAAAGCCAGGTAAATAAAACGATGGCCACCGGCGAAGTTGAACTGCTGGCTACCGACTTAGAAATTCTCAGCCGCTCTGAACCGCTTCCTATCGACTTTAATCAGCAGGTGAGTGAAGAAGCGCGCTTGCGTTACCGGTACCTTGATTTGCGTCGTCCGCAGATGAATGAAAAATTGCAGTTTCGCGCCAAAGTTACCAGCGCCGTGCGCCGTTTTCTGGATGACAGCGGTTTTCTCGATATTGAAACCCCTATGTTGACGCGCGCAACACCGGAAGGTGCGCGTGACTATCTGGTGCCAAGCCGTACCCACAAAGGTCGCTTTTTCGCTCTGCCGCAAAGCCCACAGCTGTTCAAACAATTGCTGATGATGTCGGGTTTTGACCGTTACTATCAAATTGTTAAGTGCTTCCGTGACGAAGATTTACGCGCTGATCGCCAACCTGAATTCACTCAGATAGATATCGAAACCTCGTTTATGAGCGCTGAGCAGGTCATGGAAATTACCGAGCAAATGGCTCGTGACCTCTTCAAGCAACTACTTGATGTGGACTTAGGTGAATTCCCGAGCATGACCTGGCACGAAGCCATGCGTCGCTTTGGTAGTGACAAACCCGACCTGCGTAACCCGCTGGAGTTGGTGGATGTTGCTGATGTCTTAAAAGACGTTGAGTTCAAAGTCTTTTCTGGCCCGGCGAATGACGAAGAAGGCCGTGTTGCTGCCATTCGCTTACCAGGGCAGGCTGAAAACGTTTCACGCAAGATGATTGACGAATACACACAATTTGTCGGCATTTATGGCGCAAAAGGTTTGGCCTGGATTAAAGTGAATGACCGCAGCGCAGGCCGGGAAGGACTGCAATCACCTATTCTTAAATTCCTGCCGGACGACGTGATTGAGCCATTATTAGAGCGCACGGAAGCGCAAACCGGCGATGTGTTGTTCTTTGGTTCCGATAAGTCGCCGGTGGTTGCCGAAGCTCTGGGCGCTTTACGCCTGAAACTGGGTAAAGACTTTGAACTGGTCAGTAACGAGTGGAAGCCGTTATGGGTGGTTGACTTCCCTATGTTTGAAGTCGCCGACGACGGCAGTCTGGCGGCATTACACCATCCGTTCACAGCACCGGTTAATGTCAGCCCGGAAGAGCTGAAAGCCAACCCGGCAGCCGCTATTTCAAACGCCTATGATATGGTGTTGAATGGTGTCGAGTTAGGTGGTGGTTCGGTTCGTATCCACGAAAACGCAATGCAGCAAGCGGTGTTTGAAGTTCTGGGGATTGAAAAAGACGAAGCGCGGGAAAAATTTGGCTTCCTGCTGGAAGCATTGAAGTATGGTACGCCACCACATGCAGGTTTAGCTTTTGGTTTAGACCGCCTGGTGATGTTAATGGTTGGCGCAAGCTCTATTCGTGACGTTATTGCCTTCCCGAAAACAACCACCGCAGCTTGTGTTCTGACCGATGCACCTGGCGCAGCAAACCCGGCAGCATTGCAAGAGCTGGGCGTAAAAAGTATTGTGAAGGAAGACAAGTAATCAACAGAGGTGAAAAATGGCTGGTCATTCCAAATGGTCTAATATTAAGCACCGAAAAGCCGCGCAGGACGCTAAGCGCGGCAAAATCTTTACCAAGTTAATTCGTGAAATAACGGTCTCTGCCCGCGAAGGTGGCGGAGACCCTGAAACCAACCCGCGTTTACGTGCGGCTATCGATAAAGCCTTATCTAATAATATGAAGCGGGACACCATCGATACGGCGGTCAAACGCGGCTCGGGTGATCTTGAAGGCGAGAATGTTGATGAGCTGACTTATGAAGGTTATGGCCCCAACGGTGTGGCTGTTCTGCTTGAATGTATGACCGATAACCGAAACCGGACCGTGTCAGATGTTCGTCATGCGTTTAGTAAGTTAGGTGGTAACTTAGGTACTGACGGCTCTGTAGCCTACCTTTTTAATAAGAAGGGCGTTATTAGCTATGCTGATAATGTGACTGAAGAGCAGGTTATGGAACCGGCACTGGAAGCTGGCGCGGAAGATATCCTTACTTATGACGAAGGCAGTATCGATGTCATTACATCGCCAGAGAACTTCGGTGCCGTTAAAGACGCTCTGGATGCAAAAGAACTGGAAGCCAGCAACGCGGAAGTGACTCAGGTGCCCGACACCCGCGTTGATTTGGATGAGGAATCCGCACGAACCTTTTTAAAACTGCTGGATGCGCTGGAAGACTTAGACGACGTGCAAAACGTTTATCACAATGCCGATATCTCTGATGAGATCATTGCGCGACTGGACGACTAAGTGGCGGTTATTCTGGGTATTGACCCGGGGTCGAGGCTAACCGGCTACGGCGTTATAGAGCAGCGCGGACGTCAGCTAAATTACCTCGGTAGTGGTTGTATAAAGGTTATTGGTACCACTAAAAAGCCTTTAACCCTTGCGGAAAAGCTGCGTCGCATTCATGACAGCGTCAGTGAACTCATTACTCAGTTTAAACCAAATGAATTCGCAATAGAGCAAGTGTTTATGGCAAAGAACCCAGACTCTGCTTTAAAGCTTGGGCAGGCGCGTGGGGCAGCGATTGTGGCTGCTGCTTGTGCTGAGCTTCCGGTAGCGGAATATTCAGCGCGACAAATAAAACAGTCCGTGGTGGGTAACGGTGGTGCAGAGAAGTCTCAGGTTCAGCATATGGTGATGGCGTTACTGAATTTGCAGCGTTGCCCTCAGGAAGATGCCGCAGATGCACTTGCCGTTGCCTTATGTCATGCTCACAGTGCACAAAACCTGATTAAAATGGCAGGCGCCGCGAGAAAAACTGTGCGTGGACGTTTGCGCTAACGGAGTACAAAAGTGATAGGTCATATTCAGGGCGTACTTACCAGCAAGCAGCCGCCGGAAGTGGTATTAGATGTACAGGGCGTTGGTTATGAAATTCAGTTGCCAATGACCTGTTTCTATCAGTTGCCGCCGGTGGGAGAAACCATAAAGTTAATCACGCATTTTGTGGTACGTGAAGATGCACAACTATTGTACGGTTTCATCTCAGCTTCAGAACGTTCGTTGTTCCGGTTGCTACTGAAAACTCAGGGAGTTGGCCCAAAGCTGGCTTTGGCTATTTTATCCGGCATGTCAGCCGATGAGTTTGTTATGGCAGTGAACCAAAACGACGTGACTCGTTTGGTGAAATTACCAGGTGTCGGCAAAAAGACCGCTGAGCGTCTGGTAATTGAAATGCGTGACCGACTCAAAGACTGGCAGCCGTCTACACCATTTACTGATCGGGCACCGCTGGATAGTCAGGGCATGGATGTCGGAGAACATCCGGCTGATGCAAGAACGGATGCGATTAGTGCCTTACAATCTCTTGGCTATAAAGAGAATCAAGCTGAAAAAGCCCTGCAAAAAGTGTACTCTTCAGAACATAATAGCGAGACCTTGATTCGACTGGCGTTAAAACAGCTGTCGTAAGGAAGCCTGATGATAGAAGCCGATCAAATACCCACTCAGCGGCTCATTGAACCCGACGTACAAGGGGAAGATGAAGCCGTTGATCGTGCCATACGGCCTAAAAACCTGGCGGATTATACCGGGCAGAAACACGTCGTTGAGCAGATGGGAATTTTTATTGAGGCCGCGCGGAAGCGTGGAGAAGCACTGGATCACCTTTTAATTTTTGGTCCTCCGGGGCTGGGTAAAACGACGCTAGCGAACATTGTGGCGAATGAGCTGGATGTGAGTATTAAAACAACTTCGGGCCCGGTTCTGGAAAAAGCCGGAGATTTAGCGGCGTTGCTGACCAACCTCGAAGCGCACGATGTTTTGTTTATTGATGAAATTCATCGTTTAAGCCCGGTTGTTGAGGAAATTCTGTATCCAGCTATGGAAGACTATCAGCTCGACATTATGATAGGCGAAGGTCCGGCAGCGCGTTCGATTAAATTAGACTTACCACCCTTTACCCTTATTGGAGCCACCACCCGTGCGGGAGCACTGACGTCACCGCTACGCGACCGCTTTGGTATTGTGCAGCGTCTTGAGTTTTATGATGTTAATGAACTAACCGACATTGTTGCGCGGTCGGCTCATTTTATGAATGTCCGAATGCTTGATGGTGGAGCTCGTGAAATAGCTCGCCGCTCAAGGGGCACTCCACGTATAGCGAACCGCTTATTGCGTCGGGTACGCGACTATGCAGAAGTCAGAGGTAATGGTGACGTTGACGAAGCAACAGCCAATGCGGCTTTGACTATGGTGGACGTTGATCAGGCCGGTTTTGATTATATGGACCGGAAGTTGTTATTGGCCATTATGGAAAAGTTCATGGGTGGACCTGTGGGGTTAGATAACCTGGCAGCAGCGATAGGCGAAGAAAAGGATACTATTGAGGACGTTCTGGAACCTTATTTAATTCAACAAGGGTTCTTACAACGCACGCCGCGTGGACGCGTAGCGACTCCCAGAGCTTATCAGCATTTTGGATTAAAGCCTGAAAAATAGGTAAAAAAAAGCCCGCACAATGTGCGGGCAAAAGAACAACAAGAAGGAAGTTAAATCCAGGGAACTATTACTGAATAAACAATCTCAGAAAAAGTGACAACCAATCTCTTCGTCTTTGATATGCTGAGTATTATAAAGTTAATCTGACTCTGATCAAACAAGAAAAATTAGATGTTCGCATTATAATAACTAATCTGAAGGTTGATATTTTTGTACAAAAAAAGCGCAACATATTTATAACAAAAAAGGGAAAGCCTTAAAAATCATAGTATTGAAATTTTTCTGTTTTCGTTCTGTTATAAAAAAAAGTCGGCTGACAAAATAGTTAGTTGTAGTTTTAAGGGCTTCTTTACAAAATATTACACAAAGGTAACTTTTCGGAACTTTACTTGAGGTGGTAATGTCTCACTATGAGTTTGAATGGCCTATCCGGGTTTATTACGAAGACACGGATGCAGGTGGTATCGTTTATTATGCTAATTATCTCAAGTTCATTGAAAGAGCTCGAACAGAGTGGTTAAGATCATTAGGGATTGAACAGGATACCTGGTTAGCTCACAATATAGCCTTTGTGGTTCGCAAGGTAGAACTGGATTTACGGCAGGCGGCTAAGTTTAATGCTGAGTTAACGGTCACTGTCAAAGTAACAAACATTAAGAAAGCCTCTTTGGTTTTCGAACAACAAGTTTTGGCGAAGGATGGCAGTGTGCATTGCCAGGCAACAGTTGTAGCCGCCTGTGTTGATAACCGGGCGATGAAAGCTGTGGCTATTCCGGAACCGATAATATCGCGTATTCAGTCAGGGGTTTAAAGCGTGGAAGCAGAACTATCGTTTATTGATTTATTCATGCAAGCCAGTTTCTTGGTCAAACTGGTGATGGTTATGTTACTGGCGATGTCGGTATGGGGTTGGGTATTAATTTTCCAGCGCAAAAAGGTGCTGAAGCAGGCTAGAAATGACGCGCTAAAATTCGAAGATAGATTCTGGTCAGGCGTTGATCTTGCGCGCCTTTATCAGGAAATCTCGGCTCGCGCTAAAAACGCACGAGGAATGGAGTTATTGTTTCACGCTGGCTTTAAAGAGTATGCCCGATTACGTAACCACTCAACAACGAATACGCAAACAATGCTTGAAGGCGCGTTTCGTGCCATGCGCGTAGCGCACGCCAGAGAAACCGAAAAGTTGGATAACAACTTAGGTATTCTGGCCACTATTGGTTCTATAAGTCCTTATATTGGTTTGTTTGGAACGGTATGGGGAATTATGAACGCCTTTATCGCATTAGGTGCCGTGCAACAGGCCACGTTGGCGATGGTTGCACCAGGTATCGCCGAAGCATTGATCGCTACTGCGATGGGTCTTTTTGCCGCGATACCGGCCGTTATTGCTTACAACCGATTCACCACCAGTGTGGAAAAAGTTGATAATCAGTACATGAACTTTATTGATGAATTCATCTCAATTTTACAGCGGCAGTCGTCGGCTCAGGCTGGCAAAAGTAAAGTAGAGGGCGAAACGGTATGATGGTAATGCCGCGCAAGCGTCGTAAGCCGGTTGCGGAAATTAACGTAGTGCCTTACATCGACGTGATGCTGGTGCTACTGATCATTTTTATGGTAACAGCCCCTTTGATCACTCAGGGGGTTAAAGTCGACTTACCGAAAGCAACGGCCGAGCCTCTTTCTGAAGAGAGTAAACCACCCCTGGTTGCATCGGTTGATGCTGAAGGGCGTTACTATTTAAATCAGGGTGACTCCCAAGATACGCCCATGCAGGCTGATGAACTCGCTACTCTGGTTGCTGCTCACCTGCAAGTAGAGCCTGACACCCCGGTTATGGTCAATGGCGATGGTTCGGTATCTTACAACCAAATTGTGCAACTGATGGTATTACTGCAAAGAGCGGGTGTGCCCTCAGTCGGTTTAATGACAGATTCGTCGGATAATTAGTTGTGGCAAAATCAGATAGCTTAACCTTACCGCTGATATATTCGATTGTGATACACGCTGCGATTGCGGGCGTGTTATTGATTAGCTTTGAATTTACCCCTTCAACGCCGGAGGCGATGGAAGTCAACTTAGATCAAAGCGAGCTGGATATGTCAGAAGAGATTGTCAGTGCAGTCACAGTAGATAAATCCAAGGTTCAACAGCAGGCAGACAAAATTCGTCAGCAGAAAGCGGAAAAAGAGGCGGCTGAACAGCGCCGTATAGAGAGACTTGAGCAGCGTGCTGAAGAAGCGCGTAAAGCGCGCGAAAGAGAAGAGCAACGTAAAAAAGAAATAGAGCGTCAACAGGAATTAGAAAGGCAAGAAGCTGCAGAAGCACGCAAACAGGCAGAGCGAGAAAAGAAAGAAGCTGAACGCCTGGCGCAGGAGCGTGCCAAAGCTGAGGCGGCGGCGAAAGAAGCAGAGCGGCGTAAACGCGAAGCAGAGGAAGCCGAACGCCGTGCTGAGGAAGAACGTCGTAAACGTCTGGAAGAGCAGCGTAAACGTGAACAACAACAGCGTGAAGCGGCTGAACGAGAAGCTCAGTTGCAAAAAGAAATGGAAGCGGAACGGGCGCGTCGGCAAGCCGCTCGTCGTCAACAAGTACTGAGTGAAGTTGAAAAGTATCAGGCACTTATTCAGCAAACTATTCAAAGAAACTGGAATGTTGATGACTCAATGCGTGGCAAGTCATGTGAGTTAACCATACGAGTAGCTCCGAGTGGGTTCGTCAAGTCAGTAGACACCGGTAGTGGCGATACGAACGTTTGTCGTTCAGCGCAAAATGCCGTATTGAAAGCTACAACACTGCCGGTTTCTGAAGATCCGGAAATTTATGAACAAATGAGTACAATTAAACTGACTGTAAAACCGCAGTTGTAACAAGGTGACCGATGAAAAATATATTAATTAAAAGCATTTTACTCTTTGTTGCGCTAACTGCTTTTGCGCGAGCAGGAGTATTGGAAATCGTCATCACGGAAGGTATTGATACGGCAAGGCCGATTGCGGTGGTGCCGTTCGAGTGGAAAGGTGAAGGAAAGGCACCAAACGAGCTGACCGATGTTATTGCTGCAGATCTTATGCGCAGCGGTAAATTTAATCCGATTCCAGCAAGTGCAATGCCACAACGGCCGACTGCCGATGATGAGATAGATTACTCAGCTTGGGCTAAGATGGGCGTCGAAGCCATTTTAGTCGGTTCAATAGAACCGTATTCCGTTGACCGCTATATGGTTAAATTTGAAGTTATTGATGTACTCCGGGGACAAATTACCGGTGGTAACTCTCAAATGCTGCGCAATGGCGAGCTGGTGCAGAGTAATGACCATATCCTAGATTCCCGATCTAGTGTTATTGATGGTGATCAATTCCGCTCTTACGCACATCGAATTTCAGACGTGGCCTATGAAGCATTAACTGGCGAACGTGGTGCTTTCATGACCAAAATCGCTTATGTCACGGTAAATCATGATGACCGCTACCCCTATAAACTGGCTGTAGCTGATTATGACGGCGCAAACGAGAAGATATTGCTGCGTTCGCCCGAGCCATTGATGTCTCCGGCCTGGTCCCCAGATGGTAATAAACTGGCCTATGTTAGTTTCGAGAATAAAACGGCAGAAATATTCATGCAGGATATTTATACTACCCGGCGTGAGAAACTGACATCGTTTCCCGGGATAAACGGTAACCCCGTTTTCTCGCCAGATGGCGAAAAGTTAGCTATGGTCTTATCTAAGGATGGGAATCCTGAACTTTATGTGTTTGATATTAAAACTAAGGACTTGCAACGTGTTACTCGTAATCGTACGATTGATACAGAGCCTAACTGGACACCAGATGGTGAATCTTTAGTGTTTACCTCAGAAAGAGGTGGCAGACCGCAACTATATAGCGTAAATTTATCGTCAGGTCAGGTTCGTCGGTTAACCTTTGAGGGTGAGCAGAATTTGGGCGGTACTATATTGCCGTCTGGCGAAGATATGATTTTAGTGAACCGAACACGTGGCAATTATCATATCGCGAAGCAAGAGTTTCCACGTGGAAATATGCAGGTTTTAACGAAAACGTCTTTAGATGAGTCACCAAGTGTGGCACCAAATGGCAGCATGGTTATTTACAGTACAACGCATAATAACAAACAAGTACTGGCTTTGGTTTCTATCGATGGGCGTTTTAAAGCACGATTACCGGCAACCGATGGTGAAGTTAAGTCACCGACTTGGTCGCCATTTATGTAAAACAAAAGCCTGAATGGTTGAATTGTTCGATAAAAACGATAAGGACGAAAAGGATGCAGCTTAATAAACTTTTAAAAGCTCTGGCAATCGTTGTACCAATGGCGACTCTGGCCGCTTGTAGCTCAAACCAGGAAACTGATTCAGGTATGGGCGCAGGTCAGGAAACCAATCAACAAGCTGAGCAAGACTCTGGTGTCGAAGTTGGTGCAGCAGAACGCGCACAAACGATGGAAGAAGAACGTCAGCAAAAAATGGAAGCGTTACGTAAAGAACACATCGTTTACTTCGCTTTTGATACATCTAATGTGCAGTCAGAGTACACGGAAATGTTGTCAGCGCATGCTGATTACTTAGTCAAAAATCCGTCTGTGAAAGTTGTTGTCGAAGGTCATACCGACGAGCGCGGTACGCCTGAGTACAACATCGCGTTAGGCGAACGACGTGCTAAGGCAGTTGAGAGCTATTTGCACAACTTGGGTGTTCAGGATTCTCAAACCTCGACTGTTTCATATGGCGAAGAAAAGCCAATGGTAAATGAGTCAAACGAACGCGCATACGCGAAAAACCGTCGCGCTGTTTTAGTTTACTAATTTAAAAGTAACGGATAGTAATGAGAAAAACGCTGTTAGCTGTATGTTTGTGTGTGCCTGGGGTTGTTATGGCCCAGGCTCCTGTTTCTGGACTGTCGTCTTCAGGTGACGTTGAGCAACGACTAGAGCAGATCGAGCGCATGCTCGAAGCGCGCTCCAGTGCTCAGCTTGAAATGCTTAATCAGTTAGGTTCTTTGCAGCAAAATGTTGCTGAATTAAGAGGCATAACGGAAGAGCATGAATACCGTCTGGAGCAATTGTTGGAACGCCAGCGCGAACTGTATCAGGAAATTGATCGTCGTTTCAGTAATTTGAAGTCGAGCAATAACCAGAGTGAAAGTGCAGGCGATGGTTACAATGATCTGGAGCAGGTACCGACACAAACAGACAATAGCAGCTATTCTCCAAACCTTAGCGAGAATGATGCTTATGACAAAGCGATAGCTTTAGTTCTTGAGGATAAGCGTTACGATGAAGCTATACCCGCATTTCAGTCTTTTCTGAAGAACTTTCCAAATTCAACATACTCTCCTAATGCCCATTACTGGCTAGGTCAGTTGTTTTTTGCTAAACGACAATACGATCAGGCAAAGCAACAGTTTGAAACTGTCGTTAATGACTACCCAGACAGTAATAAACGTGGCGATTGTTTATTAAAGCTTGGTGTTATCGCCAGTGAGCAAGATAAATCAGCAGATGCAAAAGCTTATTACGAGCAAGTGATCGAAGAATACCCGGAAAGTACCGAATCTAATTTGGCAAAACAACGCTTAAATAAATAACAACTGAGCAACATGTGTTCGTGAATTAAGCAATCGAACAGTTTTTTTCAATTTTCAGTTGCATACGCGCACTATTTCAGTAAACTATGCCGCCGTTGCCAAGCAGAAACGGGCAACATTATTGGCGTTTGGGTTGTTAGCTCAGTTGGTAGAGCAGTTGACTTTTAATCAATTGGTCGCAGGTTCGAATCCTGCACAACCCACCACGTCGCCAATGAAAATATTTACCAGAATTTGGGTTGTTAGCTCAGTTGGTAGAGCAGTTGACTTTTAATCAATTGGTCGCAGGTTCGAATCCTGCACAACCCACCACTTCACTGAATACCTCATTAAAAAACACTTATCCATACCGATGAATTAAGAGTGATACGGACTTAGCTATAAGCATCCCTTGAATTCAGCTATAATAGCCCTCACTTACTGAGAACACTTAGAAAACAAGCCGTAGTATCATGACCGAGATTCAAACTCTGGATAGCCTTGATTATACTTTTCCTCCAAAACCTAAACCTTTAAGTGCGGAAGAAAAGTCTGAAACCATTAATCGCATTAAGCAGCTTCTGATTGATGAAGACGCTGTATTGGTGGCGCACTACTACACAGACCCTGATATTCAGGCATTAGCTGAGGAAACCGGTGGCTGTGTGGCCGATTCTTTAGAAATGGCTCGTTTTGGGCGAGATCACCCGGCAAAGAAACTGATTGTAGCTGGTGTCCGTTTCATGGGTGAGACAGCAAAAATTCTTACGCCTCACAAACAAGTACTGATGCCGACATTAAAGGCCGAGTGTTCTCTTGACCTTGGCTGTCCACCGGAAAAATTTGCTGAGTTTTGTGATCAACATCCTGACCGGACCGTTGTTGTTTACGCTAACACTTCGGCAGCGGTAAAAGCTCGTGCAGACTGGGTAGTGACATCCAGTATGGCGCTTGAGCTTGTCGATCATCTGGATTCCAAAGGAGAAAAAATTCTTTGGGCACCGGATAAGCATTTAGGCGGCTATATCGCACGGGAAACCGGTGCAGATATGCTGCTGTGGCAGGGTGCTTGTGTCGTGCATGATGAGTTTAAAGCGAAAGCTCTGCAGGATATGAAAAAGCTTCATCCTGAGGCCGCTATTCTCGTGCACCCTGAGTCGCCGGAGAATATTGTGGCGATGGCGGATGCTGTTGGCTCTACTTCGCAGCTTATTAAGGCGAGTCAGGAATTACCGAATGAGACTTTCATAGTAGCAACCGATAAAGGCATTTTTTATAAAATGCAGCAGTTGCAGCCGAATAAGACCTTTATTGAAGCCCCAACCGCGGGTAATGGTGCAACGTGTCGCAGTTGTGCACATTGTCCCTGGATGGCAATGAACGGCTTAAAAGCGATAGAAGAGGCGTTAACGGATGGTGGAGCAACACATGAGATTCATGTCGATGAAGCTCTGGGTCAAAAAGCCATGGTGCCGTTAGACCGAATGCTGGAATTTTCAGCTAGCTTAAAATAATTTAAAGGCTCCTTCGGGAGCCTTTTTACTATTGGTCCATAAAACATATTTATAACAATAATAACTTCAGTGCCTACCGAAGTGAATTTCTGCATGCTAATCTAACTTTATTGAATAATTATTCGAGTGGTGTAAGCATGGGACTTTATGATCCAGCTGATGTCCGTGATAACTGCGGTTTTGGCCTTATCGCTGATATTAATGGCGAAGCTCAGCAAGGTTTAATTTCTACCGCAGTAAAAGCGTTGGATCGTATGCAACATCGTGGTGGTATTGGCGCCGATGGTAAAACCGGAGATGGCTGTGGGCTGCTACTGCAAATACCCGAACAGTTTTTCCGCCATTACGCAGAAACCCAAGGCTGGCAGCTAAGCAAGAAGTTTGCTGTCGGTATGATATTTTTTAGCGGCGACAAGGATAAGCGTGAGTCTGCCCGCCATCTTATTGAGCAAGAGCTTCAAAGAGAGACTTTAGCGGTCACTGGCTGGCGTAAAGTTCCGGTTAACAACCAAGTACTGGGTGAAGGCGCTAAATCGTCTGAGCCGGTTATTGAGCAGGTTCTGGTGTCGGCTCCGCCGGGCTGGCGTAAAAAAGATCTAGAAAGACGCTTGTATATGGCCCGAAGGCGCATCGAAAAGCGGATGCCTAATCAGGATGAGCTTTATATTTCGTCGTTGTCGAGTCTGGTCTTAGTCTATAAAGGCCTGATGATGGCAGCTGACTTGCCGGCTTATTACATCGACTTAGCCGATGCCGAAATGAAAACCTCTATTTGTGTCTTCCATCAACGCTTCTCTACCAATACAGAACCGCGCTGGCCGCTGGCTCAGCCTTTCCGGTTCCTTGCTCACAACGGTGAAATTAATACTGTACGTGGAAATCGTCAGTGGACACAGGCAAGAGCTTATAAATTTCAGACGCCCTTATTGCCGGATCTACAAGACGCAAAGCCACTGGTGGGCCTGTCAGGCTCCGATTCTGCGTCGTTAGACAATATGCTGGAGCTATTACTGGCTGGCGGCATGGATTTATTCCGGGCAATGCGTTTGCTGATTCCACCGGCATGGCAGGGCGATGCCACTATGTCGGACGAAATGCGCGCCTTTTACGAGTTTAACTCCCTGCATATGGAGCCCTGGGATGGGCCTGCCGGCGTTGTCATGAGCAATGGCCGACATGTGGCCTGCAGTCTGGATAGAAATGGTCTGCGTCCGGCGCGATATGTTCTGACCCGTTCGGGTATTCTGACCATTGCTTCAGAAGTGGGTATCTGGGATTACGACGAGCAGGAAGTGATTGAAAAAGGTCGCTTAGGACCGGGACAAATGATGGCGGTGGATACCTATACCGGCAAAATTTGGTATAACGACCAAATTGAAGAAGAACTCAAGCAGCGTCACCCCTATAAACAATGGCTGGAACAGCACCGTCGTCACTTAATACCGTTTGAGCGTAGCCACGCTGACAAGCTGGGTAAGCGTTTGTATGACGACAAGACCATGCTGGTTTTTCATAAAGCGTATTTGTACTCCGAAGAAGAAATCCAGCAAATTATCAGTGTTCTGGCCAAAGATGGTCAGGAAGCTGTGGGTTCTATGGGCGACGATACACCCACTGCGGTGCTCTCAAAGCAGCCGCGTTTGCTTTACGACTATTTCCGCCAGCAGTTTGCGCAGGTGACCAACCCGGCCATTGACCCGATTCGTGAAAGCCATGTCATGTCGCTTTCCACTATTATCGGGCGTGAGCATAACGTATTTAACGAAGCATCGGGCGATGCCGATCGGGTGGTATTTGAATCTCCTATCCTGATGTACACCGATTTAAAACAGCTACGTGAACTGGACGAACAACATTACCGTGCAACCACTTTATCGCTTGGTTTTAAACCGAAGCAGCAAAACCTGCAACAAGCCATCGATAGCCTGGTTGAACAGGCAAAAGCCGCGGTTAAGGATGAACAAACGGTTATTCTGGTTCTCAGTGACAGAGATTTACAGCGGGAACAGCTGACGATACCGGCAGCCATGGCTGTTGGGGCGGTGCAACAAGTGCTGGTGAATAATGATCTTCGCTGTGATTCAAACATTATTATTGAAACCGCCTCCGCGCGTGATCCGCACCATATGGCAGTATTAATAGGTTTAGGCGCCACTGCGGTTTATCCGTACCTTGCGTATGAGACCGTGGAACAACTGGTGGCCAGGGGCAAAGTCACACTGGACATAAAGGAGGCGTTGCTCAACTACCGTAAAGGCCTGAATAAAGGCTTACTGAAAATACTCTCGAAAATGGGTATTGCGACAGTGGCGGGGTACCGGGGATCCTCCTTGTTTGAGGCGGTTGGGCTAAACGAAGATGTGCGTCGTCTTTGCTTTGAAAACGTGCCAGCACGCATTGATGGTACTGGGTTTGACGATATACAGCAGGATCTTCAGCAAAGCTTCCACCGTGCCTGGTTAACACGAAAAAAACTGGCTCAGGGCGGCTTGCTAAAATATGTGCACGGCGGGGAGTATCACGCTTACAACCCGGATGTTGTGACTTCACTGCAACGAGCGGTAGCAACAGGCGAGCAGCGAGATTACGACGTTTACGCTAAGTTCGTTAATGAGAGGCCGGTGACTCACCTGCGTGATTTGCTCAGCATTAAATTGCCTGAAAAAGCAAAAATTAAAAAAGAAAAGGTAGAAGCTAAAGAGCTTCTTTTTCAGCGTTTTGATACGGCGGCTATGTCGATAGGTGCGTTAAGCGCTGAAGCTCATGAAGCCTTAGCTATTGCCATGAATACTATTGGCGGGCACTCAAATTCTGGTGAAGGCGGGGAAGATCCGAAGCGTTTTAACAACGCAAAAAATTCGCGAATTAAGCAAGTGGCCTCGGGACGCTTTGGTGTTACGCCGCATTATCTGGTTAATGCTGATGTTATACAGATAAAAGTTGCGCAGGGGGCCAAACCCGGCGAGGGTGGCCAGCTGCCCGGCGAAAAAGTCACTGCAGAAATTGCCCAGCTGCGTTACGCCGTTGCTGGAACTACCTTGATATCCCCGCCGCCTCATCACGACATTTATTCCATTGAAGACTTAGCCCAGCTGATTTTTGATTTAAAACAGGTGAACCCGAAAGCCTTAGTTTCAGTCAAGCTGGTTTCTACGCCTGGTATTGGCACCATTGCTACGGGGGTTGCTAAAGCGTACGCCGATTTAATTACTGTGTCCGGCTACGACGGCGGAACCGGTGCCAGCCCCATGACTTCGGTCAAGTATGCGGGCTCACCGTGGGAGCTTGGTCTGGTTGAGGTGCATGAAGCCTTGGTCGCCAATAACTTGCGTCATAAAATTCGGTTGCAGGTCGATGGCGGCTTAAAAACCGGTATGGATATTGTGAAGGCGGCTATTTTAGGCGCTGAGAGCTTCGGCTTTGGCACAGCCCCTATGATTGCTCTGGGGTGTAAATATTTACGCATTTGCCATTTGAACAACTGCGCAACCGGCGTAGCTACTCAGGATGAAACTCTGCGCCGTGAACATTTCTCCGGCTTGCCGGAACGCGTGGTGAAACTGTTTGAGTTTATGGCGGAAGAGGTGCGTGACATTCTCGCCCAATTGGGGCTGGAGAAGTTAACCGACGCTATTGGCCGGGTTGACCTACTGGAACGGCTGACTGGTGAAACCAAACGCCAGCAGCAGTTACAGTTAAATGCCTTGCTGCAGTCCGCAGGAGTGCGTTCAGAGCATTCTTTGTATTGCACCGAGAAGAACCCGCCGTTTGATCAGGGCAAGCTGAACCAGCGATTACTGGAGTTGTGCAAAGAGTCTATCGATAAGCGCAGCGGAGGTCATTGGTCCTTGGCTATTCGTAACGATGACCGTTCGGTTGCTGCAAGTGTATCGGGTTACATTGCCAGTCAGCATGGAAACCAGGGAATGGCGGTTGCGCCAATTACCTTAGGTTTTATTGGTACCGCAGGACAAAGCTTTGGTGCATGGAATGCCGGTGGCTTAAAGCTACACCTGACCGGAGACGCCAACGACTACGTCGGGAAAGGTATGGCCGGTGGTGAAATTACCATTAAGCCACCAGCAGGCTGTCGTTATAACACGCACGAAGCCGTTATTATGGGGAATACCTGTCTGTACGGCGCGACTGGCGGCAAGCTTTATGCTGCCGGTTGTACCGGCGAGCGTTTCGCGGTTCGTAACTCCGGCGCTACAGCTGTGGTAGAGGGCATTGGTGACCATGGCTGTGAATATATGACAGGCGGAATTGTGGTGGTACTGGGTGACTGCGGCATCAATTTTGGTGCGGGCATGACCGGCGGTTTTGCTTATTTAAGAGACAGCGACGGTGATTTGCACCGTCGGCTTAACCACGAATTGGTTGAAGCCGTAGCAGTGGATACCCCGATTATTCAGGAGCACTTGCGCGGTTTAATTCATGAGCATCACGAAGCAACGGGAAGTCACTACTCGCGCGAGTTGCTAAACAACTTCGAGCAAATAGTGGACAGCTTTTATATCGTCAAACCAAAAGCGGCAGATGTGAAAGAGCTTTTAGGGCATCGGGCGCGGTCAACCGCAGAATTACGTGTGCAGGTGATGTAATGAACAAGAATATTTATCAATTTTTGGACGTGCAGCGCATTGATCCGCCGAAGCGTTCGGTTGAAGAGCGTCGCATCGAGTTTAAAGAAATTTATGATCCAATGCCCGATGTACAGCTAAAAGGTCAGGCTGACCGTTGTCTGGATTGCGGTAACCCTTATTGTGAGTGGCAGTGTCCGGTTCACAATTATATTCCTCAGTGGCTGGAGCTGGCCAACGAAGGGCGGGTTATTGAAGCCGCTGAGCTTATGCATAAAACCAACAGCCTGCCTGAGGTTTGTGGCCGGGTCTGTCCGCAGGATCGTCTGTGTGAAGGTGCCTGTACACTGAATGACGGTTTCGGCGCAGTAACTATTGGCAGTATTGAAAAACAAATGGTCGATGAAGCTTTTAAACAGGGCTGGCGGCCAGACTTAAGTGGTGTGACTCAACGTCAGGAACGGGTTGCTGTGATAGGGGCCGGGCCTGCCGGGCTGGCCTGCGCTGATGTGCTCGCCCGCAATGGTGTCAAAGCTGTAGTGTATGATCGCTACCCGGAAATTGGCGGACTGCTGACTTACGGCATTCCGCCATTTAAGCTGGACAAAGAGGTAATGACTTTACGTCGTGAAATATTCACTGACATGGGCATTGAGTTTAAGCTGGGTGTCGAAGTGGGTAAAGACATCAGTTTTGCTGAACTGGAAGCCAGTTACGATGCGGTATTTTTAGCGTTAGGAACCTACAAAGCGCTGGATGGAAAATTAAAAGGTCTGGATACCGACGGGGTTTATCCTGCTTTGCCGTTTCTGATTGGTAATACGCAAAAACTCATGGCTCATGAACCAATGTCTCAGTATCCGCTGATTGATGTGAAAGACGAGACGGTGGTTGTACTTGGCGGTGGCGATACCGCGATGGACTGCGTCAGAACCTCAATACGACAAGGAGCGAAGTCAGTGGTCTGTGCTTATCGTCGGGATGAAGGCAATATGCCCGGGTCACGCAAAGAAGTGCAAAACGCTCGTGAAGAGGGAGTTTCTTTCGAGTTTAATCTGCAACCGCTGGAAGTGATTACGGACAATTCCGGTAAGGTTAGCGGCGTGAAAATGGTACGCACTGAGCTTGGCCCAGCTGATGAAGACGGTCGCCGGCGTCCACAGCCTGTGCCGGACTCAGAATTCGTTATGCCGGCCACAGCAGTCATTATTGCCTTTGGCTATCAACCTAACCCGCCGGAATGGTTACAACAGCACAAAGTGGCGCTAAGCGACTGGGGCACCGTGCTGGCTACTGGCGATACTGCGTATGCTATGCAAACCAGCAACCCGAAAATATTTGCCGGTGGCGATATGGTGCGCGGCGCCGATTTGGTGGTGACGGCGATAGCCGAAGGACGCAACGCCGCCGAGGGAATGCTCGATTATTTCGACGCCGTATAAGTTATGAGCAGCGCAATCAGCGCTGCCATTGTTTAATAACTGGTGCGTAACCTTCGCGAAAATTCGCATACTGAAGTGGGTAACCGCTTTCTTTCAAGCCCTTATTCATGCAGCGTTTAGAGCCTCTTGGACCAACGTCTGTATCAATGCTTCCGGTCAGCTCAATTCCAAGCTGCTCAGCCAGCCATTGGTAAACTTCGTATTGTTTGACCGGTTCATCGTCATTAACCAAATAAACAGGACTTGGCTGATTAACCTGGGTAAGTAAATGCACAATAAAGCCAGCGACATCGTCCTGATGTATGCGGTTGGTCCAGCTGTCACGAAGCTGGACATTACCTTGACTTAGTTGACGCAGCAAAAAGTCACGCCCTTCTCCGTAAATACCACTGCAACGAAGAATCGAGGTTTGCCCCGGTAAGGCATCGATAATGGATTCAGCCTGCAATAGAGCTTTACCAGAGTCTGATGTAGGCTCGGTTGCACTGTTTTCATCAATCCACTCGCCGTCGCGTTGTGCATAAACGCCGGTGCTGGAAACGTAAATAATATTAGGCTGATGAGTTTGCTGCGACAGCACTTGCTGCAGGTGACGGCAGGGAACGACGTAGCCATGATGATAGCTATCTTCTGCGCCTTTTTCCGGGGTCAGGGTAATGACAACATTATCCCATTTATTCTGGAACAGTTGGTGAAGCTCTTGTTCATTGTTTAAGTCTGCTGCAACTAAATTGACTCCTTTGCGCACCGGCTTGCTCTCCGGGGTTCTGCAAACTCCGGTGGCCTGCTCGTTTTGATCGCTGAGCCTTTGCGCAACGCGGTCTGCAATGTCGCCGTAACCGAGTAAAAGCGTTTGCATGAAGATCCTCTTAGCGTTAATGAAAAAGAAATGTTGAACTTAATATAGATACTGACCAATAGCCCATTATGAGCAGTGAGCCTTACAATAGAAAGTCTGATTGATGAGCTTAAAACAGATTATCACCGCTCTCAATTTCAGTCTCTGTTTAAACAACATCTTAGCGAGTACGACAGCTTTGAAGGGGAAGCGGGCTTGCCAAACTAACGGAGCAGTCATAAAGGTTATTGCAGGCTGTTCCAGCGCATGGCTTTCCATCCTCTGTTATATACCGCATAATCGAATCAAGCTTATTAATTAACAGGTATTCAATTATGTTCAAATTGTGGACAAGTTCATTACTGGCGGTAAGTGTTGGTTTAGCCACGCCGTTGAGCGCTATCGCTCAGGATAGCATTGATTATAAAGAGCAGGAAAAGCTACATAAAATAGCTGACGCCATGCAGGCTGACCGTATTGAAAGTGATATTCAGACCCTGGTGGATTTCGGCACACGCCATACCTTATCTGAAACCGAGTCGGATACGCGCGGCATTGGTGCTGCGCGGCGCTGGATTTTTGCCGAATTTGAGCGCATATCAGAAGCCTGTGGTGGCTGTCTAGAAGTCATGTATGTCAGCGACACTATTTCGGGAGAAAAGCGCATACCCGACCCTGTGGAAGTAAAAAGTGTCATTGCTGTTCAGCGTGGCAAAACAGACCCTAATCGTTATGTGATGATGTCCGGTGATATCGACTCGCGCGTTAGCGATGTTATGGATTATACCTCGGACGCCCCTGGCGCAAACGACAATGCCTCCGGTGTCGCTGGCGCGTTAGAAGCGGCACGAGTGCTGACTCAGTGCGAGTTTGATGGTTCTATTGTTTATGCGGCACTGGCCGGTGAGGAACAAGGCCTGTTTGGCGGAAAAATTCTGGCTGAAAAGGCCAAAGAAGAAGGCTGGCATCTGACCGCTGTGCTCAATAATGACATGATTGGTAACATTGAAGGCATTAACGGAGTCATTAATAACACCACTGCACGTATTTTTGCTGAAGGCACCCGTATGAATGAATCGGATCGCGAAGCAACCATGCGTCGTTTTTATGGTGGCGAAGTGGATTCCCCTTCACGGAACTTAGCGCGCTACATTGATACAGTGGCTGATCGCTACATCAACAATTTAGATACAATGATTGTTTATCGCTTAGATCGTTTTGGTCGCGGAGGGCATCACAGACCTTTTAATGACTTAGGCTATGCCGGTATCCGCATTATGGAAACCAACGAAAACTATAATCGTCAGCACCAGGACCTTCGTGTGGAAGATGGCATTAAATATGGCGACACCATAGAGGGCGTAGACTTTGACTACGCAGCGAAACTGACGGCATTAAACGCCGTTTCTATGGCGAGCATGTCGTGGGCACCAAGACCACCGGCTAATGTCGAAATAGAAGGTGCAGTAAAACCGGATACAACCTTGCGCTGGGCAGCCCAAGAGGAAGATAAAGAAAATATTGCGGGTTATAAAGTTTACTGGCGTTTAACCAGCGCTCCGCAGTGGCAGTTCAGTCGCTATGTGGGTAACGTAAACGAATACACACTGGAGAATGTGGTGATCGATAATTACATTTTTGGTGTAGCTAGTGTCAGTAACGATGGCTTTGAAAGCCCAGTCGTATTTCCGGGACCAGCGGGGACATTTTCAATTGAGTAAAAGGTTGTTCAAAGCATTAACCGAGCCGCTAAATTATGAAGGGGAAGACCGAAGAGTTGGTTTTGAACTGGAGTTTAGCGGTTTAACCCTGGAGAGAACCGTCGAAGTTCTGCAACAACAGTTGTCGGGGGAACGGGTCGCTGTCTCTAAAGCCGAGCAAAAATTTGAAGTGGATGAACTGGGGTCATTTACAGTTGAGATAGACTGGGACTATTTAAAGCGAAAAGCCAAAGCCGAAGGTGGAGACAAGTCTGCCTGGGTGCGCGAGTTAGGTAGCATAGCTGAGAACCTGGTACCGATTGAAATTGTTTGCCCACCACTGACTCTTGAACAGTGTGAGCAGCTAATTCCATTGACGGACGCTTTACGCGAAGCCGGGGCGAAAGGTACCGATGAATCCTGGATTGCGGCTTACGGTGTACACATTAATCCCGAGGTACCATCTTTAGACCCAAATAGCCTGCTGCGTTATTTGCAGGCATTCTCTTTGTTACAATGGTGGCTAGTAGAGGCTCACCGGGTTGATACAACACGAAAGCTGAGTCCTTATATTGATAAATACCCTGAAGCTTACACCCGTTTGCTGGTCTCTCAGCAGGAGGTAAGTCAGGAGCAACTGATTAGTGATTATCTGGAACATAACGCGACTCGTAATCGGGCGCTGGATATGTTGCCACTGTTTGCTTTTCTGGATGAAGAAAAAATTAAAAAAGCAGTGGAAGATAATAAGATCAAAGCCCGCCCGACATTTCATTATCGTTTACCGAATTGTCAGCTTGAACACCCTGACTGGAATTTAACCGAACCATGGAGAATTTGGTGGATAGTGGATGCTCTTGCAAATGACGAACAGGCATTAGAATACTGGAAGCAGGCGTTTACTGATGCTGAGCGCCCGTTAATAGGAGTTTCAGAGAAAGACTGGAAGGAAAGGTTGCAGCAATGGCTCAAAGACCGCGAGTGGTTGTAACCGGGACCGCCAGGCGGTGGTCGCCTTCCTGGTGGTGTACGTGGCTTATTCTGAAGTGTCTTGGGGCAGCCCCTGTGCGCGCGAGTGTCAGGCACCGCTGTGAACACGAAGGCATTGACGCCGTGATTATTGGTGGCGGCGATGACATTAGTCCTTCGGAGTATAATCAACCACCTGAGCGTGACGGTGAGTACGACCCTGACAGAGACGAGCTTGAAATTGCCTGGATACGTTGGGCACTGGAAAAGAAAAAGCCTCTGTTGGGTATTTGTCGTGGCTCGCAATTGATTAATGTGGTGTTGGGCGGTGAACTGAATCAGAATATCCGGGAGCTACGACGGCTAACCTATAACAGGCCCGGGTTATTGCCAACCAAACAAGTGTTTATTGAGCCCCGGAGTCAGTTGGCGAAAATTTGTAAAAAACAAAAACTGCGAGTTAACAGCCTGCACTCACAAATTGTGAAGCAAACCGGCGTCGGTATGCTTGCTGTGGGCTGGGATCTCGATGGTTTTCTGCAGGCTTCTGAAGGCCAGAACGAACAAACTATTATTGGCGTGCAGTGGCATCCTGAGTATCTTTTTTATGTGCCCAGCCAGCTCAGAATTTTCCGTTGGCTTATCAAACAATAATTAAACATTTCGATTATACTGTCATCAATATATCAATTTTTTTGATCTATCCTTAAGCCTGGTTAGTATAATCGTTCAATTACATAGATAAATATATCATCATCACTTTCTGGAGTACCACATGAGCATAGCAAATCGATTGTATGCGGGGTTTGCCTTTATTCTATTGTTACTTGTTATAACGACGATTGTCGGTACGTATCAGGTTAGCGAAATCGATAAAACACTCACAAGAGTGAATGAAGTAGGAAGTGAAAAACAACGCTTTGCTATTAATTATCGCGGTAGTGTACATGACCGGGCTATTGCTCTGCGCGATTTAGTACTTGTGGATGATGCTGCTGATCGCCCTCCGCTCCGCGAGTTAATTGATGATTTAAAGTCTAACTACAAAACAGCGGATAAGGGCATGAGCGCTATTTTTTCTGACAGCACTTTGGTTAGCAGCAAAGAACGTGAATTATTGGCAGCTATTGAAGACGTGCAAGTGCGAGGACTGGCCGCCGCCGAAGAAACTGAGCGTTTATTAAGCTCTGGTCAACGTCAACAAGCGCAGGAATACGTACTGAATGAATTGTCTCCGGTTTACGCTGAATGGCTGAATCGCATTAATACCTTCATTGAGTATCAGGAGCAGAACATAGCGACAGGTACCGAAGGTGTTATGGACCGCAGCGAAAACTTTGCCACTTTAATGTGGTGGGTGACGGCTTTCGCTATTATTACGGGTGGCATAGCTGCCTGGCGGATAGTGGCTAAGCTGACTCACACCATAGGCGGCGAGCCCGAAGAGGCGGCTGAAGTATTGCAGCGTATTGCTGATGGTGACTTAACGGTTTCAACCCGAACACGCTATGAAGATAGTATGATGGCGGACGTGAATCGCATGGTTCGTCAACTTAGAGAGATTCTGCAGGACGTTAATGATTCTGCAGATACGATTCTGAACTCATCGAACGAGTTGTCTGAAACAGCGAATGATAACCAGCAACTAGTGGTTCAGCAGCAAGAGCAGACCACTCAGGGGGCAACGGCAATTCATCAGATGGCACAGACGGTACGGGAAGTTGCTCAGCATACAGAGCAGGCGGCTCAGTTGGCGGACGACACTGATAAAGAGACTGTTGGTGGTAGCCGTGAAGTTGAAGCGACCATTCGCTCTATTGAAGAACTGGCAAACCAGGTTGAAGGTGCGTCAAAAGTTATTGGTCAGTTATCTGATAACACCGCAGAAATTCATAAAGTACTGGAAGTGATAGAAGGCATTGCTGACCAGACTAATTTACTGGCGTTGAATGCCGCAATTGAGGCTGCCCGTGCAGGCGAACATGGCCGCGGTTTCTCTGTGGTTGCCGATGAGGTGCGCGCGTTAGCGAACCGAACTCAGGATTCTACTCGTAATATTCAGAGCTTAATTGAAACCATGCGATTGAGCGCCAACGACGCAGTTACCGTTATGGAAAAAGGCAGAGAAAAGGCTGGAGAAAGTGTTGAACAGGCGCGTTCCGCGGGTGAGTCTTTGCATGCGGTGAATAGCTCGGTTGAAAAAATGAGCGATATGAACGCACAAATTGCGACTGCCGCGGAAGAGCAAACTGCCGTAGCGGAAGAAATAAACCAAAACTTCACGTCCATTACTCAGGCTGCTGAGCAAACAGCTGCTGGCTCAGAACAGATTAGTGAAGCCAGCCGTGAGCTGAACGAACTGGCAAAACGGTTAAATAATGGCATGAAACGCTTTAAAATTGTTTAAACCCCTTGATTAGAACGGCCAAACCCCCTACCATAGCGGCCGTTCTGGAGAGGTGGCCGAGTGGCTGAAGGCGCACGCCTGGAAAGTGTGTATACGGCAACGTATCGAGGGTTCGAATCCCTCTCTCTCCGCCAGATACAAAGAAACCGCCCTTGAGGCGGTTTTTTTGTGTCTGCAGAAAGTAGGGACTTGATGAGAAATGGATTACATCATGCTTTGTAAATAGAGCTTCTCGCCCAAGCGATCCATCAAGTTCAGCTGTATCTGTAGCCAGTACGCGTGGTCTTCTTCAGTATCTTTTAAAATACCGACCAGCATCTCACGGGTGACATAATCATCAACTTCTTCACAGTACTCAATGACTTCACGCAGTGTTTTTGCGTTGTTGTACTCAAGCTGCAAGTCGTTTTCCAGCATTTCCCGAACATCCGAACCTATGGTATGAGGTTCGCGATTACTCATGTTGGGTTTGCCTTCCAGGAATAGAATTCTGCGAATAAGCAAGTCCGCATGCCCGCGTTCGTCGTCAATTTCATGGTTAATGCGCTCATAAAGCTTCATTAAACCCATGTCTTCGTACTGACGAGAATGCGAGGTGTACTGGTCAATTGATGTCAGCTCAAAAGCCAGAAGACGGTTGAGCTGCTCAACTATATTGTTATCTCTGCGCATTATTCAGCTCCTTGAATTTTTGTTTGCAAATAGACCTCGTTACCCAGACGCGATATCAAATCAATTTGAGTTTCAAGCCAGTCGAGATGCTCTTCCTGCGAGTCGAGAATGTCGCGTAAAGCATTACGGCTGACATAGTCTTTGT
Organism: Idiomarina sp. PL1-037; assembly: GCF_034422975.1. Classification (NCBI taxonomy): domain Bacteria; kingdom Pseudomonadati; phylum Pseudomonadota; class Gammaproteobacteria; order Alteromonadales; family Idiomarinaceae; genus Idiomarina; species Idiomarina sp. PL1-037. The sequence continues at coordinate 995,892 of NZ_CP139873.1, forward strand.
GTATCTCACACTCTTTTATGGCTTCGCGTATTGCGCTGACATCATTGAACTGGACTTTGTGGTCCATTTCCAGCATTTCTCTTGGGTCTTCACCTACGTATAATTTACCGAGTTCTTGCAAGTTAGGAATGCCTTCCAGAAATAAAATACGTTCGATAAGAACATCGGCGTGCTTCATTTCGTTAATAGAGGCCTTATAGACAGGCTTGTTCAAACTTTCGAAGCCCCAGTTACGATACATGCGGGCATGAAGAAAGTACTGATTTATAGCGGTAAGTTTTAGTGTCAGTATTTTATTCAGTTGCTGGATGACTTTAGCATCACCTTTCATAGCCGTATTACTCCTTAATTCACTAGGTATGAATTAAGTGTAGCATACGGAAACCGGAAGTTGAGTCTCTTTACCTGCTTGATTAGAACGTTGTTCGAGGGCTTCGTGAAGAACATCTTTGGCGCAGTTTTTACAACACCCGCACTGTGAGGCTACACCGTATTGCTGGCGTAAGTCTCGCATTGAGTTCACTTCACCAGAAACTACGGCCTGATGAATGACTTTATCGTTAATACCTTTACAAAGACAAACATACATAGACTATCACCTCACTTGATAATGACAGTCTATGTTAAATACGAACGATTTGCAATATTGTTTTTATTGGGGGGCGATAAAGCCAGTTTTTAACAAGTACAAGGTATAGAGCAAGTACAGGCAGATAAAGACAAAACCGTGCACGCGGTTAATTCGCCCTTGCCGTGCCTTGCGAATACCAAAGACCATTAGCAGCAATGTCAATACGGCCATGGCAACCCAGTCGCGGCTTAACACCAAAGGTTCAAGCGAAACCGGTTCAATAGCACCCGCTATACCGACAACGGCTAAGGTGTTAAACATATTCGAGCCGATAACGTTACCCAGTGCCAGGTCGTGCTCATTCTTGCGGGTTGCCGCAATGGCTGAAGCCAGCTCTGGTAAGGAGGTACCAATGGCGACCACCGTCAAACCGATGACTAAATCGCTGACGCCAAGTGACACCGCTATGTTCACGGCACCCCAGACTAAAGCACGTGAACTGACAATGAGCAGTAGTAAGCCAACAATAAGCCACATAATGGCGGGTTTCATTGGCAGAGGGTTAGAGTCGAGTTCTTCGGTGAACTCTGCGGCTAAGCTGTCGTCGCTGCTTTTTGAACCTATCCATACAGACCAGCCCATGTAGCCAACAAAAACAACTAACAGAAAAATGGCTTCCAGCCGGGTGATTTGATAGTCAAGCAGAAATACAGCGCTTAACAGGGTTATGGCTATTAGAACTGGCATCTCGCGACGTATAACCACAGATTTAACCGCAATAGGGGCGAGCATAGCGGTAATACCTAAAACCAGTGCTATGTTGGTTATGTTCGAGCCATAAGCGTTACCCAGTGCCAACGCAGGGTTGCCCTGCATTGATGCCAGTGCCGATACAACCATTTCCGGCGCCGATGTACCAAAGCCAATAATGACCATACCGATAACTAATGGCGCCATGCCCAAATGTTTTGCTACTGCGGCTGCGCCTTCAACAAAGCGGTCAGCACTCCAGACCAAAACAGCTAAACCTATAATGACCGCAACAATCGATAACGTCATAACACCCTGATCCTGTCTAAAAGAAAGGGTGCTAGTTTAACGCATGGTTTTCTTAATAGCATCAATACTTGATGGATCATCAATGGTTGAGGGAACCGCGACATCGTCGCCTTGTAATACCTGCCGAATAAGCCGTCTCAGTATTTTTCCTGACCGTGTTTTAGGCAGCCGGGGCACAACGTGTAAGGTTTTCAGACAGGCAATAGCGCCAATCTCTGCACGTATTGACTGGATAAGTTCCTGTTGTAATTGCTCGTGATCAATAGTGGAAGCGTTTTTAAGAATAACAAAGCCAACCGGTAACTCACCTTTTAGTTCGTCGGGTTGTGCGACAACGGCGCATTCAGCAACGTCTTTATGGGCTGCGAGGATTTCTTCCATTTCTCCGGTGGACAAGCGATGACCTGCAACGTTTATTACATCGTCCGTGCGACCCATAATAAAAACATAGCCTTGTTCGTCGATGTAGCCGCCGTCGCCACTGCAGTAATAACCCGGAAAGGCGCTGAGATAACTGCTGTGCAGACGTTGTTCGTCGCCCCATACTGTGGTCAGACAGCCGGGAGGTAAAGGTAAGCGTACACAAATGGCACCTTCTTCTTTGCTGCGTAAACTTTTCCCCAATGGATCCAGGACATTGATTTCGTAGCCGGGAACCGGAAAGGCGGATGAACCGGGCTTTGCTTTTACCGCTCCAATACCGACAGGATTAGCGCACATTGGCCAGCCGCTTTCGGTCTGCCACCAGTGGTCGTAAACCGGCAAGTCGGTGAGCTCTGTTGCCCATTCATAAGTTGCCGGATCTAGACGCTCTCCGGCCATATAAATGCGTTTCAGAGAGCTTAAGTTATAGTGCTGCATAAATTCGCCTTCAGGATCTTCTTTTTTTATTGCCCGGAAAGCCGTTGGAGCAGAAAAGATGGCGCTGACCTTGTAGTCCTGAACGATACGCCAGAAAGCCCCTGCGTCAGGTGTATTCACCGGCTTACCTTCGTAAAGTACACTACTGCAGCCAAAAAGCAGTGGACCATAAACAATATAAGAATGGCCAACGACCCAGCCTACATCGGATGCCGTGAAGAAAATTTCCCCTGGCTTTAATCCGTAAACGTAATTCATAGAAAAATTCAGGGCAACGGCATAACCACCGTGGTCACGCACAACGCCTTTCGGTTTTCCTGTAGTGCCCGAGGTGTAAAGAATATAAAGAGGATGAGTTGCCGGTAGAGGAACTGCTTCTACAGGGCTTGCTGTCGTCAGTGCCCGCTCCCAGTCGGTGTCCTGACCTTCCTGCATTTCTGCCTGGCACTGCTCGCGCTGGTAGACAATGGTGCGTGGCTTATAGATTGCTTCCGCCAGAGCTTTATCCACAATAGGTTTGTAGGGCAGAACTTTTGTCCCTTCAATACCACAAGACGCGGTGATAATGAGTTTGGGAGCCGCGTCGTCTATGCGAACAGCCAGTTCGTGCGCTGCGAAACCACCAAAGACAACCGAGTGAATTGCCCCAATGCGGGCGCAGGCCAGCATTGCAATAGCAGCCTGCGGGATCATGGGCAGATAAATAATAACCCGGTCGCCTTTTTCTACGCCTTGTTGCTTCAGGACATGAGCAAAGCAGGCAACCTGTTCCCGCAACTGGTTAAAGGTGTAACTTGCTTTGCTTTGGGTGACCGGAGAGTCGTAATACAAAGCGACTTGCTCGCCGCGGCCTGCTTCTATTTGTGCATCGAGTGCTAAATAACTGATGTTAACTTCGCCATCCGGAAACCAGTCTGCCAGTCCATTTTTTTTGACCTGTGCAGCGACTTTCGGCGTTTTGAACCAATTTAAGCGACGGGCTTGCTCCAGCCAAAAACCTTCAGGATCTTGCTGAGCTTCGGAGTAAACGTTTTTATAGGCTTGCATATCACTACCTCAAATCCTTTTATGCAGAGCCTTTAAGCATATTCTGTTGGCTTAAATTTCCTATTCGACTTAGGTCTAAGCCGCTTTGATATAAGTCAGGTTTACCAGAATCTCAGACGTCGCAACAACAGGAATTCGACAATAGCGATAATTACCAGCGCACCACAGAAAACCATAAACGCACCTTCACTTTCTACTCCAGGCATGCCGCCAATGTTTATTCCAAAAACACCGGTTAAAAAGCTAAGAGGTAAAAACACGCCGGCAATAACCGAAAGCCAATAGGTGTTGCGGTTCATTTTCTCGGCAATGGCTTGCTGCAGTTGCTCGCGCTGCATCCAGACCTGTTCCAGCATCAGGTCAATTTGTTCGAACAAACGTTGAGTGGTATCGCGTTCGTTGATAAGCCATTGGTGCAACTCGGTGCTCATAACCTTTTCGGTTTCAGTGCTGAGCTTTTCTAAAGCGGCCAGCTGCGGGCGGATAAAGCGGTTAAGTCGTAACAGGCGCCGGTGTAAAGCCGTGAGTTTTACCTGAACCGATGCCGTATTATCAAAGCCTTCACCTTCAATGGCTTCCAGTTGCTGTTCTGCAGAGGAAACCACATCTTCAATTCGTAAGTTCAGCTGCTCAATTAGGGCAACGATAAAGTCGTGTAACGACTCCGGCCCCATTTGTTGGTCAAGTTGCTCACGCAATTTTGCTATGGATAAAAAAGGACGCTTACGAAAACTGTACAACGCGCCTTTATAATAGAGTAAGCGCAGGCTGAGCATGTCTTCGGGAGATTCGCCGGTGTTTAAATTAACGCCCCGTAGCAACAGCATGAAACCGTCGGGTAAACGCTGAAAACGAGGGCGGGTGTCTTCTTCCAGTACCGCATCAATCAGAGGCTCAGGTATACCGGCTTGAGTTAACCACTCGGTCAACCCATCGGCATCACGCTGAAAATGAAACCAGGTGTTTTCTGCGGCGCTCGATGGCGACTGAAGTTGTTTTGCGGGATGCTGACTGAAATCCCAGGCGTCAATTAAAAAGTCCATAGAATCCTCACATATGACAATTATTCAAAGTCTATAGTGAGGCATTCAACTTGTCATTTGTTTTACTCATCAATTAGTCTGGCAATTCGCACAAAGACGAGTCGAATACCACTAAGTGATCAAAGTCGATATCAATCCCGATTTGTTCGCCGGTTTTTAACGGTTGATGGGAAGGGCCTACAGCCAGCACGTGACTGGTATCGGCCAGCTCCAGAGTATAGAGATAATGAGAACCACGAAAACCGCAACCAACCACTATGGCCTGCATACTGCTGTCGTTATTAATTAATACGTCATCGGGGCGCACTAAAAAGTTGACACTCATGTCGGGTTTATCGTGCAACTGTGAGTGTTCTATGACTCCGAATGCGCAATGCAGTTGCTGTTCTCTTATTTCGCCATTGAGTAAAACGCCGCGGCCAATAAAGTCGGCGACCAGTTGATGAGTGGGCTGGTGATAAAGGGCATAAGGGGTTTCCCATTGTAGCAGCTGACCTGAATACATCACGCCCGATTTATCTGCCATGGCAAAGGCTTCCTGCTGATCATGAGTCACCAGTAAGGCGGTAATACCTTCTTCTTTTAGCAATCGTCTTACGTCGTGAGCAAGAACTTCGCGCAGTTCGGCATCAAGACTGGAGAAAGGTTCATCAAGCAGCATCAGTTTAGGTTTCGGAGCCAAAGCGCGGGCCAGAGCAACACGTTGTTGCTGCCCTCCGGATAGCTCGTGCGGGTAGCGATTTTGATAACCATTGAGGCCAATGCGGATCAGCAGCTCTTTAACTCGCTCTTCTTGCTGTTTTTTGGGTAATCGATTAATACCAAAACGGATATTGTCGGCCACAGTTAAGTGGGGGAATAATGAAAAGTCCTGAAACATCATACCCACTGCTCTTTGCTCGGTCGGTATTTGCACCTGGCTGGATGAGACCGTTTTTCCGTGCAGTTCGACTTTTCCGTTGGAAACCGGAATAAAGCCGGCAATAGCGCGCAACAGAGTGGTTTTCCCACAGCCACTGGGGCCGAGCAGACAGCCAATATCGCCCGGCTCTAAAGATAAATTCAGTCTGTCGACGATGAGGTCACCGGAGAGCTGGATGCTGACTGCGTCAATATTCAGTAATGTGCTCATTTACTCTCCTGCTTTCAGTGTTTTGTTGCGTAATGCCCGGGACAGCATAATAACCGGAATTAACCCGACTGCGACAATCATCAATGCAGGTGGCCCGGCATCGGCTAAGCGTTCATCAGATGCCATTTCAAATGCCCGCACCGCCAGGGTGTTAAAATCAAATGGGCGTAGCACCAGCGTGGCTGGTAGCTCTTTCATGACATCGACCAGTACTAAAATTAGCGCAGCCAATAACGGGCTGCGGAGCAACGGCAGGTGAACCCGCCATAAAATACGTTTACCACTGGCGCCCAGAGTTCGTGCGGTATCGTCCATTTGCGGTGTAATTTGTTCCAGCCCGGAGTTAACGGTTTGCAAGGACACTGATAAAAACCGAACGCTGTAGGCAAATAAAAGCGCGATAACGGTACCGGAAAATAATAACCCGGGATTAAAGTCAAACACCCATTCACTGATAGCGATAATGTGATTATCGAGCCAGGCTAAAGGTGACAACAACCCAACCGCTATAACAATGCCTGGAATAGCGTACCCCATGCCCGCCAGGCTGATAGCCGCGCGTAAAGGTCGGGTAGGGTGGCGACGGCGACCGTAAGCTAGCCATAAGGCCAGAGCAACAGTGATCAATGCCGCTAGTAAACCTAACCAGAGTGTGTTGAAGGTTAACATCCAGAATTCGGTTTGCTGCCATATTTCAGACTTCTGAACCGACCACCAGAGCAGTTGCGCAGCTGGTATTATAAAGCCAAGCACAACGGGGAGCCAGCAAATCAGAGAAGCCAGTGCTGCCCGCCAGCCCCTTAATGGTCGGCGCTGAGGAGGCTTGGTTGCAGAACGCTGCTGATAAAAACGAGCACGGCGCCTTGAGTAGCGCTCGACCATTATCAAAATAATGACAAATACCAGCAGTAAAGCCGATAACTGTAACGCTCCCTGCGCATCACCAATGCCATACCACGTTCGGAAGATACCCGTGGTAAATACTGTGACGCCGAAATATTCCATGGTGCCGTAATCGGCCAGAGTTTCCATTAATGCCAGCGTGACGCCGGTTGCTATAGCTGGCCGCGCCAGTGGCAGAGCAACTTTCCAGAAACTTCTTAATGAGCTGGCACCCAGGGTTTTCGCACTTTCAAACGCGGTTGTTGATTGCTGCATGAAAGCGGATCGGGTAATCAGGTAAACGTAGGGATAAAGAACAATACAAAGAACAAATATCGCACCGTTCAGACTGCGTATTTGTGGAAACCAGTATTCGCCTATATTAACAGAGAATATGTCCCGGATGAGGCCCTGAACCGGACCGGCATAATCGAGCAGGCTTGTATAGGTATAGGCCGTAATGTAGGCCGGCATTGCCAGTGGAAGTAATAACGCCCAGCTCAGCCAGCGCCAGCCGGGAAAGTCGTATTGACTGATACACCAGGCCGTACTGACCCCGAGCAAAGTGACACCGGCACCGACAGCGAATAATAAGATCACTGAATGACCGATGTATTCCGGTATCACGGTTTGCCAAAGATGTTGCAGAGTGTCCCATTGAGGGTTCAGTAACGACAAAGCTACCACAATGAGTGGTAGCCCTATCAAGACCGCGACGGCAAACAGCAACAGCGTGCCACGGTTCATTTACGCATCTCCTGGTAGCAAATTAACGCCAGCCGGCACGGTTCATTAAACGCACGGCGTCGCCGTTATTCTCGCCTAGAATATCCATTTCAATATCATCCTGCTTAAAGTCACCCCATTGCTGGAGTGTTTTACTCCACTCAACGCCTTCGCGAACTGGGTATTCATAGTTGGCCTGAGCATACCATTTTTGTGACTCTTTAGAGACCAGGAACTCGATTAGCTTTTGAGCTTCGTCAATGTTTTTCGCGTGTTTAGTAATACCTATGCCAGAAACGTTCACATGGGCACCATGTGTGTCCTGAGCTGGCCAGAATATCTTCACTTTTTCGGCCGCCGCACGCTCTTCGGCGTCATCAGAGTTCAGCATATGGCCAAAGTAATAGGTATTGGCAACTGCGATATCGCATACGCCAAAGGCAACGCCTTTAATTTGGTCACGGTCACCCCCAACCGGTTTACGGGCAAAGTTTGCGACAAAGTCTTCTGCCCATTCTTCTGTTTTCTCTGCACCGTGGTGTTCAATCAGCGCAGCAACTAAGGACTGGTTGTACAGATTATTAGAAGAGCGGATGCAGATACGGTCGTTCCACTTTTCATCAGCCAGGCTTAAATAAGAGTCCAGTTCGTCTTGGTTTACGCGCTCTGGTGAGTAAAAAATAGGGCGGGCGCGTAAACTTAACCCAAACCAAAGGTTGTCCGAAGAACGAAAATGCGACGGAACGGCAGAGTTAATCGCGCCAGAGTCCACTGCCTGGAATGCATCTGCTTCAACAGCGCGGTGCAAAGCTCCAGCATCAACGGTTAAGAATAAATCCGCCGGAGTGTTTTTGCCTTCGGAGTTAAGCCGGGCAAGTAGCGCGTCCGCTTTACCGGTTAATAAATTAACTTCGATGCCCGTTTCTTCGGTGAACTTTTCCAGAACGGGTTTGATCAGCGCTTCTTTTCGGGCTGAGTAAACATTAACTTCAGCAGCGGCGCTAGTGAAGGACACCAGTGTCGCAGAAGTCGCGGCAAGTATTGCCAGTATTGAATGAAACTTACGCATTTCAGATGACTCCTTAACGAACTATCTTGATAGAAACGTTATGATTATATCAAACAAAGCAAATAATGATAGCCATTCTCATTTAAAAAATAGTCATCTAAATTCGTTATTTGAGGGTAGTCAGAGTGTTAGCTTCTGCTATTCTAAAGCGACTTACTTTCAGCGGAGAAATTATGTCTGACTTATCGATGCTTGCCCTGATTGGCGTGTTGTCCATTAGTTGTCAGTGGTTGGCGTGGCGTATTAAGTTGCCGGCAATACTGCCGTTATTAATTTGTGGCTTACTGCTAGGGCCCACTCTGGGGTTACTTGAACCGGACTCGCTATTTGAAGACTTACTGTTTCCTTTTGTCTCATTAGCGGTTGCGGTTATTTTATTTGAAGGCAGCCTGACCCTGAAATTTGAAGAAATTCGAGGTCATGGTCGCATGGTAACCAACTTGGTTAGCATAGGCATGCTGGTCACTTTTGTGGTTATCGCCGTACTAACGCATTTTATTATGGGGTATGGCTGGGAAATTTCAGCCTTGTTCGGGGCGCTTGTTGTGGTCACAGGGCCGACTGTTATCCAGCCCATGATCCGTTCTATCCGGCCGATTAATAAGTTGGCGAATATTCTGCGCTGGGAAGGCATTATTATTGATCCGCTTGGAGCCTTGCTCGCGGTACTGGTATACGAATTTATTATTGCCAGCCAGGACGTTGCTTTCCTGCATGCGCTGCAGGCTTTTGCAACCACTATTGCTTTGGGTTTTGCTCTGGGTTGGGGCGCAGCACGCTTGCTTGGCCTGGCTTTGGGTCGAGGCTGGTTTCCGCATTATTTACAGAACGTTGCGACCTTAACCATAGTGCTGGGTGTTTTCGCGTTATCTAATGCGATTCAGCATGAATCTGGCTTATTGACCGTTACGGTCATGGGCATGGTTATGGCCAATACCCGTAACCTCAATATGGAAGAAATACTGGAGTTTAAAGAAACTCTCAGTGTGCTTCTTATCTCTGCGCTTTTCATTATTCTGGCCGCCCGATTGGATTTTTCCGAGTTTGATGCGTTGGGAATGCCTGCGGTTATTCTAATTGCCATTATTTTGTTTGCGGTGCGCCCCTTGGCCGTATGGTTGTCTGCGATAGGAACCGAGTTAAGATTTAAAGACAAGGTCTTATTATCCTGGATAGCGCCGCGCGGTATTGTTGCGGCGGCAGTCTCTGCACTGTTTGCGTTAAAAATGGAAGAGTCTGGCTGGACAGAAGCTGCAGCGGTTGTTCCGCTGGTTTTCTTAGTAATAATGACCACCGTTGTACTACAGAGTTTGACCGCGAAACCGCTGGCCAGAATGCTGGGACTGCTGGAGCCGCAAGCCAAAGGGTTCTTAATTTTTGGTGCTAACCAAATGGCGCGGGCGGTTGCAAAAAGCCTACAAGAAAGTGGCATTCCGGTTCGCCTGGCCGATACCAACTGGGAAAATATCAAGTTAGCGCGGATGGATAATTTACCGGTGTATTTTGGTAATCCGGCATCTGAGCACGCAGCTAACAACATTGATTTAACCGGTCTTGGTCAGTTGCTGGTTATGTCGCCTTACAAACAGTTGAATCCCTTAGTGTCGATGTACTATCAGGACTGGTTTGGTTCCAGAAAAGTGCATGGCCTGAACGGTGGGGAGCAGGACTACCGGGCCAGCCACCAGTTGACCGAAAATTACCGAAAGACACTAAACTTGTTTGGCGACAGCGTAACGTATTCAAAACTTGCCAGCCTGCATTTTAAAGGCGCTAAAATTAAGTCGACACCTATTACCGACAGTTTTAGTTTTGCAGACTACCAACAGAAATATGGAACTCGCGCCTTGCCCATGTTCGCATTGGATGATGCCGAAAAACTCCATATCTTTACAACTGAAAGGGAGTTGATACCGCAGCCGGGTTGGACGGTAATAGCTATGATTTCAGCGGAGCCTGAAGAAAATGACGTCGAATAGGCGGTTGAAGTGCCGGAGCTGGCGCGTTAAAAGCGCCATTCTCCACTCAATTGCACGCCTACTTCACCGTCGTAATTGCTGCCGTCAAGGTATTGCAAAGAGAGTTTAAGTAAACCGGAAAAAGCTGGTTCAGTACGCCGTAGTAAAGCTCGTGACAGGGTGTCATCGTCTTTTTCTTTACTATGACTGACCAGCGCCGTCCAGGCAGAGCCATCGGCTGAAAACTGGCGATAGCTGGCCGATACGGTCTGACTTTCACGGGGGAAAGGCGAACCGGGATTACGCTGGTGGTTCAGAAAGTATTGTTTTCGATTTTCGTCCAGTGAATAAAAGTCGTGCTTTTCTCCGCCATCTAACTGACTGTATTCAACCGTGAAGCTATGACGACGCTCTTTAGAGCCTGTCATCCATTGCGCGCCCAGGGTATATACTGGTTTGTCATCGGTTTCCAGTTTTCGGTCAATACCCAGCTCTGCGTAAGCTGAAAACTGATGAGCTCCCCAGTCGAAACCGCTTCTGGCATCAGCCGTTAACATCCGGTTGTCGGGTCGGTTGTCGCCACTCTGCTCTATAGCGCTTATACCAAACCATAAATGCTGAAATAACTGACTGGAAAAGCGGATGCCGCTAACCCGATAATGGTCGCTGTATCCATCGTCCTGATAGGCACTGAATAAACTGATTTTGAATGGGTTCATTCCGGCAGGCGGATAATCAGGAGCGTAATCGATTCGAATTTTAGGCATAGGACGAGCATTGTTAGAAAACAGCAAGCTGCTGTGCTCTGCCGGCCCCCAACGCAACGGCAGCGAATCCAGGCTGAAACTCCAGTCATTCAGGTTATAAGCTAAGTAAGTGCCGTCCAGGGTCTTTTTGTGGTCGCCTTCAAAAGGATCCTGACGATAATTTACCTGAACTCTGGCCGCCCAGTTAGTGCCGTGCATACTGCGGCTTAGGCTAATTTTACCTTCTTCATAGATGTCGTCGCCGTAATCCTGAACGACCTGCTCGCTATCTGTTACACCGATATACCAGCGTGTTTTAGGCCCGCTCTGAGCTTGTGATAATTGATGGCGCACATGGCGTAATGCTAATTGCTGGGTTGGGCTCAAACCTTTTAATTCAAGCGCGTCCAGCTCCGGCAATAAGCTTTTCCAGGTTACTGGAAATTGCTGGATGGGTGTTTTGATGAGACCTGATTCAGCTAAAACAATCAGACTGTTCCGCAATTCCGCGTCACTCGCTTCAATCCAAACGGAGCTAAGCGCAGAAGGGGTAATGATTAAGCTAAAACCACCAGCAATAAGGGTGTTACGGAAAAAAGAGATGGATGACATGAAACTGATTTGGATCCCTATGACAAATTACACTCTATACTGCCAGAAATTTTAACACTAAGACAACGGTTTATCTGTGCTTTTCAGTTATAATATGAAGCCCTGGAGGTTTCCTTATGACTTTTAAAAAATTTTTGGTGGCAGGGCTCTTCTTCGCAGTTCTTAGTGGCTGCGGTCAGGAAGACAAAATGAGTTTACAAAGTGCTGAAGTCAAAGCTCTGGACGAACAGTTACTGCCTAATGATAACTGGCAATTGAGCCGGGCAACGATTGAGATCAGCTTTTGTCGTAACCGCATTAATGAGGCTTTGCTGGCATCGGAGGCCGAGCTCAGAGGTTGGCGCTTATCGGGAGAAAGCACCGCGTTTCCCCCATACAGAAGTGAGGGCATAAATGCCTTGTCAAAGCTTTTTGATAAAACCGATGTGTTATTGTGGCAGGCAGAAGGGAATGTCAGCGCACAACGCTATCACGTGGTTAAACCGGCAACTGCCTCAAAAGGCGAAGTTGCGGATGCGGTCTTTCCTGCTGTCGTTAGCCTATCCTCAACTGAGGAAGTTTGTCATGCGGCAGTTGATGACTCCGAATATTGAAAAACTTTATTTGTCGAAAATTCGTAGAGTTAGCAGGTTTTTGTAAAAATTTTCTGCGGTTCAGTATAAGTAACCTAAACTGAAGACTAGAGGCGAACGCAGAGGAGAGCAGTTATGTCTATTGGGCTAAATATTGAAAATAAGTTGCGGGAAGCATTTACTCCCGTGCATTTGGAAGTAGCGGACGAAAGCCATATGCATTCAGGGGGCGCTAATGCTGAATCTCACTTTAAAGTGGTCTTAGTTACCCCTAAGTTCAGTGGCGAGAGACTTATTAACCGTCACCGTGCGGTTAATAAAATTTTAGCGGATGAACTAATGAATCATATCCACGCTTTGGCGCTACACACCTATACTCAAGGTGAGTGGGAGCAACTGGGAGAGTCAAGACGATCACCAAACTGTCTGGGTGGGTCGAAAATAGCGGCAAATTAAGAAAAATTCCGCATGTCTGATGTGTTCCTGCCGTTTGATTGGTTACAATAGCCGAAATAATGCGAACAACAGGGATACATCAACATGATCATTAAGCCAAAAATTCGCGGTTTTATCTGCACCAATTCTCACCCAGTGGGTTGCGCCGAAAACGTTAAACGTCAAATCGAATTTGTCCGTAATAAACCTGCTATTACCAATGGTCCTAAGAATGTATTAGTCATAGGCTGTTCCACAGGTTACGGACTTGCTTCAAGAATTACGGCGGCTTTTGGTAGCGAAGCTCATACTCTTGGTGTGTGTTTTGAAAAAGAGCCTACAGAAAAGAAAACAGCGACAGCTGGTTGGTATAATACTGCTGCTTTTCATAAGGAAGCGGACAAAGCCGGTTTAGCTTTCCATTCAATTAATGGCGATGCATTTTCTGATGAAATTAAGCAGGAAAGTATCGACTACATTAAGCAAAACATGGGGAAAGTTGACCTCGTTGTTTACAGTCTGGCATCACCTAAACGTAAAGACCCCGATAGTGGCGAAGTTTACAGTTCAGTGTTAAAGCCAATAGGCAAACAATACACAACCAAAACCTACAATACGGACAAAGATCAGGTACACGAAGTGACACTTGATCCGGCTACCGATGAAGATATTGCCAATACGGTAAAAGTAATGGGCGGTGAAGACTGGGAACGCTGGGTTAAAGCTCTGCATAATGCCGGCGTGCTGGCCGAAAATTGTCAAACCACTGCTTATACGTACATAGGTAAAAAACTGACACTGCCAATTTATGGTCATGCCACCATCGGCCGTGCAAAAGAAGATCTGGATCGTGCGGCATCAGAGCTCGTCGCCAAATGTGATGATCTTAATCTGAAAGCTTACGTTTCTTCATTAAAAGCGTTGGTAACACAGGCGAGCTCAGCTATTCCTGTTATGCCGCTGTATATTTCATTAATTTATAAAGTGATGAAAGAAGAAGGCACACACGAAGGTTGTATCGAACAAATTTACCGCCTGTTTACCGAAGGCCTATATAGCAGTAACCCTGAACTGGATGATGCCGGTCGGCTTCACATGGACGGTTACGAAACCAACGATAAAACTCAAGCAAAAATAGAAGCACTCTGGGAGCAAGTCACTCAGGATAACTTCCACCAGCTTGCCGATTACGAAGGATACCATCAGGAGTTTCTGCACTTATTCGGTTTTGGCTTCGATAATGTCGATTATGACGCGGATATTGATCCAAAAGTAAACTGGTAAGCGTTGTGGGAAAAATGCTAAAATCCCAAAGATAAGTGTGGAAAATGTTTCAGGTTGCTGACCATAAGCCCCCCGAAGGCGGTTGCTTGTGTCGGTAACTATTTGATTATTCAGGTTTCCAGCCCTAGTGGCTGGTTGTGATGAATCTTCCCTTAACGAGTAGTGCAAACGCATATGATTACGATCAAGAAAGGGCTGGACATCCCTATTAAAGGGGCGCCCCAGCAAAAACTATCCGACGGTAAGGCTGTGACGACAGTCGCTACCCTTGGTGAAGAGTACGTGGGTATGCGCCCAACCATGCACGTGAAAGAAGGTGACCAGGTTAAAAAAGGTCAGCTGATTTTCGAGGATAAGAAAAACCCTGGTGTCAAGTACACAGCCCCCGGGGCTGGTGTAGTAAAAGACATCCTGCGTGGTGAGCGCCGAGTGTTGCAGGCGGTTGTTATTGAGCTGAAAGGTGACGAGCAAGTTACTTTTGACAAATTTGACAGCGACAAACTCAATTCATTAGGTCGTGAGAAAGTTCAGGACGTTTTGGTTGAGTCTGGTCAATGGACTGCGCTTCGTACCCGTCCTTACAGCAAAACTCCAGCATTAGATGCAGAGGCCAGCGCGATTTTTGTCAACGCGATGGATTCTAATCCGTTAGCTGGCGACCCAACTTTATTTATAAATGAACAAAAACAAGCTTTCATTGATGGCCTTAAGGTTCTTTCTAACCTGACCGAAGGCAAGTTGTTTGTTTGTAAAGCGAGTGACGCCGAAGTGGATACTGGCGACGCAGATGTCACGCTGGAGTCATTTTCCGGCCCTCATCCATCAGGTTTGGTTGGTACTCATATACACTTCCTTCAACCTGCGAGCATCAAACGCCCGGTGTGGCACATCGGATATCAGGACGTTATTGCTTACGGTAAGTTATTCACGACAGGTGAAATCTTTACTGACCGCGTTGTTGCTGTTGCAGGCGAAGCCGTTAAAGAGCCTCGTTTGCTGCGCACACGCTTAGGTGCAAATTTGCACGAGTTAACGGATGGTGAGCTAAACGGTGATAACCAACGTATTATTTCAGGGTCAGTCCTGCATGGTCACACTGCGGATGACGCGCACGCCTGGTTAGGTCGTTTTCACAATCAGGTTAGCGTTATTCCGGAAGGCAATTATAAAGAGTTCCTGGGCTGGATACGTCCTGGTTCTGACTTGCATTCAGTTACACGCGCTTATGCCGGACACTTTAATCCGAAGAAGTTATTCAGCATGACCACGTCACTGAATGGTTCTTCACGTTCAATGGTTCCAATTGGCAACTACGAACGCGTAATGCCTTTGGACATTCTGCCAACATTACTGCTGCGTGACTTGTTATCAGGGGATACTGATGAAGGTCAGCAGCTGGGTTGTCTTGAACTGGACGAAGAAGACCTCGCATTGTGCACTTATGTTTGCCCCGGGAAGTACGAATATGGCCCGGTGCTGCGTGACTGTCTCACTAAGATTGAGAAAGAAGGCTAACCATGAGCTTGAAAGACACACTCGAGCGTATTGAACCGCAATTTGAAGAAGGCGGTAAATACGAGAAGTGGTACGCGCTTTACGAAGCCGTAGCCACTATTTTGTACACACCAGGAACTGTGACTAAGTCGGCTACGCACGTTCGTGACCGTATCGACCTTAAGCGCATCATGATTCTGGTATGGATGATGACGTTCCCGGCAATGTTCTGGGGGATGTATAACGTTGGTAACCAAGCTGCATTGGCTTTGGCTGACGGCTATGCGCTTTCTGACGTCTGGCAAGTTGGGTTATTCCACTTGTTTGGCGGCGAGTTAGGTGCTAATGCCGGCTGGGGCGCGAAAATGTGGTATGGCGCGTGTTTCTACCTGCCTATTTACGCGGTTACCTTCTTTGTTGGTGGTTTCTGGGAAGTTCTGTTTGCGTCTATTCGTAAACACGAAGTTAACGAAGGTTTCTTCGTTACCTCGGTTTTATTCTCCCTGATTTTGCCGGCAACAACGCCACTATGGCAGGTTGCTTTAGGTATCACCTTCGGTGTCGTGATTGGTAAGGAAATTTTTGGCGGTACTGGCCGTAACTTCCTTAACCCGGCACTAACCGGTCGCGCATTCTTGTACTTCGCTTATCCTGCCAGCATGTCTGGTGATTCTATCTGGACGGCTGTTGATGGCTTCTCTGGTGCAACAAACCTGGGTAAAGCGGCTCTGGGAGAAATGGATTACGGTAACACCCAGCTTTGGTGGGACGCTTTCCTTGGTAACATCCAGGGGTCAGTAGGTGAAGTTTCAACCTTACTTATTCTGGTTGGCGGTTTAGCGTTAATTTATTTCCGTATTGCCTCCTGGCGTATTGTTCTGGGTGTCTTTGTCGGCATGGTGCTGTTCTCCGGACTACTGAACCTTATTGGCAGCGAGACAAACCCAATGTTCGCTATGCCTTGGTACTGGCACTTAGTATTGGGTGGTTTTGCTTTCGCAATGATGTTTATGGCGACTGACCCAGTATCTGCGTCCTTTACCAATAAAGGGAAGTTTGCGTACGGCTTGTTAATTGGTTTTATGACGGTGATGATTCGTGTCATTAACCCGGCATTCCCGGAAGGAATTATGTTGGCCATCTTATTTGCTAACGTATTTGCACCGTTATTTGACCACTTTGTAGCACAGGCAAATATCAAACGGAGGTTAGCGCGCAATGGCTAATAAAAATGAAAGTTTAGGCAAGACCGTTGGTGTCGTGCTGGCGCTTTGCCTGGTTTGCTCAATTGTTGTTTCTGGTGCCGCTATTGGTTTGAAACCCATGCAGGAAAAGAATGCGGCACTTGATATGCAGAAGAACGTTTTGGATGCTGCCGGTATTCTGGAAGCCGATACCGACGTTGTTGAAACTTACAAGCAACGTATCGATACCATGGTTGTCAGCCTTGAAGATTTAACCGTTAAGGATGACATTGACCCGACATCGTTCAGCAACCGCAAAGCAGCCGGTGACCCTGAAACAAGTAAGAAACTTAAGAAAAAGAACGATCCTGCTGGTTTAGGTACCCGAGAAAATTTAACACAGATTTACCTTGTGAAAGATGACAGCGACGAAACAACAGGTCTTGTTCTTCATATCCGTGGTCAGGGTCTGTGGGGAACCATGTACGGTTTGCTGGCGTTAGAAAGCGACTTTGACACGGTTAAAGGCGTTAACTTCTACGAGCACTCTGAAACGCCGGGGCTTGGTGGTGAAATCACTAATCCGGCCTGGATAAAAACTTGGCAAGGTAAAGAAGTTTACGGCGAGGACGGTAACGTCCAGTTTGAAGTGGTAAAAGGCGGCGCCAAAGGCGAGCACGAAGTTGATGCGCTTTCTGGTGCAACTTTGACCAGTAATGGTGTTGAATACCTAGTTCAATTCTGGATGGGCGAAAATGGTTACGGTCCATTACTCAAGAAACTTCGTGAGGGAGAGTTGAACAATGGCTAGTGCAAAAGAAATGAAGTCCGTATTATTCGGACCGATATTCGCCAACAACCCCATCGCACTGCAGATCCTTGGTATCTGTTCTGCATTGGCTGTAACGTCGAAAATGAGCAACACACTGGTTATGTGCATTGCACTAACCGCTGTTGTCGCTTGCTCTAACTTATTTATTTCGATTATCAGGAATCATATTCCGTCAAGCGTACGTATTATTGTTCAAATGACAATCATCGCGAGCTTGGTTATTGTCGTTGACCAGATACTAAAAGCTTACGCTTACTCAATTTCTAAAGAATTGTCAGTGTTCGTTGGCTTAATCATTACTAACTGTATCGTTATGGGTCGCGCAGAAGCTTACGCTATGAAGAGCACTCCGTTTATGTCTTTCCTGGACGGATTGGGTAACGGTTTAGGTTACTCAGTGGTGCTGTTGGTTGTTGGCTTCATTCGTGAACTCTTTGGTTCAGGCAGCCTGTTTGATGTACAGATACTCCCTCTGGCATCACAAGGTGGTTGGTTCGAGCCGGTTGGCTTGTTACTGATGCCACCAAGCGCCTTCTTCATCATTGGCGGGTTTATCTGGGTACTGCGTACCTTCCGCACTGAACAAGTTGAACCTAAGGAGTAATGGTCATGGAACAATATATCAACCTGTTCATCCGGGCGGTTTTCATTGAAAACCTGGCATTGTCCTTCTTCTTAGGTATGTGTACGTTTTTGGCCGTATCTAAGAAAGTTAAGACAGCATTTGGTTTGGGTGTTGCGGTTATTGTGGTGCTAGGTATTTCGGTACCAGTAAACAACTTAATTTACCACAACATTCTGGCACCTGGCGCACTAGAGTGGGCCGGTTTCCCGGATGCTGATTTAAGCTTTTTGAAATTTCTGACCTTTATCGGTGTTATTGCGGCATTGGTACAGATTCTGGAGATGACGCTGGATAAATATGTGCCTGCATTGTACAACGCACTGGGTATTTTCCTGCCACTCATTACTGTTAACTGCGCTATTTTTGGTGGCGTAGCTTTCATGGTAGAGCGCGATTACAATTTCGGCGAATCCGTTGTTTTCGGAATTGGTAGTGGTGTTGGCTGGGCTTTGGCTATTGTTGCTTTGGCCGCAGTGCGCGAAAAACTGAAATATGCAGATGTACCCGATGGCCTGCGTGGCTTGGGTATCACATTTATTTCAGTGGGTCTGATTGGTTTGGGCTTTATGTCGTTCTCCGGCGTATCCTTATAACCAGCGTGTTGAATCGGTAAAAAAAGGTACGAATCGATGCAAGAGATATATCTCGGTGTAGGGATGTTCACCATCATCGTACTGGTTTTGGTTGCGATTATCATGTTCGCAAAATCAAAGCTGGTACCTCAGGGTGATGTGGAAATCCTGATTAATGAAGACGACGACAAAAAGATCGTGACTCAGCCAGGCACTAAACTCCTGGGCGCGCTCGCTAACGCTGGAATTTTCGTGTCATCAGCGTGTGGTGGCGGTGGTTCATGTGGGCAGTGTCGTGTCACGGTTAAAGAAGGTGGCGGTGATATTCTACCGACTGAACTTGATCATATTACCAAACGTGAAGCTCGTGAAGGCTGCCGTCTTTCGTGTCAGGTTAACGTTAAACAAGACATGAAAATCGAATTACCAGAAGAGGTTTTTGGTATTCGCAAGTGGGACTGTACGGTTAAGTCTAACGACAACGTAGCAACCTTTATTAAAGAGTTTGTGGTTCAATTGCCGGAAGGTGAAGATGTGCCTTTCCGTGCGGGTGGTTTCATTCAGATTGAAGCTCCGCCGCATCACGTTAAATACAAAGATTTTGATATTGCGGAAGAATATCACGCAGACTGGGATCGCTTTGGCTTCTTTGACGTAGAGTCAAAAGTTGATGAAGAAGTTGAGCGTGCCTATTCAATGGCTAACTATCCGGAAGAAAAAGGCATTATTATGCTGAACGTCCGTATAGCAACGCCGCCACCAAACGACTTAAGCTTGCCTGCAGGCAAAATGTCATCGTACATTTTCAGTCTGAAACCAGGCGACAAGGTCACAATTTCAGGTCCATTTGGTGAATTCTTTGCCAAAGAGACGGATGCTGAAATGGTGTTCATAGGTGGTGGTGCTGGTATGGCACCAATGCGTTCTCATTTGTTTGATCAGATGCGTCGTATAAAAACGGATCGTAAAGTATCCTTCTGGTACGGTGCCCGCTCGAAAAAAGAAATGTTCTATGTTGAAGATTTCGACATGCTGGCCGAAGAGAACGACAACTTTGAATGGCACGTGGCATTGTCCGATCCGCAGCCTGAAGACAATTGGGAAGGTGATACTGGCTTTATTCACAACGTTCTTTATGAGCGTTATCTTAAAGACCACGATGCCCCAGAAGATTGTGAATATTACATGTGTGGACCACCGGTTATGAACGCGGCAGTTATCAACTTGTTGAAAGACTTAGGCGTTGAAGATGAAAATATCATGTTGGATGACTTTGGTGGTTAATTCATGATGCTATCGAAATTGTCGATTGCTAAAATTTGGCTAGCCCTTTTGGGGCTGGCCTTTTTAGTTTCTTGTTCTGATTCACCTGAGAAAATTTCGTTTAGCGGAAAGACTATGGGAACTACCTATAGTGTCACTGTTTATTCGAAAGACCCCAGACATAACAGAGATGAAATTCAGAAAAAAGTCGATACTGTGCTCGAACGCGTAAATGCACAAATGTCGACTTATGATCCCGAGTCTGAGCTTTCCCTGTTTAATCAGTTTAAAAGTACCGAACCGATGGTCATTAGTCGTGATCTTGAACGGGTGGTCACTCGCGGGCTTGAAATTGGGGAGGAAACTGATGGTGTTCTGGATATAACCGTCGGTCCTTTGGTTAACCTTTGGGGGTTTGGCCCTCAGTCGAGACCAGAAAAAGAACCGTCTGAAGAAGAGTTGAGTGCGGTTCGTAAAAAAACCGGTTATCAGAAATTACGTGTAGAAAACCATCAGCTGATTAAAGGTAACCCGGATCTATACGTCGACTTGTCCACTATAGCCAAAGGTTACGGTGTCGACAGAGTTGCTCACTTGTTAGATCAGTTGCGGATAAAGCAATACCTGGTGGAAATTGGCGGTGAAGTTATCGCGAAAGGCGGCAAACCGGATGAAGCATTATGGCGCCTGGCTATAGAAAAACCGGTTTCAACGGAACGTGCGGTGCAACGTGTTGTCCAATTTAAAGACGGCGCGTTGGCGACTTCGGGTGATTATCGCAATTATTATGAAGAAGATGGTAAGCGATACTCCCATATTATTAATCCGGTAACCGGTGCTCCTGTGCAGCATAACTTAGTTTCGACTTCAGTTTATGCTAAGGACACAATGTCTGCCGACGCTTATGCAACTGCATTATTTGTAATGGGAACGGAAAGAGCAAAGTCCTTCGCAAAAAAACACAATATGGCAGTTATGCTCATTTATAAAACCGAAGACGGTTTTGAAGAGTATATGAGTGACGCATTTAAGCCGTTGTTGGCTGAGCAGTAGTAGGAGTTTTAATGCAAACCTTTATAATGGTATTCGCCTTATTCATCATTGTTGTGCTGGCAATGGCCGTTGGTTATATTGTACAGCGTAAGACAATTTCCGGCAGCTGTGGTGGCATCGGCGCTCTGGGCATGGAAAAAGCCTGTGACTGTGATGAACCATGTGACAAGCGAAAAGATAGAATGAGAAAGGAACAAGCCTGGAAAGAAAACCAGATTCATTGACCCTTTTAGTCATAAAGGTTATAAACATATAACTTTTAGTTAATTTGGAGGGTAGCATGAAACCAGTAGATATTCAGACCAACGCAAACGAACTCTATCTGGACTGTAATGCTACCACTCCGGTACTTCCCGAAATTATCCAAGCTGTTTCTCACACTATGGAAACGGTTTTTGGGAACCCTTCAAGTAGCCATATTACTGGCTTAAAAGCTCGCTATATTCTGGATACCACACGTCAGTTAGCTCGCAAAATTGTCGGCTTGCAGTCGGGCCGGCTTATTTTTACTAGTGGCGCGACAGAGGGCATACAGACTGCCGTTGTTTCTGCAATTAACGCCGCTATGCAGGTTGCTCCCGATAAGCGAAAAAAATATCTGCTGTATGGTGCGACAGAACACAAAGCAGTGCCCCAAGCCTTGGCTCACTGGAACCAGTTACTTGGGCTGAAAGCTGAGCTTGTTGCCATTCCAGTTGATAAACAGGGCCTGTTGGATAGCGAGTTTATTGCTGAGCATGCAAAAGATGCTGCCATGATATGCACTATGGCTGTGAATAATGAAACCGGTGTTATTCAGAACTTAAAACAACTGGAAGAAACCATACGTCAGCATAACCCGGATGTACCCTGGATGGTCGATTGCGTTCAGGTATTAGGGAAAAAAGCTCTTAATTTAGATGAAACAACCATTGATTACGCTCCGTTCAGTGGTCATAAGCTTTATGGTCCCAAGGGCATCGGGTTTATGGCAGTTCGGCATTCAGCGCCTTATACCCCGCTCATTATTGGCGGAGGGCAGGAATCAGGTTTGCGTTCCGGTACCGAAAACTTACCCGGAATAGCAGCATTAAATGCGTTATTTGAATTAATGCTGGATGACAGTAACCGCCGTTTTCATAGTGAGGCTACTTTACAGGATTATCGTTCGCAGTTGGTTGAAGCCCTGCGATCCGCCTTTCCCTCTATTGTCTTTAATCATGACTTTGAGCATTCGGTTCCTACGACACTGAACTTTTCCGTAGAAGGTGTCGCATCGCGCGATATTATGGATGTTTTTGACGCCTGCCAGATAAGAGTGAGTTCAGGCTCTGCCTGTAGTTCTAAGGTAACAAAGAGCTTTGTTTTAGACGCCATGGGGCTGGAAGAGTGGCGCAGCGGTTCGGCTATTCGATTATCTTTTGGCCCGGCAACGCGACAAGAGGAAATTACTGAGGCCTGCGTCCGTATAAAGCAAGCGGCTGACGCATTGAGAAATTCTTGCCTGATTGTTGCGGATACGAATAACGATAACGACGCTCAGTTAGATGGCGTTGTGCAACTGAAGTACGATGATCATTGTTGTTACCTGGTGATAGATAAGCAAGCGAAAGAAATAGCCGTTATCGATCCTCATCCGGCTTTAGCTGGCAGAATTGAGAATATTGTTAGTTGCCAGCACTATCAAGTGAAAGCGGTGGTATCGACATCCGCTGATTCAATAACTAGCCAGTCTATCGAGTTGCTATTGCCAATACTCATGCCCGAGCAGTCTATTGGTGAATACGATGTGTTTGGCTGGCCGCAGTCTGCTGTTGACTCTTGTGACGCGGTTCCGGTTGAATGCGTGGGTAGCGTCAGTGGCTGTGTGAGTATAGGCGAGAGGCGTTTGTTTCGAGTCGGTAGTCGCAATCCGGTTTACGTATTAAGTGAATCAGCTGCACTGAAAAGCCGGGTGGGTTCAGACTTTTTATTTACTGGCTCTGAGGCAGCACCAAGTGCTTACGAATGCTTTATCGGCGAGAGTACGCTTATTTGCCCGGGGCAAGACTCGGAGCATCATATTGTTTACACGCCTTGTGAATTAAACGGCGACTGTCGTGTTGATGACGGGGTTAATATTCCGGTGGGGGATACTGACGAGTTCTGGCATCGCAATGACTTACTCATTATTGATGTGCGGGAGCGGCAGGAGCATGTGTTGTCCGATATTCCCTGCAATGCAGAGGTGGTCAATGTGCCACTAACCGAAGTTATTCAATTTATACACAGTAACTCACACTTGCGCGAACGAGATGTTATTTGCTTGTGTCGCTCAGGCAACAGAAGCCAGGTTGTCGCTAATGTGCTTAAGCGGCACGGATTTAATAGCCGTCACTTATTAGGTGGGTTGGCTTTATTAAGTTCCCCAGCCGCTTAATATGTGAGTAACCGTCAGAGTTTCGGGCGCTGTTGCGGCGCCTGCCATTGCAAACGGCCAACGTAGCCGTCTTTACCAACCAGCCAGCAGCTGATATCCCCATGACACTGAATATTCCAGATATTGGCATCAGAGAGCTTAAACCACTCATTACTCTGTAGGTTTAATGCTGCCGCGCCTTGAGGGTTAGACGTCAATAACCAGGAACCATTGTGGTCGACCAGGCTTAAGCTATAAAGAGCGCCTTTAATGGGCGGCCCGGGCAAGGCTTCAAATTCGTTGTTTTGATAATGCCACAAACGATTTTCGTCACCAGAAGCATCATTTAAGTCACCACCGGCAATATAAAAGGTTTTATCGTCAATAGGCCATACACTGGTAATGCCCGCCATAGGTCCTGCTTCCATTGGTGTTTCTACCACACGAAAGCGAATGCCAAACGAGCCTTTAATTAATACTCGAGCTTTATCAGCATTACCTGTTGCTATCATCCAATTGTCGTTATTAAAGCGGGCGCAGCTGCCACTTGAGGCGAAACCACCTTCGTTAGACTGAGGCGGCTCGGCGACCGCACTGCGAACTTGCATCCAGTTGCGACCATCGGCACTGCGTACCATCCGCCACTCATCGCCAACGCTGTCGCCATGCACCCAGGCTTCACCGCTAGGAGAGAGCGCCATACAATTGAAGAAGCTATCTGACTCACCGCGATAACGTAGACGCCAGCTGCTGCCACCATTTTCAGTGTAGTAAATACGTGACTGACCACCGGTACCAACGCTTAACGCATAGGCTCGGCGGTCATCAATAGCTTCAATATCGCGAAAATCGAGGTCACCGGGTCCGGGTTGAAAATATTCCCAGCTTTTTCCTGAATCGGTGGTTCTGGCTACAGTTCCTTTCTCACCTGATAGCCAGATGGTATCGCGACTAACCGGACTCACGCCCACCCATTGTTGCTGGCGGACGTTATCAAAAATTTCGATTTCCGGCGGCTCAGCAACTGCTGATAAACTGAACAATGCGCTGAAAGGCAAAGCGAGCCTGAGTATATTAATGGCTCGCTGCTGTAGCTTCGAAGTCATAGACGTAACCTAATTAATTATGCATATTACTGAGTGTAACACGTTTCCTTTTTACCGATACGTCAGTTCGAAGCTGCCGGTTTACTGGGCGTCGAAACACAAGCCATTGTAAGAAATGCTGTCATCGCTCATCAGGTACAAGTAAGTTGGCATCAGATCTTTGGGTGTTTTAAGCGACTTAGCGTCTTCTGCCGGGTACGCTTTTGCACGCATTGATGTGCGGGTCGCGCCGGGGTTAATGACGTTAGTGCGCAATTTGGTATCTTCATACTCGTCGGCGATAACCTGAGCCATACCTTCAGTAGCAAATTTACTGACAGAATAGGGTCCCCAGAATGCGCGTCCTTTTCTTCCTACCCCCGAGGATGTGAAAACTAAGGAAGCGTTCGGAGACTTTTCCATTACCGGAATCAGTGCCTGAGTCATCGCAAACTGACCCGTGACGTTAACCTGCATAATGTCGTCCCAACTGTCTTTTTCAATGTGAGTAAAAGGGGACAGAATGCCAAGCAGGCCTGCGTTATGCAGCACGCCGTCAAGTTTACCGAACTGATCCGCAATGGTGGCCGCCATATCTCGGTAATGATTTTCTGTTGCGCCTTTTAAATCGAGCGGAATAATTGCCGGTTGCGGGCTTCCCTGAGCGATAATTTCATCGTAAACCGACTCCAGCTTGCTAACAGTGCGGCCTAGTAAAATAACTGTGGCACCATGTTCAGCGTAGCTCAGAGCGGCTTGACGACCAATGCCGTCGCCTGCACCAGTAACTAAAATAACCTTATTTTTCAATAATTCAGGACTTGCCTGATAATCATGTACGGTTTTAATTTCCATAACAGTTTCTTAATACCATTGGACTGTGGTCGGGTGAGTGGGCTATTGTAACGATATTCGAGTAACTTCTCAGCAAACGAACGAAAAATCCGTAAAAAGCCTTTCATCTTATTTGATACAGGTGTATAAAAATCGTTAAGAGAAGACGTAAAATAACAAATCATAAAAAGAATTGAGGATACCTCATGAAGAAATTATTACTCCCGCTTGCAATTGGTTCTGCACTTAGCCTTGTAGGCTGTGGTAGCGGTGACGAAGCTCCACTTACAGAAAAGGAAGTTAGTGTTGCTGCGTCACGCGTAGTTTTTGACCCGTCGAATGGTGAAATTCCAATTCCAACAAACATTTTGTTGGGTGAGAATGATGGTACTTTGGAGCTTCCAATTGGTGATCCTAACTCAGCTCAAGCAGCTACACGGATTGCGTTGAACGGTCTTGATGGCTGGGGAACTCACTCGCCGTTGAGCTTTGAGCTTTCTTTACCTGTTGACCAAAATGGTGAACAAGTGTCATTGAATCCGGCAAGTGTTGAAGCTCAGGGCGCTGTTCGAGTATTCAAAACTGTTCAGGGTGGACAAGTTGACGTTGAGTCTTGCGTGTCAACTAACCCCGTAGTTGGCGCTTTACACGAAGCGCAGTTAGCTGCCGGTGAAAGCTCTACCATTGCATCAAGCCCAGCGGCGGTTTGTTCAATTAGTGAAGAACTTACTCATGGAGAGGACTTTCAGGTTCAAGCTACAGGTGCTGGCTCTTTTGTCGTTATTCCAACGCAACCTTTTGAGCCAGAAACAGGCTATTTAGTGGCGTTAACGGACAATATTCAAGACTCTTTAGGTCGTCGTGTAAAGGCATCGCAAACATACACGTTAATGAAACGTTCGGTGGCTGAATACCCAGCTTCGGACGAAGATGATGCTCGTAATTTACAAAGCTTAATTAATGTTTATGAAGCGGCATTGACCGTAGGGGCAAATGTTGACGCTGAAGATGTCATTTACAGCTCCAACTTTACTACTCAGTCAGTAGGCACAGCTTTAGGTGCTGTGAAAAGCTTGTATGCTCAGCGAGTTCCCGCGGGAGCAGTTCCAGCATTAGGATTGGGCCCGCACCCAGACGGAGCTGCAACCGTTGGTGATCTGCTGGACCCAGAAAAATACAGTCAAGATGCGATTCAGGTTGCATCTGCGGCTAATGTTTATGTCGGTAAAGTCGAATTACCGTATTACTCTCCTGTTCCTACAGCGGAGAACCCAACTGCTCCACTAACCGGCCGCTGGACAGCGAAATGTGATAGCGCAGCTGCGATACTTAATGCTGTAGCAGATGGAGAAGTAAACCCGGCAGAAGCAGGCATTACTGCGGAAATGCTGGCTAATCCAGAATTATTAGTAATGGAAAATGAAGGTGGGTGTTTTAATCTGTCTGATTCAGATGATCAGCCAATTGACCCGGAACGTCATGTCACTAAATACAGTCCAATTCCTGAAAAGCAATCAGATGAAGAGGTTACTGTATTTGCGACAACACCTAATGTTGCTGTAGCCAACATGATACGTCCAAGCTTCGGTTTAGAGCCTTTATCTGCTCCTGCCGACGGTTGGCCAGTAGTGATTTTTCAGCATGGCATTACGGCAGACAAGAACAGTGCTGCGGCAATTGCAGGAACCCTTGCTGTGGCAGGTTATGCAATGGTTGCAATTGATCATCCGCTGCATGGCGATAGAGCTTTCGGAGAAATCAACGCTTCGAGCGAGGCCGGTGCAATTAATTACATGAACTTACAAAGCTTACTGACCACGCGAGATAACGTCAGACAATCAATTTCTGACCTTATCGGCCTTCGCTTAAGTTTAAGTAATGCGTCATTCCCTGATAGCAGCACCATAAATGCTCAAGATGTTCATTTTGTTGGGCATTCATTAGGCGCCATTGCTGGAACTGGCTTTACAACCATTGCGAATGCTCCGTTTAGTAAGAGCCAGTTAGAGCCATTGGCTCCGATGTTTAAAGTGCAGGCGTCTGCGCTTGGCATGCCTGGCGGTAGTTTAGCTAATTTCCTACTTGCATCTGAAGAATTTGGACCTGTTATTAAAGGTAATATTGCTTATAACGCGAGTGAGGCGTTCGCGGAAAGCGTCGATACTCAAGCAGAGGCGGCTGGCATCGAGAAAAATACAGCGGCTTATCTTGAACTTTTAGCAGCCGCTTATGCAGAGTTTGAAGCCAATGGTGACCCGGAAGCCGTTGCTGAACTTCAAGCGAGTTTGAATCAGTTTGCATTTGCCGCTCAAACGGTTGTCGATTCTGCCGATCCAATTAATTATGCGAAAAGTTTGAGAGCTCTCGGAACACCGTTGTTAGCGATAGAAGCGGTCGGTGATTCAGTGATTCCAAATAACGTTCCTCCTCTTGGTGGCACCGAGCCTCTGGCTGCGCTGTTAGATTTAGAAGGCATCTCAACTACGACAACGTCTGAAGATGGTACACCGGTACGTGGCATTGTTCGCTTTGGTGGTGACGCAGAACACGGCTCACTGGTTGACGTAGGCCCATCTGCTGCAGTTACCGCAGAAATGCAGCAACAAATTGCTTTCTGGTTTGCAGCCGACATGTTGCAGTTACCAGTAACCAACGAAGAAGTGGTAGAATAATCTCAGGTTATTGAACACTTGGTATTCAAAGGCTGGCAGTTATGCTGGCCTTTTTCGTTTTAGGAGAGTGGTATGGATTTTGTTGCTGATATTGGAGGCTTTTTACTAAAAGCCGCTATTATTGTGGTGGCTGTTGGTTTTATTGTGGGCCTTATTGCTCAGGCGGCGCAGAAGCAGAAAAAGAGTAAAGGCGATTTGCAAGTCACGCATTTATCTAAAGAGCTGAATGAGCTGAGTGAGCAATTGAAAATTGAGCTTATGGATAAAAAAGCTCAGAAAAAAGCGCTAAAAGCGTTAAAGAAAAAGAAGGCTGCGGAGAACAAAGAGAAACGCCTTTTTGTTATTGATTTTAAAGGCAGCATGGATGCAAAAGAGGTCGACAGTTTACGCCATGAAGTCAACGCTATTCTAAACTTGGCCACTGAGAAAGACGAAGTACTGGTAAGACTTGAAAGCGGCGGTGGTGTGGTTAATGGTTATGGTCTCGCGGCGGCTCAGTTGCTGCGTTTAAGAGAGCATAACTTAACCGTTAATGTTGCTATAGATAAAGTGGCGGCAAGCGGCGGTTATATGATGGCCTGTGTTGGTCATAAGCTCATGGCGGCACCTTTTGCTTTTATTGGGTCAATTGGTGTGGTGGCGCAAATACCGAATTTCCACCGTCTTTTGAAAAAGCATAATGTTGATTTTGAACAATTAACCGCGGGCGAATATAAGCGCACTTTGACTATTTTTGGTGAAAATACCGATGAAGGCCGTCGTAAGTTTAAACAGGATTTAGAGGCCATTCACCATCAGTTTAAGTCTTTTGTTCAGGAAAATCGCAGCGAGCTGGATATAGACAAAGTAGCAACAGGCGAGGTCTGGTCAGGTCAGGAAGCGAAAGATCTCGGCTTAATTGATGAAGTGATAACCAGTGACGCGTGGTTAATGAAACAGCATAAGGGGTTTGATGTATTGCAATTACAGTATGTTATCCGTAAACCGCTAAGTGAACGTTTTGCAAAAGGTATGTCCGTTATTATCCATACCTTAAAATCTTCCTTAACCCGGTCAGATGTCGCACAATAGAAGGTGTTCAGCGAGGCTTAAAGTTTTATAGCTGCTTATTTAAATGCTTTCTGCTAGGCTATCGCAGTTTTTCAGAATGAATAATAAAGGACGCTTATGAGCGAAAAGAAAAAACTCAGCCTGACTAGCCGCATTGTTATCGGCATGGTCGCTGGGATCACTCTCGGTACCATTATTCGTTACGTTGCCGGTGATAATGCCTGGGTTTCTCTGTATTTAACCAACGGTCTTTTCGACGTTGTTGGTCAAATATTCATTACCTCTTTGAAAATGCTGGTTGTGCCACTGGTGTTTGTATCACTGGTGGTCGGCACTTGTTCCTTAAGTGACCCCAGCAAGCTTGGACGCTTAGGCGGAAAAGCTGTTGGCATGTATATGATCACCACGGCAATCGCTATTACTTTTGCGATTAGTTCGGCAATTCTGGTGCAGCCAGGCTCCGGCATTGAGCGTGCTTCGGACGCAAGCTTTGAGCCCAGCGAAGCGCCGTCTGTTAGCGAAGTCATTGTTAATCTGTTCCCTGATAACCCCATCAACGCGATGGCCGAAGGCAATATGCTGCAAATTATTGTATTTGCACTGTTGTTCGGTATTTCTATGGCGTTAGTCGGCAAACCGGGTGAACGTTTAAAAGGCTTTTTCGATGATTTGAATTCGGTCATCATGAAGCTGGTTGTTATCTTAATGAACCTGGCGCCTTATGGTGTGTTTGCACTAATGGCCAAACTTTTCACAGAAATTGGCGTGGAAATGATAGGCAGTCTTGCCAAGTACTTCCTGTTGGTTCTGTTTGTGCTTATTGCTCATGGCTTAATTATTTACCCACTATTTATGCGCGTTCTTGCCCGGGTTAAACCGGGAATTTTCTTGCGTAAGATGCGTGACGCTCAACTGTTTGGCTTTAGTACCGCAAGCAGTAATGCGACCATGCCTATCACTTTGGAAACCGTTACCCGTCGTTTAGGCGTCAGTAACAGCGTAGGTTCTTTCACTGTGCCGCTGGGCGCTACCATCAATATGGATGGTACGGCTATTATGCAGGGTGTTGCTACCGTCTTTATTGCGCAGGTATATGGGCTGGACTTAGGCGTTGCTGAATACCTGATGGTGATTATGACCGCGACACTGGCGTCTGTTGGTACTGCCGGAGTGCCCGGGGTTGGGCTTATCATGCTCGCCATGGTGCTGCAGCAAGTTGGTTTGCCGGTTGAAGGTATTGGCCTTATTATCGGTGTGGATCGCTTGCTGGATATGACCCGAACTGCAGTTAACGTAACCGGTGACGCTATGGTCAGTTGTGTGGTGGCACGTTCAGAGGGCGACTTTGACGAAGACGTATACCACGACAAAGACGCTGGCAAAAAGCTGGAAGAGCTCTAACTGCTGAGCTTTTTCCGGTTACTTCTCCGGTTGTTCTCCGAGAGCCGGTGCACATTCAAGCGTGCACCGGTACTCCTGAGTGAAAACGTAGCTCAGTATCTTCAGACGTAATCAATTCTGCCTCCCACTCTCTGAACTGATTAACTCGCTCAGTAATGTCCGTATCGCTTAGCTTTTGCGCTAATTCCAGGTAATCCTGATAATGACGTGCTTCTGAACGTAACAGGGACACATAAAAGCGGGCGATGTCCTCATCCAGATAAGGAGCCAGTGCGGCAAAACGCTCACACGAACGTGCTTCAATAAGTGCACCTATAATTAGCTTATCAATTAAAGCCTGCGGTTCGTAAGTACGTACATGCCGAATAAGGCTGGCCGCGTAACGCGATGCGCTGAGCTTGTAAAGCGGTACATCACGTGCCTGCATTATTTCAAGAACCTGCTGGAAATGATGCAGCTCTTCCCGTATTAAACGGGACATTTTATCAATAATTTCGTCGGCGTACGGTTGTGACTCAGCAGCTTGTAAAGCGTGAGACAGTTGCTTGCTTTGTTTCAGTTGCTGAAAATTTCCAAGGCCGCGATAAACCAGATCTTCGTATGGCTGCAGAGCGTCAAGCAGGGTTTGCCCGTGATCTTTATTAACGGCATAACGGCGCAGCAATAAGGCTGCGCTTTGAGCCGCTTTTAACTCACAATGTAAATGATCCAGTAAAATGACGGGCAGATTCTCAGCCATAGACGCTTGCTTAACCCACTCTGAAGGCGTCTGGCAAAGTAAAAATGAGTGTATTGGGTCGAGCAGATTTAGATAGGGTTCGACGAGACTATAATTCACAGCGATCCTTCTTGGCGTAAAAAGTGTAATAATAAATTAACAACTAACCCTTTGTTCTATAACAAAAGGCCTTGACAGAATACAGATGGTGCTGAATATTAGATACATGGGGTGAATTTTTCAGCAGTACCCGCGTCAAAAATTATAACGTATTTATGAATTCGGCGGTATGACCGCGAACTATGGGGAAGTGAAATTATGATACTGAATCATATTTGGGGGTTATACGCCCATCCAGTGCAAGAGTGGAAATCGATAGACAGCAAGCGTGAGAGCTTTCTTTATTCGTGTTCTCACATTTTACTGGTAGCAATTTTACCTTGTTTGGCCGCTTACTACGCGTCAGCGCATATTGGCTGGAGCGTTGGAGCACGCGAGTCCATTTATCTTACCCAAAGCAGTGGTGTTATGCTTGGCGTTGCAATGTATATTGGTATTTTGGGAGCCACGTTTGCGTTGGCTTACTTAATTTATTGGATGGCAAAAACCTTTGGTGCCGACCCCAGTTATACGAAATCGCTTGAATTAGCAGCCTACGCGGCGACTCCTGTAATTATGTCGGGAATAGCGTCAGTTTATCCTGAGTTGTGGTTTGTTGCGTCCGTTTTCCTTATTGGCGTGGCTTATTCGGTTTACCTGCTTTACTCAGGCCTACCGGTAATTATGCACATTCCGGAAGAACGGGGTTTTCTGTACGCGAGCTCGGTAGTGACCGCAGGTCTTATTGCTATGGTTGTACTTATGGCAACAACGGCCATTTTATGGACCAATGGTTTTGGCCCTGACTTTATTTCTTAACGTAAATTTTAAATAAAAAAAGCCCGGTTCTGGTTAAGCGGAACCGGGCTTTTTTATTGTTTTCAATAAAGCGCTTTCGTAAAAGTTATTTCTTCAGGTAATGACCCGCCAGACAAGTAACCGGAGCTGCTGTTGGTTTACCGTGTTGCCAGTCTCCGCCTTCTACGCCGCTACCGGCAATATCGATATGGATGTAGCTTATCGGGTGCTCACTATCAATGCCATGATTGTCCAGACCGGATACTCCGCTCAGAAATGCCATCGGGAATTGGTGTCCACGTGGTGTGGCAGCAGAAGAACCGTTGTTGGAGGATAGCAGATCGTCGCAAAGGGTACGGCCTTTAACAAAGTCGAAGTCTTCACGGCGCGACCAGGATATTTCTGCCGGGTCACCATAGGTTTCGCCTGCATCGAATAATGCCTGAGCCAGGTTCTGACGACGTGCATGGCCATTGGGTACCAGAGCGCTGTATGGGCCTTTTGAAAGGGCTGCGTGGCCTGTCAGAGTTGCTACCGTATATAACTCGTGTTCGCCGTCAGCTTTCGCCGCTTCTTCGCGTAAATGCGAAAGTAAGTCGGCCATTATCAGGCGGCCTTCGGCATCGGTATTCCCAATGCGGACACGCTTGCCGCTGTGGCCGGTAATAATTTCATCGGCCACAAAAGCATCCGAACCAATGCTGTTACGTACCGCGCCAATTTCAGCAACCACATTAAGGTGCTCTGGCTGTAATTCCGAAACCGTTTTTAAGAAGCCGGCAACGCCTGCAGCACCGCCTTTATCTCGGCTCATACCAGCCATATGACCACCGGTTTTTAAGTCAGCACCACCGGTGTCGTAAACGATACCTTTACCGGCAAACATAACTGTACGCTCGGGGTTGTTGCCGTGATACTCAAGGCGAATAACGCAAGGGCGATGACGCTCTACGGCCATTGATGAGCGACCAACGGCTGCCAGTAAAGGGTACTCATGCTGTAGTTGCTGGTAGTCATCGATAACAGTGACCTTGACCGAAGTGTGAGCAAAGGCCTGGCGGCAATATTCAGCAAATTTAGGTGGTGCCATACGCTCAGGTTCGGTACCTGCAAGGTCGCGGGCAACGCGTTTACCGGCTTCAACCGCCATGGCCCATTCAGCGTCAAGCTCTCCAACTAAAATGACGTTTTGAGTCGGTTCAATGGCTTCTTCACCATGAGCTTCACGAGCTTCCAGTGGCTGATAAAGTGCCTGACAAAAGCCAAGATAAGCGGCTAAAAAGGCTTGCTGATAACGCTCGTCGTTCACATTGACGTTATTCAACGCGATAACCGGGTGTCGGGCGCCGGCATCTTGCGCAACTTTTGCTGCCGCATGTGCCGCATCGAAAACCTGACGAACATCGTCAAAGTCGCGGTTTAACGGCCCGGTAGGCGCAGCGACCAAACGCTGGCCCGGAACACCGTCAGCCTGTAACAGTAAAGGCTGTTTTCCCACTCTTTGATCGGTAATTTGTGCCTGCTGAATCGTTTCAGCCAGAGCAGAATCGTCAATAGAATCAAAATTTCCAATTAAGATAAGTGCGTCGGCACCATCTTTTGAGTATGCGTCAGCCAGTGAGCTGACGATTTGCAGTTGTGCAAATGCCATAGGTTAAACCTCTTAATCAGTTTGTCGGTTAAGCGCGACGCCAGCGGGTGCCTTCAGCACCATCCTCTAAAACAACACCCATGTTGGTTAGCTCATCACGGGCTTCGTCTGCTGCAGCCCAGTCTTTATCTTCCCGGGCCTGATTACGCTTGGCAATCAACGCTTCAATTTTGGCGACATCGTCGTCGTCACCTTGTAAAAACTCTTGCGGAGACTGTTGCAGCAGCCCCATTACTTCAGCCAGTTCAAGTAAAACGTGCGCTAATTGCGCGGCTGCGTCCGGAGCACTCTCGCGGTTGCGGTTAATTTCCCGGGCAATTTCAAATAACACACTCATGGCCTCCGGCGCGTTTAAGTCGTCGTCCATAGCCTGCTGAAAGCTCTGCCAGTATTTGCTATGCAATTCTTCACTGGCGGCTTGCGGTGTTATGTCACGCAATGCAGTGTATAAGCGCTCCAGAGCGGAATGCGCCTGATCCAAGTTTTCCTGAGTATAGTTTAGCTGTGAGCGGTAATGGCTCGACAACAGGAAATACCGCACGGTTTCCGCGTCGTATTGTTCCAGTACGCTGCGAATCGTAAAAAAGTTGCCCAGTGACTTCGACATTTTCTCATTGTCGACCTGCACCATACCGCTGTGCATCCAGTACTTTACGTACTCAGATTGATTCGCGCAGCAGCTTTGCGCTATTTCATTTTCATGATGAGGAAAAGACAAGTCAGAGCCGCCACCATGAATATCGAAAGTGCTGCCTAGGTGCTTCTTATTCATTGCTGAACATTCAATATGCCAGCCCGGGCGGCCTTCACCCCAGGGCGAAGACCAGCTGGGCTCGCCGGGCTTAGCGCTTTTCCAGAGCACAAAGTCGAGCGGATCTTGTTTGGCTGCGTCAACATCAACCCGTGAACCCGCTTGCAATTGCTCTAAGTCCTGACGACTGAGCTTGCCGTAATCGTTAAATGTAGAAACATCAAAGAGAACATCGCCGTTGCCTGCTTCATAGGCGTTGCCGTTTTCAACAAGGCGTTCAATCATCTGGATAATTTCATCCATATGGCCGGTTACACGCGGTTCAATGTCGGGACGGACTAAATTCAACGCGTCAAAATCTTTATGCATTTCCCGAATAAAGCGCTCAGTAACCTGATGAAAATCTTCTCCGTTTTCAGCCGCACGTTTAATGATTTTATCGTCCAGATCGGTGATATTGCGGACGTATTTCACGCTGTACCCTAACTTTCGCAGATACCGCACAACAATATCAAAAGCGACATAAGTTCTGGCATGGCCAATATGGCAGTAGTCGTAGGTGGTAACACCGCACACATAAATACCCACGTGGCCGGGTTGAATAGGCTCAAATGACTGCTTTTTGCGGGTGAGGGTGTTAAATACGGTTAATGCCATAAATAGTGTCTCTTACTTTTAAACGGTTAGCGATGAAAACTGGGGGCTTATGATACCACCTATGGTACGGCTCTGGTACACTATTGGCTGGTTTAGTCAATGAAACAGGTACATTCAATGCAAGTCGTTTTACATACCAATCATGGTGATATCACTTTAGAAATGCACAATGAAACCGCGCCTAAGACTGTAGATAACTTTTTACAGTATGCCCGTGACGGTTTTTATGATGGCACAATTTTTCACCGTATTATTAGTAACTTCATGGTGCAGGGTGGTGGTTTTGAGCCTGGCATGAAGCAAAAAGAAACACGCGACAATATCGAAAACGAAGCGCCGACAGCAAAACCGAATGTGGTTGGCTCGGTAGCTATGGCGCGCACGCCCGATCCTCATTCAGCATCGTCTCAGTTTTTCATCAACGTGAACGACAATGCTTTTCTTAACTTTCAGAATGAAACACCTAACGGTTATGGTTATTGCGTATTTGCCGAGGTTGTAGAAGGTATGGACGTGGTAAACACCATTAAAGACGTGAAAACCGGTTCAGCGGGCTTCCATCAGGACGTGCCGGTTGAAGACGTGGTTATTGAAAGTGTGTCGGTTAAAGACTGATTCCGTGACCACCGGCTTTATTGCTGACTTACATTTAAGTCCGGGGCGGCCAGATATTCTGGCTGCTTTTGATAACTTTTGTCAGCAACACACTAATCTTGATGCGCTTTATATTCTTGGCGATTTGTTCGATGCCTGGCTGGGCGACGACGACACCAGCGAATTTGCGGCGCAAGTAAAAAATCAGCTGAAGTACATGACGGACAGTGGTGTACGCCTTTACTTTATGGCCGGGAACCGTGACTTCATGGTGGGCGAGCGTTTTGCCAGCGATGTTGGTTTAACCCTTCTCCCTGATGAAACGGTCATTGACTTGTATGGCGAGCGGGTACTACTGATGCATGGTGATACCTTATGCACGCTGGATAAAGGTTACCTGCGTTATCGGGCTATTATCCAGAATGCTCTGGTCAAAGGTATTATGCGTAGCTTGCCCTTGTCCTGGCGTATGCGTATTGCTAACCGGTTACGGGAGAAATCCAGTAGCCAAAGACCTGAACTAACCCCGGAACAGCTTTATAAAATGGATGCTCAGCACAGTGAAGTGCTGCATGTTATGGAAAAGCACAGCGTTAGACAGCTCATTCATGGCCACACACACCGTCCGGCAGTGCATTGCTTCACTCTCGGTGACGGCAAACCCGCTAAACGTATTGTACTGGGCGACTGGTATCAGCAGGCTAGTGCTTATCTCGTTTCTAAGTAACGCTTGCGCTTTTTCGCACTGAGTTTGGTGGTATCCACTAACACCAATCCATCTATCGAGTGGTTAAAGTCCGGGTCAACGCCAAACTCTAAAAACTGCACTCCGCCGGGTTCACATAGCTCCGAGTATTGTTTGTAAAGCGTGGGAATGGCAGAGCCGATATTCGCCATGTAGCTTTTTAGCAGAACAAATTCATCGGCGTAGTTGTTACCGGTAAAGTCAGGCACCGTTGAGTCGGTGTTTAAACGATAAGGAATGTTCGCCCTGGCCATTGGTGTTTGCGGTGGAAAATGGCTGCTGTAAAATTTGACTAAAGCGGCCTGCGCATCCTTTGGTAACGCGTTGCTAATACTGACAGAGCCAAATAAGTAACGATAATCTGGATGCTTACGCAACAGCGCACCAATACCTACCCAGAGATAGTCCAGACTGCGCTTACCCCAATACCGGGGTTGTACAAATGAACGGCCCAGTTCCAGACTTTGCGGAAAAATATCCTTCATAGCGTCCGAGAACTCATAGAATCCGTCACTGTAGAGTCCGTTTTGGCCGTGCGTTTCTATTATTTTATTGCAGTCGCCCAGACGGTAAGCACCAGCAATTTCAAGATCATCCGGATCCCAGAGTATCAGGTGCATATACCAGGTATCGTACTCATCAAGGTCGCGTTTACGCCAGGTACCTTCGCCCACGGTGCGAAAAGCCACTTCTCTTAAGCGGCCTATTTCCCGAAGAATAGGGGAGCTACCACTGAATTCATACAGATAAATCTTTTTGCCACATGGGGTTTCACCCAGTAATTCACAGGCCTCAATGGCCGCTTTCAAAGGTTGGCGCGATTCAGGACGGGCTATTGCTGTCTGAGTTGGGAAAATCGATTTTTTTTGAGTGCCTAAACGGTACAAGTGCTTTTTAAACAGTTTAACCTGCTGGTTGATACTAAGGCCCTGATGAAGAAAGGCTTCAACAGGTATTCTTTGCCCTATATGGCACTTAACCTGCTTACGTTGCTGACGAAACATTTCCTTTACCAAGAGCATGGTAGCTAAAGGCTTGTAGACCATAGAAGCGGTGTAAAACCAGGCTGAGTTATGAGCGTCGAGACGTATGGGCAAAATGTCACTTTGGGTTGCCTTGGCTATTTTCAGAAAGCCACTTTGCCAGTGAGTATCGCGTACCCCATTGGGGCGTAGCCGCGACACTTCGCCAGCAGGAAACAATATGACGCACCCTTCGCCGTGAAGGTGATTATGTATGTTGCGAATGTCTTTGCGGCTGGGCTTGCCGCCAAAAACATTAATGGGCAGCAACAGGGAGCTAAGCGGTTCAAGTGCAGACAGCCATTCATTGGCAACTATTTTTACATCGCTGCGCATTTCACTCACTAACTTTAATAATGCCAACCCATCAAGAGAGCCTATCGGATGATTCGCAATAATAACCAGACGTCCGCTTACAGGAATATTATCCAGTTCTTGCGAAGAGTAGGCGTAAGTGAAATTGAAATAGTCCAGAGTGTGTTCAACAAAGTCTATGCCTTCTAAAGAAGGAGAGCTTTTGCCAAACTTCTGAATGTCTTCTTCGTGTAAAAGGTTGCGTAAAACCCAGGTCGTTGGCTTTTCTAACCAAGGTTTCCCTTTAATGAGTGGAAGCTTGTCATTAACAACTTTGTCTACAGATAACATCAAGTGCTCCGGCAGCTACTGATGGTAAAAGTGTAGAGAGCGTAAATGACATTTTAATGACGGTCGCTAACAAAAAGGGAGCCGATTAGGGCTCCCTCGAATTCGTTCTTTACTTTAACCGTACACCTAGTCGTTAAATTGTCTACCGAAGAACGAGTCTTCCAGCCATTGTGGGCGCTTATCGGCATTTGCAATATCTTTACCAATGGCAAAGTTAATGTCGGTAAAGCGCGCTCCAGCTTCGTAGTTAATGTCTAAGTTGAGTCCATCGCTGGGCTTATGATAGTGCTCAGCAAAAAACTTGCCCCAGACTTCGCCGCCGTCTTCACCTTCGGTACGTGAGGTAAATCCGGTCATCAAGAACACCGCCGGAATGCCTTTTTTAACCAAAGTGTAATGGTCTGAGCGTGTAAAAATAGCCTGCTCGGGCATAGGATCAGGGCTTTGCGTTGTATCGAACTGCTCAGCAGCCTTGCTAACTGTCTCGCCTAAAGTTGAATGGGAAGCACCAAAGGCAATGACGTCGGCAAAATCATACAGCAGTACCGGCATATCCAGATTCACATTTGCTACGATGTTTTCTAATGGAACCGTCGGGTTATTCGCAAAGTAGTCTGCACCTAACAAGCCTTTTTCTTCTGCGGTGACAGACAAGAACATAATTGAACGATCGAATTTTTGCTCTGACTCTACAAACAAGCGCGCGGTTTCCAGCATAATAGAAACACCACTGGCATTATCCATAGCACCATTATTGATATTGTCTTCGCGGCTCATGTCTTTTACTACGCCAATATGATCGGAATGCGCTGTATAAACAACGTACTCGTCTTTCAGGGTTTCGTCAGAACCGGGCAATACAGCTGCGACGTTAGGGCTGGAAATTTCTTCGTGACGCGATTCGCGAGCCAGAGTGACTTCACCTTCCAGTTCAAACCCTTCAGGAGAGAAGTCAGGGTCTTCTTCGATTTTCTCGAAGATAGTGCTCAGTTCTGTCGGTGCACTGGCAAAGAGTTTTTCGGCGGGTTCATCATCAATATAGGCGGAACCTTTTAACTGTTGTTCTTCACCTTTAGGCAAACCATTAGGACCTAACCAGGTCATGCGTGGCGTTTTGGTGTAATAAAC
Source organism: Idiomarina sp. PL1-037 (assembly GCF_034422975.1). NCBI lineage: Bacteria > Pseudomonadati > Pseudomonadota > Gammaproteobacteria > Alteromonadales > Idiomarinaceae > Idiomarina > Idiomarina sp. PL1-037. The sequence continues at coordinate 1,035,139 of NZ_CP139873.1, forward strand.
GCTGGTTTCGTATTTGCGAGTTTTTTCGCGCACTGGAGTGTGCAAAGTAATAATACCAACCGCACCTTTTTCCCGGGCAATATCATTTTTAATATTGGCTAAATGAGCGCCTTCTTCACTAGGCAAAAAGTCCGGACGACCGGTTAGCATCACAACAATTTTGCCTTCTACGTCAAGGCCGTTGTAATCATCAAGACCAAATTCAGGAGCTTCCATACCATAGCCGACAAAAACTAATGGCGCAGTAATTTCATCTTTTTCTTCATAATGACTTGGGCCGGTAATGAATTGCTTAGGGAATTCAAATTCAACCACTTCGCCGTTGTTTTCAAAGGTCATGCTAGCGCTGTTTTCTTTCAGTGTACTTTTACGAAAGGGAACACGCTGATAATAAGTGCCGTCATCACCAGCAGGCTCAAGGCCTAACTGTTTGAACTCAGAAACAATGTAGTTAGAGGCAATTTCATGCTCGTTACTACCAGTTTCGCGACCTTTAAGGTCATCGTCTGCAAGAAACTCTAAATGAGCACGGATATTGGATTCTTCAGCACGGATTTCCGTCTTTTTTAGTTCGGGTTCTGATGCGCCACAAGCCGCTATCAGCAGACTTAATGTGACGGGCAGAAGAATATGGGATGGCTTCATATCATGTCCTTGGTGTTTTTTATCATAATAGCCAAGCTAGTGTACCGCAGCAGGTAGCAGACAACCAGAGTGGATAATTGAAAGAGTGTTGCAAAACGTATCAGGATTTTGTAATGTTATATTATTACAATAACGAGATGGCGTTAATCTGAAACAACGTTAACTGGAGTGGTTATGAAACTGAATGCGTTAACTCTTGCATTACTGGCAACAAGTACTGTTGCACAGGCGCAACAGCAAGAAGAACATGAACACATAAATGACTATGAAGTCATTGTCATTAATGCAAGCCCGCTGGATAAGACGGCGCTTGAATCGGCGCAGCCTGTCAATATTATTTCTGGTGACGCGCTTAAGCAAAAGAATGCCCATAGTCTGGGAGAAACTCTGGCAATGGAGCCGGGTATTAACAATACCCATTTTGCGAATGTTGCTGGCAGCCCTATTATTCGGGGCCTCGGCGGGCCTCGAGTAAAGATCACCCAAAACGGACTTGATACTGGTGACGTATCTCGAGGTGGTCCCGACCATGCGGTCACAACAGAAACCAGTACCGCACAGCAAATTGAAGTACTAAGAGGCCCGGCAACACTGCTGTATGGCAGTGGAGCAATTGGCGGGGTCATTAATGTAGTCGATAACCGCATTCCTTCTGAGCCTGTTTACGGCATGCAGGGTAATGCGAATGTGTCAGCTTCTACCAATAACGACAACAAAGAGGGATCTTACGATTTGCAAGTAGGCAATGGTCGTTGGGCGCTTTATACCGACGCTTTTATTCGCCGTGCAAATGACTATGAGACACCGTCGTTTACGAATGACGAAGGTGAAACGGTGGATCACATTGAGAACTCGTTTATTGATGCCCAGGGCGGCACTATTGGCGCCAGTTACCAGTTCGATGATGGCTTTTTCGGAGTGTCTTATCAGGGACTTTATCAAGAATACGGTATTCCTGGTCACAACCATGGCCATGGTGAGGAAGAAGGTGAGCATGAAGAAGAACATGGTCAAGAGGAAGATCATGACCATGTGGAAGCTGGTCCTTATGCTGATTTAGAGCAAGAACGTATTCAATTTGCAGGCCAATGGCGTAATCCTTTTAGTGGCTTTAATCGTGTGGATTTCCGCGCCGCCTTAACGGATTACCAGCATCAGGAAATTGAAGACAACCTCGTCGCAACTCAATTTGAAAATGCGCAAAAAGAGATACGACTGATTGGTCAGCATAAAGAGATTGCTGGCTGGAAAGGCGCGGTTGGTTGGCAGTGGGACATCAGCGATAAATCTGCTTTTGGGGAAGAAGCCTTCACGCCGAACACGTCTCGTCGTACCCAAGGCTTGTTCTGGGTCGTAGAGCAGGAATTTGGATCTCATCACGTTGATTTAGGTGTTCGCCACGAACGTACATCGCTTTCCAGCGAAGAGCGCAAACTGGATACCTTTGACGCCACTTCGGCATCTGCCGGTTACCTCTATCATTTCAGTGACCACACATCGGTTTCATTCAACCTGAGTCATGCAGAAAGGGCGCCGGCTGCAAACGAAGTCTTTGCTAACGGTAATCACTTTGCAACCCGCACTTACGAGCTTGGCCTGGGTTATGAGCTGCATGAAGAAGAGCACGATGAATACCATATTGAGCCGAATGATGCTGCGATTACAACCGAAACATCAAACAATATTGATGCGGGATTCCATTACGAGAATGATCGTTTTCATGCAAATTTGAATGTGTTTTACAACCGCGTTGATGACTTCATCTACGATGATTTCATTGGCCTGAACAGTGAACAATTACATGGCGATGAAGGCCATGGCCACGAAGAGCATGCTCATGAAGAGGAGCATGCAGATGAACATGCTCATGAACACGGCGGTCTCGAAGTGGTTCAGTTTAAACAGATTGACGCCGAGCTTTATGGCTATGAACTTGAGTTAGACTGGAAATTTACAGAACAGTGGTCACTCCACGGCTTTAGCGATTACACTCGCGCAAAACAGCGTGATGGTAATGATTTGCCGCGAATTCCGGCTCAGCGTTTTGGTACTGAAGTGCGTTACCAGGCCGTTGGCTGGGACGGTGCTATCGGTTATACGCGCTATATGGAACAGGATAAAATAGGGCAGAATGAAACAGTTACTGACGCTTATGGCTTATTGAACGCCCGCGTCAACTTTTATCCTGAATGGTTAGCAAATTACGGTGCTACCCTTTACCTGAAAGGTGAAAACTTGACGGATCAGTTAGGCTTTGTTCACAGCTCCTTTATAAAAGATGATGCGCCTGTTATGGGTCGTCGTTTTCAGGCTGGCGTTTCTATTAGCTTTTAATTGAACTGTCTTTTCGGAAAATAACGCTATCGTCGTAATTCGACGGTAGCGTTTTCGTGTTATTTCACCGCAGCCAACCCATTTTTATTCCGAACTTTGTTAATATAATTGGTAATAAACTCATCGTTGGATCTTGCATCATGCCTTTTCATTTTAATCGTCGTATCCAGGCGATTGCTGTTATTGTTTTTAGCTTTTTTAGTCTCTCTGTTTTTGCCGAAGAATTAACCATAGAGCGTTTATTTAGTGGTCCCAGTCTTACGGGTGAAACTCCCAAGTCGTTAAAGTTTGCGCCCGGCGGGCAATACCTTTCATACTTAAAAGGCAGTAAGGAAGACCCGCAACGTTATGATCTCTGGTTATACGATATTGAAGCCGACAAGCATAAATTGTTAGTTTCAGCAGACCAGCTTGCCGCCGATGAGCTTGAATTGTCCGATGAAGAGAAAGCCCGCAGGGAGCGTCAACGCATTAGTGGCAATGGCATAATTGAGTACAGCTGGTCAGCAAAAGGGGACGCGCTGCTTTTTCCCTATAACGGTGATGTTTTTTATTACCGGACTGATGAAGAAAAAGTGACTCAGCTGACAAAGACGGATGCTTTTGAAACTGACGTTAAGTTCTCGCCAAAAAGCGGCTATGTGTCTTTTGTCCGGGAACAGAACTTGTACTTTATTGATCTTGCCAATGGCGAAGAATACGCGGTTACAAGCGAAGGCGGTAACACGCTTAAGTTTGGCATGGCGGAGTTTGTTGCACAGGAAGAAATGAAGCGCATGACAGGTTACTGGTGGGCTCCGGATGAGTCGGCTATCGCGCTGACTAAAGTCGATGAAAGCCCGGTGCCTCTGGCCACCCGTAGCGAGATATACGCAGACCGAATTGAAACCATACAACAACGTTATCCGTTCGCCGGAAGTGACAATGTTGAGATTGACCTGGGTGTATATAAAATTGCCGACAAGCAGACCAATTGGTTGCAGCTGGATAAGAAAAGTGATGGTTATTTGGCCCGGGTGAAATGGGTTGGTGACAGCAATCGTTTGAGTTACCAATGGCAGAGCCGGAATCAGCAGGCCTTGACGCTTTGGCTTTATAATAGAGCAAGCGAAACTCAGCGCGAGTTATTAACGGAGACCTCGGACAGCTGGCTGAACCTGCACGATGACTTGTATTTCTTAAATGATAACAAACATTTCATTTGGGCATCTGAACGAAGTGGTTTCAAACACCTTTATTTATATCGCCTGGATGGGTCATTAATTCGTCAATTGAGTGCCGGCGACTGGCAGGTTGATGAACTGGAAGCGATTGATGAAAGTACTGGTACACTGTATTTTACCGCTCGGAAAAAGTCACCTCTGGAATCTCACCTGTATCGTACTCAGCTAAATGCCAGTTCTGCGGCTAATCCTACGCGCATTACTGCACGCGAAGGCATGCACAATATTAAATTTGACACCGATGCACGCTCGTATCTGGATACCTACTCATCGTCTCAGCAGCCTAAACAAGTGAGTTTACACGGTCCTACAGGGAATCATCTGGTGTGGCTGGCTGAAAACAAAGTGACTGGAGAGCATGCACTCTCTCCTTATTTGAGAAACTGGCGTTACCCTGAATTTGGTGAACTGGAAGCTGAAGACGGTCAGACACTGTACTACAAAATGACCAAGCCAAAAGACTTTGATGCAGAAAAGCAGTATCCGGTTCTTGTGTATGTTTACGGTGGACCCGGCGCTCAGCGAGTAACGAAAAGCTGGGGTAGCGGTTTTGTTCAGTATATGGCTCAGCAGGGCTTTATCGTCTTTACTCTGGACAACCGGGGTTCGGCGAACCGGGGAAAACGCTTCGAGGCACCTATTTATAAAAACATGGGGAGCCCGGAAGTGGACGATCAGGTGGTGGGGGTTAAGTATTTAACCAGCCTGCCTTATGTCGATTCAAAGCGTATTGGTATATACGGTCACAGCTACGGTGGATATATGTCGTTGCTGGCTATGTTTAAAGCACCTGAATACTTTAAGGCCGGAGTAGCTGGCGCACCGGTAACCGACTGGCGTCTATATGATACGCATTATACTGAACGTTTTATGGGCATGCCCAATGACGGCGATGCCTATGAAAACTCATCGGTTTTTCCATACAGTAAGAACTTAAAAGGTGATTTACTGATTTATCATGGAATGGCCGATGACAATGTTTTGTTTACTCATAGCACAAAGCTCTACAAGCAATTACAGGATAACGCTCAGGCTTTTGAAATGATGAATTATCCGGGGAAAAAGCATTCTATTAACGGGCGTAATACAAAAATTCATTTATATTCGATGATTGCTCAATTTTTTCAACAAACCATTGGCGAACAATAGGTTATAATATGTACATATCTTCCATGAACAAGGAGTGACTATGCGCTTTTTATCTCGCCGACTGGTTATGCCAAATGATTTGAACTTTGCCGGTTCGCTATTTGGTGGCCGTATTTTAGAATGGATTGACGAAGAAGCTTATATCTTTGCCAGTTGCCAGTTAGGGGCAAAAAGCCTGGTAACTAAGCATATTGGTGCTATTACCTTTGAAACCTCAGCGTTTCAGGGCGATGTCGTTGAATTTGGCTTGCAGGTGAAATCTGCGGGACGTACGTCGTTAGCTATCACTTGTCTGGTACGCAATAAGCACACCAAGCAAAACATTTGTTCAGCTGACGACATTGTGTTCGTACATATTGATCCGGAAACGCGCCAGCCAACGCCTCATGGCAAAACGAAAGAACAGTTAGACGACTTTTAAGAGCCGCCCAAAGCGGCTCTACATTAACGGTTTTAGATGGGCGAACCCGGCGGTAACGGCTCGGGTTCGTACTGTTCGGGCCATTCCCCCTCGTTTAAAAATTTATCTAAATCTTTTGCTAATTGTTGTATTAGTAGTGAGTCGGACTTGGCAAGTTGCTGTTGTTGTTCAGCCAGCTCTGCTCGCATGACTAACCGGGTTTCTGCAGCCAGTCCCGAATTTTTTACTGCTCTTACTTCGGCGTTGATGGCCGTTGCCAATAAGCGCTGCTGAACAGGGGCTTTCTTTGCGTTTTCCCAGTCGCTGAAAACAGTATTGAAAATTGCTGTCATCAGTCCGGCCGGAGAAGGCACTCGGTCATTGTCCGCGTGTTGTTGTGCTAACCGGTTCAGACGCTGGCTGTTTAGCATCAAATTCAAACTGTGATCCGCGGCACTGGCAGCCATGCTGACGGTATCGGGGATTAGCCCTGTTTTACCACTGAAGTTTTCGCGGGACGGGCTTTCACCGTAAGCTGGCGGCACCAGCCATTGTTGAATATGTGAGGGTACGCGCAAAGTATCTGCTTGAATGGTTTTTAATAACTGCTTCAGAGCAGTTTGTTGTCTGGCAGCACCTACTGGCTGGTAGTCGTCTGTAGATTCGTCAGCCATATAATAATGGTAATTAACACCACCCAGACGTTTTACTGCCGCTTCGGTCTGGTAGCGGTGCAGCAAGTAAATAGGTACAAAAGTCGATTGCAACTGGCTTAATGGCTGATCGCCGTTCAGCATGTCTTTGCTGAAGTTATCCAACACTTGCTGACGCACGGAAAGCATTCGCTCAAGCTCGGTAACAGGGTCACCGCCGTTATCCCATAAATGTGCCTGAGGGTGAGCACCACCGGCAGGGCGTGCGTCTCTGTCGGAAATAAAGCTCAGGTTGAGTGTTTTATTTTTGTCCAGAATACGGGCGAGTTGCTCGTCAGACGACGGCATACCGCCAAAGTCACTGTACCCATAAGCCAGAACTTGCTTATCCCATATTCCTAGGCCTTCTGTGTAAGCGTTGCTCAAGCTTAAACTGCCATTGGTTGTCAGGTTTACCAGCGGGTGAGGATAGTCCATAACGGAAGCCCTGTCTGACGCGCTGGCAGCAAAGTTATGAGCAATGCCTAAGGTATGGCCTATCTCGTGTGCACTTAATTGGCGAATACGAGCCAGAGCCATATTTTTAACCGCGCTTTTAAGTTCTCTGGGGTTTTCGATAAAAGGGGTCAATAAGCCTTCGGCTATTTTCATATCTTGGCGGACACGCAGTGACCCAAGGGTGACATGACCTTTAATGATTTCGCCGGTACGAGGGTCTATTACCGATGAGCCGTAAGACCAACCTCGAGTTGCACGGTGAACCCACTGAATGACGTTGTAGCGCACATCCATAGGGTCAGCATCGTCGGGCAGAACTTTTACCTGAAAAGCATTTTCGTAACCCAAGGCTTCAAAGCCCCGAGCCCACCAGCGGGCACCTTCAAGCAGTGCTGTTTTGACAGGTTCCGGAGCACCCGGATCAAGATAATAAACAATAGGTTCACGCGCCTCACTTTGTGAGGCAATAGGGTCTTTCTTATTCAACCGGTGGCGTGGGATATATTGAACTGTCATCGATTCGCCAAGAGGTGCGGCGTAGTCTTTAAAACTGTGAGCCCAGAAACCACTGTTTGGATGAAATTTCCGGGGTTGGTATCCGGCGTCAGGTAACTTTATAAAAGAATGATGGAGGTGCAAAGAAAGCGCATCGGCGTTGGCTGCAACCTGATTGACCCACTGCCCTTTTCCTTCGCCGACAAAAGTGACTTTTGCTTCCAGTTCCGTATTTTCTGAAAAGGCTTTGCTGCGTTCAGGGTAAATCACTGAGCGGCTTGTATCAGCCTTAAACTGTCCTTGCTCGGTCTGCTGTAAGCGCTTACTAACACCGTGTACATCGCTCAACAAGTAAGGGGTGTAGTCTATTAATACACGTTCGTTGTTGCTGGCAACAACGTCAAAACCATAAAGCATGGCGTCGGCAAACGCTTGATCGACACTACTGCGTTCAGCCTGATTCCTGGTTTGTGCACGAAACTCGGTGTTGTGTTGAACCAGTAACGCCTTATTTCCCTCAACATGAAATGAGGCTAACCGAGTTTCCCCCAGTTGACCGCGGTCCAGCCCGACATCATTAGAACCTAAGCCCCAGGGAAGACTGGTTTGAACAATAAACTGTGGTCCTTGTCTGGGCACTTCCAGATAAAACTTTGCACTCGCTTCATCGTGGTAAAAGGTGAAAAAACCGGGGTGCTCCTGAAATGACGAGGTGAACTGGTCAATACTGGAAACTTCGGTTTTTGCCTGAGCCGTTACCGATATTAGCAAAGCGAGTAACAGCAGGGCTTTTGAAAGAAAGCTTTGCATTTTATTATCCTAATTGTTCGGCAGTTTCTTCTAAAACTTGCGTCGTCCATTGTTCGATACGTTCATCTGATAGCTCATATTGGGAGTCTTCATCTAGTGATAAACCGACGAACTGAGTGTTATCTGCGGTTAACGCTTTGGAAGCAGCAAATTCGTACCCCTGATTTGGCCAAAAACCAATGCGCTTGCAGCCGTGGTTGGCTATGGCATCGTGCAGCATGCCCAGAGCGTCCTGGAACCAATCGGTATAACCTTCCTGATCGCCCATGCCAAAAAGCGCAACAATTTTACCGTTCAGGTTCACATCATTTATGTCGTCCCAATGGCTTTCCCAGTCTTCCTGAAGTTCGCCAAAGTCCCAGGTGGAAATGCCGAAAATAAGAATATCAAATTGCTCAGCTTCTTTTAGCGGGGTATTTTTTATATCAAACAGCTGGACGATGTCCTCGCCGATGGCTTGCTGAATTTTTTCTGCAGCAATTTCGGTATAGCAAGTGGTAGAGCCGTAAAACAAGCCAATTTCCAGGGACATAATAACTACCTCTGTCATAGGTTGAGTCTGTGATGCGGATGCATTGTAACAAAAAGACCGTTAGAATGAGTGCCTTTGTTTTTCAACGGGAAACTGCAGATGGGAACTCGTACGGACTTTGATCAATTAGTGGAACAACTTGAAACCGTATTCGATGATGCGGTGGTTTCCGGGACAGATGATGAGTTATTTGCCTGCGGGTATTTGCGCGGGCATTTCGACTTAGTCGTTGCGCAACTGGAAATGGCTGGTGAGACTCAGCCGGAGAAGATCATGCCGGCTTTGCGTGAGGCAGTTCACAAAACGCGGCATGAGTTGTCTCCGGCCGACCAGGCTCACATTAACAATGTACTGGACAAATTAGCTCTCAAAGCGACTGGCGGAGATACGGCGTAAAGCATCCTGAGTTAACGGCACTAACTCTCCGGTTAACTGACAGGCTAGCACTTCTGCCAGAATAGGGGCAGAAGTGAAGCCTCGTGACCCCAGCGCTGTAATAACATATAAATCTTCGGCAACCGCTCCGGTAACAGGCTGGTGATCGGGGCTGGTCGCCCGTACCGAGACCCTTTGGGATGTTAAGTGCAGAGACTCAGCCCATGGTTGTTTCGCATTTTCAGCCAGTTGTTTCAGGTTTTCTTCATCATCCTTAGTGGTTGGCTCTAAATCCTCTCTACCGCGATTAAAGGTTGCGCCAACACAGTGATGCTTGCCATCTTCCGGAACTAAATAGCCTTTAAAGCATAAAACCGTTTTCAGCGAAGACAATAACGGTGTTGTTTGCACCAGACTGACTTGTCCGCGAACCGATTGTATTGGCAACGGTTTGACGCTTTCCGGCAATAACGAATTGATGTGATGACCCGCGGCAATGAGAACCCGCTCAGCGATCAGCGCACTTTCGTCCTTTAGTGATATCTGCCAACTGCCATTTTCAGTTTTCTCCAGAGCCGTAGCTTCGCCTTCAACAAGTTCAATTTTTGCGACTTCCAAAAGGCTTTTGACCACAGCCGCCGGCCGTAACCATCCGGCTTTAGGGTAGTGCAGCGCTGGAACTGCCAGTGGAACCCCGGCTTCTTGTTCTGCCTCCGGCTGAGGTAAATAGCGTACCGTGTCTGTCGCGTAAAGGTTATCGGCTATACGCTGGTAACGCTTAGCTCTGTCATCGTTAAAGGCCGGTTGCATAACGCCGACAGGAAACCAGTGGTCTGCACAAAAGTTACGGTAGAAGCTGGTGGCTGTGGAGAACGCCTGCCAGTAAAAACGACTGAGCGGCGTATGCTCGGCGTGTAACAGAGGATAAACTGCTCCCTGAGGGTTTCCGGATGCACCGTCAGCAGTACCGGTACTAATAACTCTGACGTTCACGCCTCTTTGTTTCAGTGCAAGGGCAGAACACGCTGCACTGATGCCGCCGCCAATAATGGTAACATCACGCCTGTCGTAATATTTTTGACAAACTTCGGCGCTATGATAGTGACCACAAAGCATTTCTCGTTTGCGGCCAAAGCCCGCTACTTTTTGAACCTCGAATCCGCTTTGCTGTAGTGCTCTTTTGACACTGCCGGCAGCGGTAAAGGTAGCAAAGGTTGTCCCGCTGTGTGCGGTTTGCTTCATGGCATCAAAAAGTGCTGGCTGCCACATTTCCGGGTTCTTTGCTGGAGCAAAACCGTCGAGAAACCAGGTGTCAATTTGTTGCTGTGCTTGTGGAAGCCATTCTGGTATCAGCTCATTAAGGTCGCCTATCCACAGATCCAGAATGACCCTGCCCTGTGATAGTATAATGCGATGACAGCCGGGATCCGTTGCCGGGTAGTGCTCTAGAAACGACTGACTGAATTCCTCTATGGGTTCGAGCAATTGGTATGCTTGTTTAAGTTGCTGACGCGATAAAGGGAACTTTTCGAAACTGACAAAATGAAGACGTGTGTTGGCAGGTGCCTGCTCTAAAAAACGTTTCCAGGTCAGCAGAAAGTTTAACCCTGTACCAAACCCGGTTTCGGCTATGGTAAAGCTGTAATGAGCTGGTAGCGATAGCCAGCGTTCCGGTAATCCGTTTTGCGCCAGAAATACGTACTGACTTTCGTCAACACCGCTTTCGACAGAAAAATAAATATCATCGAAAGTAGTGGAAACGGGCACGCCTTGCTCGTTAAACTGAACAGATGAATTAGAATTCAAGCGGCTATCCCATGATTTATTGGTTGATGAACGCTATAATAACAACTTTACGAACAACAGTGGACAAAGCAGACCACATTCACACACGACGTTGGTAAGATATCGACGTAGAAATGTCAGACAGGATTAAAGAATGAGAAGAGCTGTTATCACCGGACTGGGTATTGTATCGAGTATCGGGAACAATCAAGAAGAAGTGCTGGAGTCATTACGCACCGGCAAGTCGGGTATTACCCGTTCAGAGTCTTTTGCGGAAATGGGACTTCGCTGCCAGGTTTGGGGAGCTGTTGATTTAAATCCTAAAGACCATATTGATCGCAAAGCGTTGCGCTTTATGGGTGATTCGGCAGCTTATGCTTACATCGCAATGGCTCAGGCTATCGAGGATTCAGGCTTAACCGAAGAGCAAGTCTCTCACCCGCGTACGGGGTTAGTTGTTGGTTCCGGTGGTGCTTCTGGTGAGCATCAGGTTGCTGCGGCTGATATTTTGCGTGAGCGTGGCGTGAAAAAAGTAGGTCCATACATGGTACCTCGTTGCATGGCTTCAACCACTTCGGCTTGCCTGGCAACGCCTTTTAAAATTAAAGGCGTTAATTATTCAATAAGCTCTGCTTGTGCAACCTCTGCGCATTGTATCGGCCATGCGCTGGAATTAATTCAGTTCGGTAAACAAGATCGCGTTTTTGCCGGCGGTGGTGAAGAGCTGCATTGGACGCTGGGCATGGAATTTGATGCCATGGGTGCATTAAGTACTAAGTACAATGATACGCCTGAAAAAGCGTCACGTACTTACGATCAGGGGCGTGATGGTTTTGTACCTGCTGGTGGCGGCGGTATTCTGGTTATTGAAGAACTGGAAGCAGCAAAAGCTCGTGGCGCCAAAATTTACGGTGAAATTGTTGGTTACGGTGCGACGTCAGATGGCTACGATATGGTTGCCCCATCGGGTGAAGGTGCCGTCCGCTGCATGAAAATGGCAATGGAAACGGTAGATACGCCAGTCGATTATTTGAATACGCATGGTACCAGTACACCAGTTGGTGACGTTAAAGAGTTAGAAGCCATTCGTGAGGTTTTCCCAGAGAAAACGCCAATGATTAGTGCGACAAAAGCAATGACAGGCCATGCTCTGGGCGCAGCTGGTGTGCACGAAGCTATTTACTCGCTGCTTATGCTTAAGAATGGGTTTGTAACACCCTCAATCAATATTGAAGAGCTGGATGAAAAAGCCGACGGCATGAACATCATTAGACAGACAACTGAAGCACCGCTGCGAACGGTTATGTCTAATAGCTTTGGCTTCGGTGGTACAAACGCGTCGTTAGTGATGCGCCAATACTCTGAATAATCGACAAGATCGGTTATTTCGATGAAAATCGTTGCCGATCAGAATATTCCCGCACTTTCCGACTTATTGTCGGATGCGGGAACTCTTTCCTACTTTTCTGAACGAATCCCCCCGCAGAAACTGTTAGCAGAAGCTGACGCTTTACTCGTGCGTTCTGTGACTCAAGTTGATAGAGCACTCTTAGAACGAGCTCCTAAACTTAAATTTGTTGCGTCCGCAACCATTGGCACTGAGCATATAGATATTCAGGCTTTAAAAGAGCGGAGGATTGGGTTTGCCCACGCGCCGGGGGCAAATGCGCAATCGGTTGGTGAGTATGTATTGTGCGCGGTGCTCAATTGGTTAAGTGACAAACCCCAATATGTAGCTGACGAAATCGATGTTGCTATTGTCGGTGCCGGGCATACGGGAAAAGCGGCAGGAAAAAGACTGGAGGCTCTGGGACTCAATGTTCATTATTATGATCCTCCCTTGTGTAAAAAAGGCATTAAGTTTGTGCATGACCATTGGCAGCGAGTACTGACGGCCGATATTATCTCCTGTCATGTTCCCCTGACGCAAAACGGCGATTTTCCGACCCGGCATTTGTTTGAAAATACGGCATTGCAGTCTCTGCATTCGCAGCAGTTATTAATTAACGCCAGCCGGGGTGCGGTTATCGACAATCAGGCTTTACTGGAGCGAGCAGAACAGGGTGAACGACCATCGCTGGTGTTGGATGTCTGGGAAAATGAACCCAAAGTATTGTCAGGTCTGGTGCCTTACGTTGATATCGCAACTCCGCACATTGCCGGCCACAGTCTGGAAGGTAAAGTTGGCGGGGCGGTAATGATTTCAAATGCACTGCTGGAACACTTTGGCAGGCCATTCAGTAAGACTTTACCTGATGTGTTGCCCGCGGTCGTCTGGAATCCTCGTAACGCTAGTGAGTTGGACTTACCGGAAAACCTTAACTTGTGGGCAAAAGAACACTTCGACTTGTTCCGGGACGATGAGCTTTTTCGGCAACGGGCCCTCACTACCGACGGTTTTGACAGTTTGCGGCGCAACTATCGCAAAGAAAGCCCCCGCAGAGAGTTCATTAATCAGGTCGTTACATGCCATAATAGAGAGCAATATATACAGTTTTTACAGTTGGGCTTCGATGCCCGACTATTGTCTAAGTAAGGAGTCAGCATGTCACATGGGTTTCGCGTTGCCGTATTAGGTGCAACAGGTTTAGTAGGTAAGCAAATGATAGAAATCTTAGCTGAGCGAAAATTCCCAGTGGCAGAACTTTTTCCATTAGCAAGTACTCGCTCTGCTGGCGCAACAATCGACTTTAATGGCGAGGAAATAGAAGTGTTAGATGCTGGTGAGTTCGACTGGTCTAATGCTGATATCGCATTCTTTTCCGCTGGTGGCTCAATTTCACGGGAGTTTGCTCCAAAAGCTGCTGAAGCCGGCTGTGTTGTTATTGATAATACTTCTGAATATCGCTATGAACCGGATATTCCTTTGGTGGTGCCGGAGGTGAATGCCTGGGCTTTAGCTGATTTCAGGAACCGTAATATTATTGCCAATCCGAATTGCTCCACTATTCAAATGATGGTGGCACTTAAGCCTATTCATGATGCGGTTGGTATTGAACGCATTAATGTCAGTACCTATCAGTCGGTATCCGGCGCTGGTAAAGATGCGATGGAAGAGCTGGCGAAGCAAACTGCAGAACTATTAAATGGAAAGCAGCCGACGGTCGCGAACTTTAGTCGACAAATTGCTTTCAACTGTATTCCTCAAATAGACGTTTTCCAGGAGAACGACTACACCAAAGAAGAAATGAAAATGGTGTGGGAAACTCAAAAGATATTTAATGACCCCAGTATTCGGGTGAATCCTACGGCGGTCAGGGTTCCTGTGTTTTTCGGGCACGCAGAAGCTATTCATATTGAAACGCGTCAGCCAATTACAGCTGAGCATGCAAAGCAGCTGTTAAGTGAAGCCCCTGGTGTTACCTTAATGGAGCAGCGCGAGGAATTTCCAACTCAAGTGGGGGATGCCGCTGGCAATGACGATGTCTTTGTCGGACGGGTACGGGAAGATATCAGCCATCCTAACGGACTTAACCTGTGGGTTGTATCGGACAACATACGCAAAGGTGCGGCGACCAACAGCATACAAATTGCGGAAACTTTAATTCGTGATTACTGGTAATTTAAGCCGCTGTATGTCATAAAGTTTTTTTAACGAACGCCGTTAAAGATAAGAGCAAAGCGCGGGCAGAGACTGAAGGATGAGAAAAACCAAGATAGTGCAGGTACTGAGATATTTCTCGCTGGCAACCATGTTGTTGTCCGGCAGCGTCACTGTCGCTGCCGCAGGTTGGCAGGATGGTGTCGTTATAAAAGGCGAGAAGGGTTCAGAAGCAACCGATGTCCGTATTGGTCAGGAGCGCTATGGGCCTATCAACAGCAACGACACGCTGTGGGATATTGCGCAACGCTATAAGCCCCACTCAAGTGTGACTCAGTATCAAACTATGGTGGCTATTGTACAGGCGAACGACGAGGCCTTCGTCGATGGCAATATGAACCGAATGCTCGACGGTTTTTATCTGCGCATTCCCTCTTTACAAGAAATTAAAATGGTTAACCCCGAAGCCGCGCGCCGGCAAGTCGTGGTTGATGGTCAGTTAAAAACTAAGTCTCAACAACTTTCGCAAGCTCGGCAGGACACTCAAGAAACTCGTGCGGAACAGCAGGAATTACTTGAACAGGCTCGGGAGAAAGCTGAACAAACGATTCAGGAAGTTGAACAGCGACAGGAACAGAATTTTCAGGAACTGCGCTCTGATATGCAGCAGTCCATGCAGGCGGTTGAACGCATGTATGAGGAGAATAAGTCTTTACAGGAGCGCATCGACGCACTAGCGTCGCGCTTAGATGAGCTCACCAACAATGTAAGCAAAACCGATGAGCTGGAAGTTCAGTTTCAACAGGTATTAGCTCAACAGCGAGAACTGCTTGAACAGCAAGCCCGGGAAGAAATAGAGGAGGAGTCCGGTTTTTCTGACTGGTTGCAAAGTCCTCTGAATATGTTGCTTGTATCGGTATTACCGGCACTGCTCATTATCGGTCTTATTGTTTTCTTCTTTTTACGCCGTTCAACAAGACCGTCAGAGGAAGATGAAGAGGCGGAAGAGAAGACCAGCAAAGAGCTTACTGAAGAAGAAGCTGCCGCGGAACTTGATAAAGAATTGTTGGGTGATGCGCCTAACGACAGTACGGATGGCTTATTCGATATTGACGGTGAAGAAAGCTCTGACGATGAAGGTGACGACTTAAGTGCATTAGAAGCCGAGTTAACCGGCAATTCGGGTGAACCGGAAGCCGCTGATTTGAGCGTTCGTCTTGATGATGAAAAAGACGACAGTAAAGCTGATGCCAAAAAGGAAAAGCCGAAACCGGCAGCCGAAGCTGAACCTGAACCTGATGTAGAGGATAATCCTGCTGTAGAAGACGATTTAGATGATGATGATGAGGCTGTACTGCCGGATGAAGAAGACGAAGAATCTGGTGAATTGTCTCAGGATGAACTGGACCGTTTGTTTGGCGAAGCCGACGATGATGATGAACAGGCCATAGACCTTTCCGTAGATGATGAAGAAGAGTCTCCGGAGTCATCAAGTGCAGAAGCTGATGAGCCTGACTCAGAATATAATGAGCAAAAAGACCAAGCAACGGAAGACGAGTCTGCGGTAGCGGACGCCGATGATATAGATGACATTTTGTCCGATAATGCGCCTTCAGAAGCCCCTGAAGAAGCTGACAGCAATGATGAGCCTGCGGCTGATGAAACTCCGGACGAAGGTGAAGGCGAGTCTGATGAAGAAAATGATGATTTGCTGCCGGATGATTTTGACGACAGCGAAGTTGATGATGTTCTCGCTGAATTAGGTCTTTCGGAAAGCCAGGACGACGAGTCGGAAAGCGATGAAGTTAAAAGCATAGAAACAGACAGCTCCGAAGCAGAAGGTGAACAAGAAGCTGATGAGGCTAAACCAGAAGAGACTCCCGAACCGGAAGAAAACGAGCTAACGCCGAAGGAAGAAAATCAGTCTGCAGAAGAAAACTCCGAAGAGGATAATCTTGAACAGTTGCTGCAAGAGTCGGATGAGCTGACGCAGTCGCTAGACGAACTGGATGACCTTGAAGAAGAAGTTCCCGACGACGATGCGGAACTTGATCAGGCCGAAGACGAAGCAGACAAAGACTTAGAGTCACTCTTTGGCGGTACCGATAACGCGGATAACACTGCCGATAAAGATGAGCCGGTTGCGGAAAAAGATGAAACCGAGAGCGCTACCGACGATGATGAATTTGTGGATATTGACTCCTTAATGGCGGACGCCGATGAGGAAGATGAAGACAGTGACCGCTATCAGTCCTCGGCAGTAAAAGACGTTTTACCGGATGATAAATCAGGAGACGCAGAAGGTGCTCCACAAGATGATGATCCGGCGGGTCAGCTCGACTTGGCCAGAGCCTATATTGAAATGGGCGAAGAGGACGAAGCGCGGGAGATTCTTCAGCAATTAGCAGAAGGTGATGATGAAGCGCTGGCAAATGAAGCTAAGACGCTGCAACAAAAATTAGATTCGTAGGATAAAGTAGTATGCGAATGGCCTTATGCCTTGAATACGACGGCAGTCGTTATTATGGATGGCAACGACAACGTGAAGTAGCCAGTGTTCAACAGTGTGTTGAAGAGGCTTTGAGTAAAATAGCCAATGCTCCTGTTGCGGTGACCTGCGCAGGCAGAACGGATGCCGGCGTTCACGCTACCGCACAGATAGTGCATTTTGATGTCCCGGTACCAAGAGCTGATGTTGCCTGGACGTTAGGAGTAAACAGTAATTTGCCCGCTGGCATTGCTGTGCGCTGGGCGCGCGAGGTTGACAGCGAATTCAGTGCTCGTTTTAGCGCTACCTCACGACGTTACCGTTATATTATTGCCAATACCAGATTCCGTCCGGGTATCCATTCGGCTGGAGTCAGTCATTATCATCAACCGCTTGATGCTGAGGTTATGCAAGAAGCTGCTCAGGCGCTCATCGGTGAACACGACTTCACTGCTTTCCGGGCATCTCACTGCCAGTCGCATACGCCGTTTCGTAAGGTTTCCGGCTTAACGGTTGAACGCCGCGGTGACTATATTATCGTGGATATTTCGGCGAATGCGTTTTTACACCATATGGTGCGCAATATCGTCGGTAGTTTGATTGTCGTTGGTCAGCATTTGCAGCCACCGGAGTGGATTGGTGAACTGCTAAGACAAAAAGACCGCACCAAGGCCGCAGCTACAGCGAAACCGGGTGGGCTTTATCTGGTGGCAGTAACTTACCCGGAACACTATAATATACCCGATGCTCCACTGGGGCCTTTATGGCTAGGCGATTAAGAGTCACTGTTATGACCTCTTTGCTTGACCCATTTGTGGTACCATGTAAGCTACATCAAATTGACTAATAACAGCCTTTGGGCGGAATAGTATGAGCTGGATAGAAAGAATTCTTGCGAAGCCAAAAATTAACAAACGACGTGGTGTTCCAGAGGGCGTGTGGAGTAAGTGCACGGCCTGTGACAATATTATTTATAAGGCTGACTTAGAGCGCAGCCTTAATGTTTGCCCTAAGTGCGATCACCACATGCGGGTTACCGGGCGTAGTCGGTTAGACATTTTTCTGGATAAAGATAATCGCGAAGAAATAGGCACAGATTTAGAGCCAAAAGATGTGCTGCGCTTTAAAGATTCAAAAAAATATAAAGACCGTATTGCAGCCGCACAAAAAAGCACGGGCGAGAACGACGCCTTAATTGCCGAGAAGGGTACCGTAAAAGGTGTTCCTTTAGTCGCGGTTGCCTTTGACTTTAACTTTATGGGCGGCTCCATGGCATCGGTCGTAGGGGCTAAGTTTGTACTGGCTGCCGAAGTTTGCCTTAAGCATCGTATTCCGCTGGTCTGTTTCTCTGCCTCCGGCGGTGCTCGTATGCAGGAAGCGCTGATGTCGTTAATGCAAATGGCTAAGACCTCTGCGGCTTTAGCCCGTATGAGCGAAGAAGGTCTGCCGTTCATCTCGATACTAACCGACCCGACCATGGGTGGTGTTTCTGCGAGTCTGGCAATGTTGGGCGATATTCATATTGCTGAACCTAAAGCACTCATCGGTTTTGCCGGGCCACGAGTTATTGAACAAACGGTTCGTCAGACTTTACCGGAAGGCTTTCAACGTGCTGAGTTCTTGCTGGAACATGGGGCCATCGATATGATTACCGACCGTCGTGATATGCGCGACACCGTTGCCCGTTTGCTAGCAAAAATGCAAAACTTACCCTCTACCGAGGCTACGGAAGTAAGCGTAAACGAGTAATGGCCGAAATATCTTTATCAGCTCCTGCGGTGACAGCCCCACTGCAGGAGTGGCTGTCCTATCTGGAAAATCTTCACTCGAAAAATATCGATATGGGTCTGGCGCGTGCAGCCAAAGTGGCCGCTAATGCTGGCGTATTAAAGCCCGCACCTTTAGTCATCACGGTTAGCGGAACCAATGGTAAAGGCTCAACAGTTTGTTATCTGGAAACGATTTTGCAGGCGGCAGGCTACACGACTGGCGTTTATACCTCACCGCATATTACTGAGTACCGCGAACGAGTTCGGGTTAATGCGCAAGAATTGCCGGACTCCGAACACGTTAATGCCTTTCATGCTATTGAGCAGGCTCGTAACAATACGTCATTAACTTATTTTGAGTTCGGTACTTTAGCCGCGCTTTGGTTGATGGGTCGCCAGTCTCCGGATGTCGCTATTCTTGAGGTGGGTCTCGGTGGGCGATTAGACGCAGTTAACTGTGTTGACGCAGACGTGGCGGTGGTCACCAGCATCGGCATCGATCACATTGCTTTTCTCGGAAATAATCGTGAGCACATAGGGTATGAAAAAGCCGGTATTGCCAGAGCGGGTAAACCATTAATTTGCGGTGAAGCAAATCCAACGGCCAGTATTGCAGAAAGCGCGGAGCGTATAGGAGCTAAGCTTTATCAAGTCGGGCGTGACTTTCATCGTACCGAATATAAAGGAAGCTGGAGTTATCGCAGTCAGAACACCCAATTGAATGACTTACCGTTACCCAAACTGCCTCTGATCAATGCATCAACAGCCATTGCGGCTATCGAACAATTGCCGTTACCCGTCAGCTTATCGGCTATTCGTGAAGGTATCACTCAGGCAAGTCTGCCCGGGCGAATGCAATCTCATAACGTTGATGATATTGAAGTCTTGCTGGATGTTGCGCATAACCCGCAGGCGGCAGTTTATGCCAGTCGTTATTTACGTAAGTTTTATCCCGGGCATAAGGTTTTTGCTGTAGTTGGTATGTTAAGTGATAAAGACCATGCCGGTGTTGCTAACGCATTGAGTTCTCAGACTTCTGGCTGGTATCTTGGCTCGCTGTCGGAGCCGCGTGGTGAAACAGCGGATAACTTGGTGATCAGTGCTAAACTACCTACAGAATCCTGTTATTTGTTTAAATCTGTGGAACAGGCATTTGCTGCCGCTGTAACAGCAGCGCAGCAATGGCAAATGAATCATGGTAAGGCTCTGGTTTTCGGCTTCGGCTCGTTTTACACTGTAGCGAGAATTAACGCGTATCTAAAAGGAGCTTGAGCTTTGTCCAGTCCTCTGCAAAATCGTCTCGTTGGCACGTTAATATTGGTGGCGTTAGCCGTGATCATTATTCCTGATGTGCTTGATGGCGAAAAGAAAGGGTCTGTGGAACCAATGGAAACCATTCCGTTAAAGCCCGCAGTAGAGGAGCAGCTACAGAAACCTGAAACTCTCTCAGATAGAACAGTAGCAGAGCCGGTTACGGTTGAAGAAGCGTCATCAAATGTTGAGAAGACAGCTGACGAGGCCGCTTCGGTTCAGGACGACAACAACGTACAGGCTCCCTCACGTGAGCCAGTCGAATTCGCGGTCGACGGTAAAGCCTGGGTGATTCAGTTAGGTGCTTTTAGTCAGGAAGACAGCGTTAAGCGGCTAATTTCTCAGTTACAGGCAAAGGGTTTTGCCGCATACTCACAAAAATCCTCAGGCAGCTCTTTGATTCGGGTATTGGTTGGTCCTGATACGTCTAAAGCAGAGCTTGAAAAGCAATTAACGCCATTAAAAGAATTAACCGGTCTAGAAGGTAAGGTCATTACCTACCGGCCATAAGTTTTGCAATATATGCGAAAAGAAATCACATTATGAATCGCATTCTGTTAAAATCGCCCGCGTCTTTAGCTCAGCAATTGTGAGTCATTATGCTCTGGATTGACTACGCCGTTATCATTGTTATTGGCCTTTCTACGCTTATCAGTCTGGTAAGAGGCTTCGTTAAAGAAGCCGTGTCTCTGGCCATCTGGATAGCAGCTTTTTTTATCGCTAGTCAGTTCTACGAAGATCTCGCGGTATACTTTACCCAAATTGGTGACCCTTTGGTGAGGAACGCAGCCGCTATTGCTGCATTGTTCGTAGCGACACTTATTCTGGGCGCTATTATCAATTATATTCTTTCTCAATTAGTTCATCACACCGGCTTATCAGGAACTGATCGGGTTCTTGGTCTGGTGTTTGGCGCCTTACGCGGAGTGCTGATTGTCAGTGCGTTATTATTCTTTATCGACTCCTTTACCACGTTATCTTCCAGTGACTGGTGGAAGGGGTCCGTGTTAATTCCCCATTTCGGTATATTTATTCAGTGGTTTTTCAGTTATCTGGAAAACAGCTCCAGTTTTTAGTCCCTCAACCTGTATAAAAAGGTGAAAAGACATGTGTGGTATTGTTGGTATTGTTGGTAAGCAACCTGTTAACCAAGCGCTTTACGATGGGTTAACCATGCTTCAACATCGTGGCCAGGACGCCGCTGGTATTATGACAGTTGATGAACACTGTACTTTGCGTTTAAGAAAAGCCAACGGACTGGTAAGGGATGTGTTCCATACGCGTCACATGCACCGGTTGTCGGGCAACGTTGGTATTGGTCATGTGCGTTATCCTACTGCAGGTAGTTCGAGTTCAGCGGAGGCGCAACCATTCTATGTTAATTCGCCTTTTGGTATTGCGATGGCGCACAACGGTAATTTGACGAATGCTGCTGACGTTCAGGAACATTTGTTTCAAACGGCTCGTCGTCATATTAATACCACCTCCGACTCGGAAATTTTGCTGAACATTTTTGCCAATGAGCTGGATAAAAACGAGAGTTTAACGCTGAGCGAAGAAGACGTTTTTCGCACCATGACCGCGGTTCACCGTCAGGTTCGTGGTTCTTACGCTGTGGTAGCCATGATTCTGGGTCATGGCATGGTTGCATTCCGTGACCCGTGGGGCATTCGTCCTTTAGCTCTGGGTAAACGTGATACCGAAGACGGCGAAGAGTACATTGTTGCCTCTGAAAGCGTTGCCATTGACGGCACCGGTTTTAAATATATGCGCGATGTCGAGCCTGGTGAAGCTATTTATATTACTAACGACGGCAAGCTGTATTCTCGTCAGTGCGCTGATAAGCCAATACATTGTCCGTGTATTTTTGAATACGTGTATTTTGCGCGTCCTGACTCGTTTATTGATGGCATTTCGGTCTATGCCTCTCGGGTAAATATGGGCCGTAAGCTGGGCGAGAAGATAAAGCGTGATTACGACGATCTCGATATTGATGTGGTTATTCCAATCCCTGAAACCAGCTGTGATATTGCTTTAGAGATAGCCAGCGTGCTGGACTTACCTTATCGCCAGGGCTTTGTGAAAAACCGCTATATTGGTCGTACCTTTATTATGCCGGGACAGACTCAGCGACGTAAATCAGTACGCCGAAAATTAAATGCTATTAGCGCGGAATTCCGTGGTAAAAATGTTCTGCTGGTTGATGATTCAATTGTACGTGGGACAACATCAGAGCAGATAATTGAAATGGCTCGAGAAGCCGGTGCAAAAAAAGTCTATTTTGCATCAGCGGCTCCGGAAATTCGCTTCCCGAACGTTTACGGGATTGATATGCCAAGCGCTAACGAGCTGATTGGTCACGGACGTGAAGCAGAGGAAATTCGTGACATAATTAAAGCTGATGGTCTCATTTATCAGGATCTTGACGATTTAATTGAAGCAGTAGGAGCTGAAAATCGTTCTATTAAACGTTTTGATACCTCGGTATTCAGTGGTGAATACGTAACGGGTGATGTGAGTCAGGAATACCTGGATCGTTTGCATGCGGCACGTAACGACGTTGCGAGGTCCGACCGTGACGGCTCAGAAGACGCCAACCTGGAACTTCACAACGACAACGATTAATTTATTCTGAAATAAAAGACTGAGCGCTTGGCGCTCAGTCTTGCTGGAATGGGTACACTGAACCCAGCTTCATAATTTGTGTTAACTCATCTAGCGCCGTACGCGATTCTTCCAATAGCGCAGGGTCACGTAAATCATCGACCGCTAACTCGTCACGGTAATGCTTCTCTACCCACTGATTCAAACGATTAAATAGCCCGTCAGACATTAGGCAATTCTGGTTTGCACCAGCTATTTCTTCATCGTTTAAAGCAACACGTAAACGCAAACAGGCTGGACCGCCGCCGTTACGCATACTTTGTTTCACATCAAAGTATTCAACCCGCTTAATCGGGCTGTCAGCGCTTTGTGTTAATTGTTCGAGATAGGAACGGACATTATCGTTTTCCTGACACTCCTTAGGCGCGACAATGGTCATTTGACCATCGGGTGGTGTGATTAACTGAGTATTGAATAAATAGGTATTTACTGCGTCCTGAATACTTACTTGCTCTGTAGCAACTTTAATGAAATGTAGCGGATGTTCGCCGAATTTGCGTTGAATTTCTGCTAATTTCGACTCGGTATCTGCAAAGGCCTGCTCGTGATAAAAAAGTACATTTTGATTACCGACTGCAATGACATCGTTATGAAACACGCCCTGATCAATGACATCGGGGTTCTGCTGAATGTAAACGGTGTTGTCTTCACTTAAACCATGCAACCGGGCAATTGCCTGGGAAGCTTCCAGAGTCTGTCTTGCCGGAAAGCGCTTAGGTGCAGGTTTAGAGCTATCGAAAGCGTAACGGCCAAAAACAAAGAGTTCAATTCCGGCATGACCATATTCACGGCAAAGGCGAGTGTGGTTCGCGGCACCTTCGTCACCAAAGTGTTCATTGTCCGGCAAGTGAGTGTGATGCTCAAAATAACGACCATTATTGAACATTGCCTGCAGAATACGGCCACTGGTTTGTGGTTCTAACGAACGGTGAAACTTATTGGTCAGATTCGCCGGGGTAAAATGCACTTTCCCGTTAGCGGTGTCTGCACTTGGCGACACCGTCGCGGCATTGGCTGTCCACATACTGGAAGCGGAGCAAACGGCCTGAAATATAGCGGGGGCTTCGGTTGCTGCACGGTACAACACTTCGGAATCAGTACCGTGGAAGCCCAGACGACGTAAAGCAAAAATATCCGGGCGTTCCTGTGGGGCTAACACGCCTTGTTTCATTCCCATATCGTGCAAGGCTTTCATTTTTTTCAGGCCTTGCAGGGCAGCATGTTTAGGGCTGGAAGTTGCTTTTGCATTAGCTAAAGAGGCAACGTTGCCGAACGACAGCCCAGCGTAATTATGAGTTGGGCCAACCAAACCGTCATAGTTGACTTCGAAGTGTTGCATGCTCACTTTTCGATACTCCCTGCACGTGTCGTGCACCTAAAAATAGAAACTTAATTGCCATTATACTGTTTTAAAACTGCCTTGAAAGCCTTTATTTTTCTGGACTTTGGCCTGCTAGTTTAATTATGACTGTTTATTTAACTTGTGCGAATTTTTATCAAATAACCGAGTTGCGGTTGTTTCTGCGAGCGATAACCGATATACCTAAAAAAGGCCGCTAAAGAGCAATTGCACTTGTAATTGTTACTGTTAGCACGTATATACACGGTCATCTACAACAAGAGAACGATTATTCTATGGCAAAATCGCTCGTCATTGTCGAGTCTCCGGCAAAAGCCAAAACGATTAATAAGTATTTAGGTAAGGACTTTGTCGTTAAGTCCAGTGTTGGTCATGTCCGTGATCTGCCTACCCGTGCCACTGAGACTATAAAGAGTAAGCCGGCTGCGGAAGTACGCAAAATGGCGCCGGACGCTAAGGCAAAATACCAGAAAGAACGTGATTATAAGCGACTGATTGCTCGTATGGGGGTTGACCCGGAAAATGACTGGGAAGCACATTACGAGGTTTTGCAGGGAAAAGAGAAAGTCGTTAAAGAGCTAAAACAGTTAGCCAAAAAGTCAGATGAAATTATTCTGGCAACGGATTTGGACCGCGAGGGGGAGGCGATAGCCTGGCACTTGCGGGAACTTATTGGTGGTGACGACTCGCGTTATAAACGCGTGGTGTTTAATGAAATAACGAAAAAAGCCATTCAGGAGGCCTTTGAACATCCGGCAGAGCTGAACACTGACCGGGTTAATGCGCAGCAGACCCGACGTTTCCTGGATCGCGTCGTTGGTTTTATGGTGTCTCCCTTACTGTGGAAAAAAATCGCCCGAGGGTTGTCAGCAGGGCGTGTCCAATCTGTTGCTGTAAGGCTTGTGGTTGAACGTGAGCGTGAAATTAAAGCCTTTGTACCGGAAGAGTACTGGGACGTCCATGCGGACTTAAATACGCCTGCGGACGAGTCTCTGCGCATGCAGGTGATGAAGCAGGCAGGTAAGAACTTCCGTCCGTCCAATAAACAGGAAACGGACGAGGCCTTAGCGCTACTGAAAAAAGCCAATTATGAAATTACCGGGCGTGAAGATAAACCAACGTCCAGCAAACCCAGCGCGCCTTTTATTACCTCGACTCTGCAGCAAGCTGCCAGTACCCGATTAGGCTTTGGCGTCAAGAAAACCATGATGATGGCTCAGCGTTTGTATGAAGCAGGTCATATTACGTACATGCGTACTGATTCAACCAATTTAAGTTCTGAAGCTGTTGATGCCTGTCGTGAATTAATTACCAAGGATTTCGGAAAAAATTATTTACCGGATGCTCCTGTTCGCTATGGTGCAAAAAGTAATGCGCAGGAAGCGCACGAGGCGATACGCCCGTCAGACGTAAAGGTTAAGTCTGAGTCACTGGCGTCTGTTGAGCGAGATGCGCAACGTTTGTATGAGCTTATCTGGCGTCAATTTGTGGCCTGCCAAATGGTACCGGCTCGTTATGACAGTACCACTTTGACGGCAACCGCCGGCGATTTTGAATTGAAAGCTCGCGGGCGCGTTATGCGGTTTGCGGGTTGGACTAAGGTAATGCCCCCGGCCAGTAGTAAAAAAGATGGTGATGCGACCTTGCCCGATGTAAAAAAAGGCGATGCATTAGAGCTGGAGAAGCTGAACCCGGAACAACATTTTACTAAGCCACCGGCGCGTTATGGTGAAGCTTCTCTGGTAAAAGAACTAGAGAAACGAGGCATTGGTCGTCCATCAACTTATGCTTCCATTATTTCTACCATTCAGGATCGCGGTTATGTTCGGGTTGAGAGCCGTCGGTTCTTTGCTGAAAAAATGGGTGAAATTGTCAATGACCGCTTGATTGAAAACTTCACTGAGCTAATGAATTATAACTTTACGGCGGAAATGGAACAGGCTCTGGATGATATTGCCGCCGGAAAGCGGGACTGGAAAGAGACTCTGGATAAGTTTTATGCTGACTTTAAAGAGCGCCTGGAAAAAGCTGAACTGGAACCGACCGAGGGAGGCATGCGTGAGAACAGCATGGTTCTTACCGATATCGACTGCCCTGAGTGCGGTCGAAAAATGGGAATAAGAACAGCTTCCACGGGTGTATTCCTTGGTTGTTCTGGCTATAACCTGCCGCCCAAAGAACGTTGTACTAAAACGCTTAACCTGACACCGGGCGAAGAAGCGATAGAGGTGACTGACGAAGAAGAGCGTGAAACTGAAGCGCTTCGAGCCAAAAAGCGTTGCCCTAAATGTGGCACCGCAATGGACAGTTACCTTATTGACGAAAAGCGTAAGTTACACGTTTGTGGTAACAACCCAACCTGTGACGGTCAACTGGTTGAAGAGGGGACTTTCCGCATTAAGGGGTATGATGGACCCACCATTGAATGCGATAAGTGTGGCTCTGAAATGCAGTTAAAAACGGGACGCTTTGGTAAGTACTTTGGCTGCACTAACAGTGAATGTAAAAATACCCGGAAATTACTGCGAAGCGGAGAAGCTGCGCCACCGAAAGAAGATCCGGTGCCGTTACCTGAGTTACCTTGTGAAGAGTCGGATGCTTACTTTGTGCTAAGAGACGGGGCTTCCGGTATTTTTCTTTCGGCCAATACCTTCCCTAAATCGAGAGAAACTCGGGCGGTAACGGTAAAAGAACTGGCTCAGTTTAAAGATCGTTTACCGGAAAAATTCAAGTACCTGGCAGAAGCGCCTAAGGAAGATAATGACGGTAATGATGCTATTGTTCGTTTTTCAAGAAAGAACAAAGAACAGTACGTTGTAACTGAAATTAAGAAGAAACAAACGGGTTGGAAGGCGTTCTACCGTAACGGTAAGTGGCAGGTAGAAGAAAAGTAGCTAAAGGCTTACGAGCAAACACTCAATTTGCCAATAGTTAAAAGATAAAAGCTGGACTAACATAGTGCCGTGTCTATTGAAGGACACGGCACACCGGACACGGAGGTCCTAATGTTATTGTCTCGCTTGAGCATAACACTTCCCGCTGCTTTTCCGGCAGCGGGTTTTTCTTTTCTGAACCCCGCTAAAATACTGAAAAAACAATCCGGGCAGGCGAGTGTTGAACTGCTGGTCGTCTGGCCTGTTATCGTCGCCTGCGTTTTTACTTTTGTTCAGGCTCTTTTTATTTGGTGGGCGCAGCAAACACTCACGGTAGCGAATCAGTATGCTGTGAGAGCGGGAAGTCTTAACCATGGTAATAATAATGCCATGGTGAACACGCTGGCGGCAGGAATGGCCGGTTTAAAACCACAACTGGACATTGATAACAAAATAACCGCCGCAGCTGAGGCTATAGCTAAACAGCGACTGCATTTCTCGCGGTTTGGACAATTAAAGGTTCTCTCGCCCAGTACTGATGATTTTCGCCAGTTTTCCGACTGGCGTTGGGATCACGAATTGCAAAAAGATGTATTGGAAATTTCGGTCGATCATTATCATGCGCGGGCTGGCGATAATGCCTCCGAGGAATGGCATCAGGCACGCGTTTTGGTCATTGAAACTTATTGGTGCTTGCCACTGGCAATTCCAATTGCTGCTGATTTTCTGGCGGCAACACAGAGTTTACTCTCAGATTCAAAAGCTGCGACTTACTGTGCCGGCCGCAGCACTTTATTCGATAAACCGTTGTGGGGGTTATCGAATACCGCTCAACATGCCATGTTAAGCGGCTACCGACAGCAATAAAATTTAACGAACGTCGTGATAATCGACACAGGCCTGTAATGTGTTCTCAATTAATGAAGCCACTGTCATGGGGCCAACGCCACCGGGAACAGGAGTGATCCAGCCAGCTCTCTCGGCAGCGACAGAGAATTCAACGTCACCGGTTAACCGGCCGTCCGGTAAACGATTCATTCCTACATCTATGACAATTGCGCCCGGTTTAATCCACTCGCCGGGAATGAACTCTGCTTTGCCTACTGCAACGACGACGATGTCAGCACGCTTTACATGGTCAGATAAGTCTTTGGTAAAGCGATGACATACCGTTGTTGTTGCTCCGGCTAATAATAATTCCAGGCTCATTGGGCGACCGACAATATTCGATGCCCCGACAACTACGGCGTTTAATCCATGTAAGTCGATTTGCGTGTGCTCTAACAGTGTCATAATGCCCTTGGGGGTACAGGGGCGCAAAGCAGGAATACGTTGTGACAAGCGTCCGATATTGAAAGGATGAAAACCATCGACATCTTTATCCGGCCGAATTCGTTCTAAAATCGGTGTGGCGTCAAGGCCAGCGGGCAACGGAAGCTGAACTAAAATACCATCTACGGCGTCGTCATCGTTCAGTTCTTCAATGAGCTTTTCAAGTTCTTGTTGCGTAGTGGTTATTGGCAAGTCGTAATCAAACGAGCGGAAACCAACGTCTTCGCAGGCACGGCGCTTGTTGCCCACGTAAACTTCTGAAGCGGCGTCGCTTCCGACCAGGACAACAGCTAACCCGGGCGCCCGTAAACCGGAATCAAGGCGTTCTTTTACTTGCTGTTTAACCGATTGGCGAACAGTGGCAGCGATGGTTTTACCATCGATAATTTGAGCTGGCATAATGACGTTCCCAAAGATGAGAGAATTCAAGGTGATGTATAAGGCGTATTGTAACTTTTTTCGGCCCTGAATGTCACCGGTTGTTGGTTTAGTCGTCAGGTTGTTGCAAAAGTAGCCAGTCGGCATCAATAACCGAAAAAAAGTTTGACGGGTCAGCATTCAGCAGGTAATATTCGCCACCGTTGTCGACCAGCAATAGCGTTTTTAAAAGCTGCGTCTGACACGGCTTTCGGAGAAATTCGGCGATTAGCGCAGTTTGGTAGCGCACTTGGTTTGGGTCCAAGGGGTCGCAGGTTCAAATCCTGCATCGCCGACCATTCTTCTGACGGTTTGTTGGTTCGATATGCGCCCGTAGCTCAGTTGGATAGAGCAACGGCCTTCTAAGCCGTGGGTCGCAGGTTCGAATCCTGCCGGGTGCGCCATAACGCGCCAAAGAAATCACTCAGTGGTGGGTGTAGCTCAGTTGGTAGAGCCCCGGATTGTGATTCCGGTTGTCGTGGGTTCAAGTCCCATCATCCACCCCATTTCTTTTGAAGTCATATTCTGTATTTCGGCGATTAGCGCAGTTTGGTAGCGCACTTGGTTTGGGTCCAAGGGGTCGCAGGTTCAAATCCTGCATCGCCGACCATTACACTAATTCCCCTTTTTCTTTTTAGCCACTACTGCTACATTTAACGGATACTTAATCAAAAGATTGTGTTGTTAATCCTTAGCTGGAGCTATTGTTATGGACTTTAAGAAAAGTTTAAAGAACCCCGCTGAAGCGTTTGATTCTCCGCAAGACGTGGCAAATCATCCCGAGCTTTCAAACGAGCAGAAAATTGAAGTGCTTACGCAGTGGCGCTACGATGAACTGGAAACCGAAGTAGCCGATCAAGAAAACATGGCCGGGGATAAACCGGATAAACTGGGCGAAATCAATAATTTACTTCTTGAACTTAAAGATAAATCTTAGTTATTTTTCCTTCCGTTAAAGTGAAGCCTAAAAATTGCCGCTCGGGGGCTCGACTCCGGGCGGTCACCTCGCTATAATGCTGCGTCATTTTTAAAGGTCAACGCCGTTGCCGTATCTCATTTTTATAATGATAAGTTGATGCGCGTAACATTCATTGATTGAAACCGAGGTAATGAAGCAATGCAGGTTTCTGTAGAGACAACTCAAGGTTTAGAACGTCGTGTGACTGTTACAGTCCCGGCAGATACAATTGATAGCGAAGTAAAACGCTTATTAAAAGAAGAATATCGCCATCGTCGTGTGAATGGTTTCCGCAAAGGAAAAATTCCACCGAACGTATTACAGAAGCTGTTTGGTCGCGAAGCCCGTTCACGTGCAGCGTCAAGTGTCATGCAAAGTAAGTACTTTGAAGCTGTTATGCAGGAAAAACTGAACCCTGCTGGCGCACCTGCAATTGAACCTAAAGTCAATGAACCAGGTAAAGATCTTGAGTTCACGGCTACGTTTGAAGTGTATCCAGAAGTAGAAGTACAGAACCTGGACAAAGTAGAAGTTGAAAAGCCTGCTGTTGAAGTCACTGAGAAAGACGTTGACAACATGCTGGAAACGTTGCAGAAACAACACGCTGACTGGAAAGAAGTTAAGCGTAAATCCAAAAAGGGTGACCGTGTCACTATGGATTTCGTCGGCTCTATCGACGGTGAAGAATTTGAAGGCGGTAAAGCTGACGACTTCGCGCTTGAACTGGGCGAAGGTCGTATGATTCCTGGTTTTGAAGATCAAATTAAAGGAATTAAAGCGGGCGAAGAAAAGACTATCGAAGTCACTTTCCCGGAAGACTACCACGCTGAAAACCTAAAAGGTAAAGAAGCGCAATTTGTGGTCACTGCGAAGAAAGTCGAAGCACGTGACCTGCCTGAGCTAAACGATGAGTTCGTTGCATTGTTCGGCGTGAAAGAAGGCGGCGTTGAAGCGTTGAAAGAAGAAGTTCGCAAAAATATGGAACGCGAGCTGAAAAACGCAGTGAAAGCAAAAGTTAAAGAACAAGTACTGAAAGGTATTGTTGAAAACAACGACGTTGAACTACCTAAATCAATGATCGACCAGGAAATTGACCAGCTACGTAAGCAAGCTGCTCAACGCTTTGGTGGTAATGCTGAACAAATGCCTGACTTACCGGCTGAGTTGTTCGAAGAGCAAGCGAAAGAGCGCGTTAAAGTTGGTTTGTTATTAGGTGAAGTGATTCGTGGTAACGAGCTTAAAGCTGATGATGAGAAAGTTGATGAGATAATCGCGACAGCAGCTTCTGCTTATGAAGACCCGCAGGAAGTTGTCGAGTACTACAAGTCAAACAACGATATGATGCAGCAAGTTCGTAACTTAGCGTTGGAAGAGCAGGCTATCGAATTTGTGTTGGAAAAAGCTTCCGTGAAAGACAAGAAAGCAAGCTTTGACGACATCATGAATCCGAAGCAGCAGTAATCTCTTGTAACGGAATCCTTGACGGGTCCCGCTACAGCTTGGTTTAATGGCTCGTATGACCTCATACGAGCCATTTTTATTTCAGGAGCTTTATAAAACATGTCGAGCGATATTCAGGATCCAATGGCACAGCTAGTCCCTATGGTCGTCGAGCAGACTTCGAAAGGTGAGCGCTCTTACGACATCTATTCGCGTCTCTTAAAAGAACGTGTCATTTTTTGTTGTGGTCAGGTAGAAGATCACATGGCCAATCTCATTGTGGCTCAGCTACTGTTTTTAGAATCAGATAATCCTGATAAAGACATTTATCTGTATATTAACTCGCCTGGCGGCGTAGTGACCGCTGGTATGGCTATTTACGATACCATGCGTTTTATTAAGCCAGACGTTAGCACCGTGTGTATGGGGCAGGCAGCCAGTATGGGAGCATTTCTGTTAGCTGGAGGCGCTCAGGGTAAACGTTACTGTTTACCTAATTCCCGAGTAATGATTCATCAGCCTTTGGGCGGATTCCAGGGGCAAGCGTCAGATTTTGAAATACATGCGAAACAAATTTTGGATCTGAAAGAGCGTTTAAACCGTATGTTAGCGGAGAACACAGGTCAGGATTACGATAAAGTGGCCAGAGATACTGATCGCGATCACTTTTTATCGGCAGAAGAGTCAATCGATTACGGCCTGGTCGATGGTATTTTACGTCAACGTGGCGAAGAGTCCTGAGTTGGCACAGAGCAGTTAGGAGAAAAGCATGACGGATCAGTCCAAAGGTGACGGCGATAAGCCGCTATATTGCACTTTTTGTGGCAAAAGTCAGCACGAAGTTAAGAAGCTTATTGCGGGACCGTCCGTGTTCATTTGTGATGAATGCGTTGAGCTATGCAATGACATTCTAAAAGAAGAAATTCATCAACTGTCTCCGGTTCCGGATCAGGATGAGTTGCCTGTGCCAAAAGCTATTCGTAAGAATTTGGACGACTATGTTATTGGTCAGGATCGCGCTAAAAAGGTGCTGTCAGTAGCTGTTTATAATCACTACAAACGCTTACGCGGTTCAGCGAAGCAAGAAGTTGAGCTTGGCAAAAGTAACATCTTGCTAATTGGGCCGACAGGCTCAGGTAAAACTTTCCTGGCTGAAACCTTAGCCCGTTATTTGAATGTGCCATTTACTATGGCCGATGCAACAACATTAACTGAAGCGGGCTATGTTGGCGAAGACGTTGAAAATATTATTCAGAAACTTTTACAGAAATGTGATTACGACGTTGAGAAAGCAGAACGCGGCATTGTCTACATTGATGAGATTGATAAGATTTCCCGTAAGTCGGACAACCCGTCGATTACCCGTGATGTCAGTGGCGAGGGTGTGCAACAAGCCTTGTTAAAACTGATCGAAGGAACCGTTGCTTCTGTGCCGCCGCAGGGTGGCCGGAAACATCCTCAACAAGAGTTTTTGCAAGTCGACACATCAAAAATTCTGTTTATTTGCGGTGGGGCTTTTGCCGGTTTAAATAAAGTTATCGAGCAACGCTTGTCGACTGGAACCGGTATTGGTTTTGGTGCAGAAGTGAAGAGTAAGACGCAAAGTGAAGAAGGAGCAATTATTGCCAAAGTTGAACCAGAAGATTTGGTTCGCTATGGATTAATCCCTGAATTCATTGGTCGCTTACCGGTTGTCGCTACGCTAGATGAGCTCGACGAAGAAGCGCTGATTGAAATTTTGCGCGAACCAAAGAATGCGTTAACCAAACAGTATTCAGCTTTGTTTGAAATGGAAGATGTTGAACTGGAGTTTCGTGAAGACGCGTTAAGAGCTATCGCCAAAAAAGCTATGGCTCGCAAAACAGGTGCTCGTGGTTTACGTTCCATTGTTGAAGGTGTTCTGCTGGGTACTATGTATGAACTGCCTTCTATTGAAGGGGTCGCGAAAGTTGTAGTGGATGAGTCAGTAATCGCTGGTGAATCCGATCCTATTCTAATTTACGCAAATCAGCAGAAAAATAAGCAGGCTTCGGGTGAATAATCCGAAACTGTATTAAAAGTGTTCGAAAAAGGGCCGGAAAGGCCCTTTTTTTCTGTCAAGGATTGAACTTTCAGGTAAAGACCGCATATTACAAAGTAAACCTAGGTCGGGAGAGAATTTAATGAGCGAAGAGCGCACCGAACAATTAACGATGCCGGTTCTGCCGTTGAGAGATGTTGTGGTATACCCACATATGGTGATACCGCTGTTTGTCGGTCGGGAAAAGTCGATTCGATGCTTACAAGCTGCTATGGATGAAGATAAACAAGTTTTTCTGGCGGCTCAGAAAGACGCTTCTGTGGATGAACCTACTACTGAGGATATTTATCAGGTAGGTACAGTCGCGACGGTCTTACAGTTACTGAAGCTACCCGACGGTACTGTTAAAGTGCTGGTCGAAGGTAAGCAGCGGGCGCAGCTGGATGAATTGCAGGATAACGAAGAATATTTTCAGGCCAGTATTCATTACCTGGCCGCGGAAGAGTTGCCGGAAAAAGAGGAAGAGATTCTTATTCGTTCGGCACTGAATCAGTTCGAAGGCTATGTGAAGCTAAACAAGAAGATTCCACCGGAAGTATTGACGTCTTTATCGGGCATTGAAGACGGTGACCGTTTAGCGGATACAATGGCTGCTCATATGCCACTGAAACTTGCAGAAAAGCAGACTATTCTTGAAATTACCGACATTCGCGAGCGCATCGAACACCTGATGGCTCTGATGGAAGGTGAGATCGATATCCTGCAAGTAGAAAAACGCATTCGTAGTCGCGTTAAGAAACAGATGGAAAAAAGCCAGCGCGAATACTATTTGAATGAGCAAATGAAAGCCATTCAGAAAGAGCTGGGTGAAACCGAAGATGGCGTCGATGAATTTGAGCAGCTGCAGAAGAAAATTGATGACGCTAAAATGCCAGCAGAAGCGAAGAAAAAGACTGAAGCTGAGCTGCAAAAATTAAAAATGATGTCACCGATGTCGGCGGAAGCAACTGTCGTACGCGGTTACATTGATTGGATGGTATCGGTTCCATGGAAAAAACGTTCGCGTATTAAGAAGGATTTAGCTCACGCCGAAAAAGTTTTGGATGCTGACCATTACGGGCTAGAGAAAGTTAAAGAACGTATTATTGAATATCTTGCGGTACAACAACGAACCACCAAAGTAAAAGGTGCGATTCTTTGCTTAGTGGGTCCCCCGGGTGTAGGTAAAACGTCGTTGGGACAGTCGATAGCGAAAGCAACGGGACGTGAGTACGTGCGTATGGCATTAGGCGGCGTGCGCGATGAAGCGGAAATACGTGGTCACCGTCGCACTTATATTGGCTCTATGCCGGGTAAACTGATCCAAAAAATGTCGAAAGTTGGCGTTCGTAATCCTCTGTTCTTGTTAGATGAAATTGACAAAATGTCGGCTGACATGCGCGGTGACCCGGCTTCAGCATTGCTTGAAGTTCTGGATCCGGAGCAAAACATTAACTTCAATGACCATTATCTTGAGGTGGATTACGATTTATCAGATGTCATGTTTGTTGCCACATCGAACAGTATGAATATTCCAGCGCCATTATTAGACCGCATGGAAGTTATTCGTTTATCGGGTTACACCGAAGAAGAGAAGCTAAATATAGCGAAGCGACATTTATTAACAAAGCAAATTGGCCGTAATGGTTTAAAAGAAAAAGAAATAACGGTTCAGGACAGTGCCATTATAGGCATTATTCGGTATTACACCCGCGAAGCGGGAGTGCGTAATCTTGAACGTGAGTTGTCACGCTTATGCCGTAAATCGGTGAAGCAAATTGTGCTGGATAAATCGATAAAGCACGTTGAGATTACCGGCGACAACCTGAGCGATTATCTGGGCGTGCAACGGTTTGATTACGGTAAAGCAGAAGAGGCCAATCAAATCGGTCAGGTTACCGGTCTGGCCTGGACTGAAGTTGGTGGTGACTTGCTGACCATCGAAGCAACTAACGTAGCCGGTAAAGGGAAAACCACCACCACAGGCTCTCTGGGTGATGTGATGCAGGAGTCCATTCAGACGGCCCTTACAGTTGTGCGTAGCCGTGCTGACAAACTAGGGATAGCCGAAGACTTTCATGAAAAACGCGATATTCATGTGCACGTGCCAGAAGGCGCCACACCAAAAGATGGACCGAGTGCGGGTATTGCTATGGTTACAGCTATGGTGTCGTCGCTAACCGGTAAACCTGTTCGTTCTGATGTCGCAATGACCGGCGAGATTACGTTGCGTGGGGAAGTTCTGGCCATTGGTGGCTTAAAAGAGAAATTACTGGCGGCTCATCGCGGTGGAATTAAGCATGTGTTAATTCCTAAAGAGAATGAACGCGACTTAAAAGAAATTGCCGATAACGTAAAAGAAGATTTAGTGATTCAGCCAGTAAAATGGATTGACGAAGTATTAGATGTCGCTTTGGTTAAAGGTTAATCAATAGACTGATACTAAAGTCATATTAAAGCACTAGAATGCGGCCTGCGGGTGAGAAATTGTCCCTCAGGCCGCATTTTTTCGTTAAAAAGTGAGTAAAAAGGGTTTTCAATCTAAAAGACTGTGGTAGCCTAGGCTTTATAGCTGATTCACATGTATGACATAAGAACAGCTGGATAGGATAACCATTTGGATAACAGTGGTGCTTGAACAATCAGATCAAGATTGATATAACCGTTCTGGCCCATTTTAAAATTCGAATGGAACCACGGAAACTTGATAATAACAATCTAAGGGGATGATACTGTGAACAAGTCTCAGCTTATTGACAAAATCGCGGCAGGTGCAGATATTTCTAAGGCTGCTGCTGGTCGTGCTCTGGACTCTATGATCGATGCAGTAACTGATGCTCTAAAACAAGATGACCAAGTCGCATTAGTTGGCTTCGGTACGTTTAGCGTGCGTGAGCGTTCTGCTCGTACTGGTCGTAACCCTCAAACGGGTGAGACTATTCAGATCGCTGCTGCTAAAGTTCCTTCTTTTAAAGCAGGTAAAGCACTGAAAGACGCAGTAAATTAATAAAAGCGCATTAGCGCTTTTTTTAAAGAATAATAATAGTAGCCCGAGGTTTATAAAGCCTCGGGTTATTTTTTTGTATGAATGGTGAGTTTTAAGACGAATCACCTTATAATGTGACGTCGTTTATTTAGGTTAAATAAGGAAAGCCTTATTATGTTAGAGCGAATTCGGGAAGGCTCGCAGAGTTACACTGCTAAGGCCATTCTTGTGTTAATCATTCTAACTTTTGCATTAGCAGGTGTTGGTGGTTATATCACTGGTGACACAGAAGATGCTGTCGCAAAAGTTAATGGAGAAGAAATTCCTCGTAGTGACTACGATCGTGCTTATGAAAACGAGCGCAGCCGCTTGCAAGAGCAGTTTGGCGATATGTTTTCTGCTATTACGTCCGATCCAGATTACATGCGTAATTTACGCAGTGGAGTATTAGAGCAACTCATCGAACAAGAGCTTTTAGTGCAATACGCTGAAGATAACGGAATGAGAGTGAGTCCTGAGCAAGTAAAATCTGCAATCCGTGATATTCCTCAATTTCGCACAGCAGGGCAATTTGATAACGATGTCTACTTAATGGCGTTACGTAATGCGGGTTACAGCCCCGAGGCTTTCGCAAATGTCATGCAGCAGGACATGACCCGAAATCAGTTGCTACGAGGACTGTCTGCGACTGCATTCGTGCTTGAACCTGAAGCTATTGCTCTTATGCGCTTACAAAGCCAGTCACGTTCAGGTGGCTTTCTGGTCGCTAATAATGAGAACTTCGAAGAGCAGGTAGAGATTTCTGAGCAAGATATTGAAAACTTCTATCAGCAAAATCAAGATATGTTCCGGACTCAGGAAAAGCTTAGCGTTGCTTATGTTGAGCTTTCGCTAGCGGCTGTTGAATCGGAAGTCGAGATTTCAGACGAAGAAGTACTTCAATATTATGATGAACGTCAACAGCAGTATTCGACAGAAGAAGAGCGTCGGATGTCTCATATTTTGGTCGAGTTCGATACTGATAACGCCAAAGAAAAAGCCGAAGAAGCGCTTGTTGAACTTGAACAAGGTGCTGACTTTCCAGAGGTCGCGCAAACTTACTCAGATGACACCTTTTCAGCTGAACAGGGCGGCGACCTGGGCTGGATAGAAGCCGGTATGATGGATGAAGACTTTGATGCCGCAGCTTTTGAATTAGAGAGTGTTGGCGACTTATCCGGTATTGTGGAAACCAGTTTTGGTTATCACATTATTAAACTGACCGATTTACGCGAAGGTTCAGTGACACCATTTAGCGAAGTAGAAGACGAAGTGCGTCAGCAACTGTTGACCGAAAAAGCGGAAGACCGCTATTTTGAAAAGCAACAAAAACTAGCGGAAATTAGTTTTGAGCAACCTGACACTTTAGAACCTGCGGCTGAGGAAATTGGAGCTACTGTACGTCGTTCCGATCTGTTCACTCGAGACAGAGCCCCAACTCCCTTGAGTGACGATGTTATTCTCAACAACTTATTCTCAGAACAGCTAATTAAAGAGAAGTTGAACAGCGATATTATTGAAACTTCGGATGATCGGTCCTTGGTAGTACGTGTAACTGAGCATCAGCCAGTACGAGTAAAAGAACTGGATGAGGTTCGAGAAAACATCGTGTCCGAACTGCGTGTAGAGAAAGCCCAGAAATTGGCGCTTGACCAGGCGAATGAATGGATGCAAGCCTGGAAAGAGGGCAAAGAAGTGAGCGATGAAATTGTTTGGGTCGATAGCATACAGCGTAACAACGCTGAGTATCCAAGGACCATCGTACGTGAGTTATTCTCTATGTCTCCTTCAGCCAGCGATGAGAGTGTGTTTAATACGGTTGCCTTGCCAAATGGCGATGCTGCTGTTGTCGCGTTGACCGACGTTTCTCCGGGAAATGCTGATGACAGCCAACTTGACGAGTTAACGAGTCAGATGAAGAACCGTCAGGCTCAGGTTATGTTACAGGCCTTTATTAATAACTTAAAAGCGGACGCAGACATTAAACGTTTATTAACTCCGTAGACGATTAATATCAAAAAAAAAGGCTCAGACCGTTAGAAGTCTGAGCCTTTTTTATTTCTATTACAGAAAGTTTTTACTAACCACTGCCATATAAATTAGGCAGCACGTTTTTGGTTGTTGCTTTATTTTTCCTACTCTCTATAGACGCTCTAACCTCTTTATAAAGCACTTTACCATCTTGCCATGGAGTAGCCCCCGGATGGTAGAGACTTTGCTGCAAGCTTGAGCATGAAGCTTCTATCGAAAGGTACTGGGACAGCTCTGTTAAGCTATTAAAGGAACGCTCAAAATATCGGTTTGCCCACTTTAATAGAGAGTCCTTTGCTTCTTGCGCATTATTGTTACGGCAGGCGAGTTGGAATTCTCTCCAGAACTTATCTTTATTGAGGTTACGCGGTGTTTCTTCCGGTTTACGCGACGGCACTCTGCTCTGAGATATTGTGCCTTTATGCCAAAGAAGGTAGGCGTTCAGTATGAGCGAAATAACCAATGCAAGGGCAAGTAAGCTTATTACCCAGATACTCCATTCAGCTGATTGGGTTTTCACCTCAGTTGAAGCCGGCTTCTCACTATTTTCTGGTTGCTCTTCAGTAGCAGGAGCTTCGGCATTATCATTTGGCGTCGGAATAGACTGCATGCCGTCGCCCATTGCGACAGAAAAGTTAAGCTCTTCGGTTTTTGCCGATGCAGGTGAGCCTGTTTTGGTATTAAACCAGGGGATGCTTAGCGCCGGAATTTTTAACGGCCCAGGCTGATTAGGAACGATCGCAAAGCTTATTGTTTTTTGCGAAATAATAACGCCGTTACGGCTAAACTGATCCGTCTCATCGCCATCCGGATAAATTCTTACCGTATCGGGAAATTCGGGTTGAATGTCCGGTAATTGCTCTGGTTTCACACCAACCGCGGTCAGCATATAAGAAACCGTAAAGGGTTCGCCTACGGTATAACTGTCTTGTTCAGGCGAAACAGACTGAGAAACACTGACAAGCTCGCTGGGTAACCAATGGCCTTGCCAATTATCCGGAACGGCTTGCACCTCAACTTCTATAGTTTCAGCAATGGTGCTGACAGGCTGCGTATTGGAAAAAGAAGAAAAGATAGAACGCTGGCCCTGAGTGAAAACTTCACCATCGAAACGGGCTCCTGTAATACTTAAAGAACCGGACTTGCTTGGTGTTATTTGATAAACACGCTGATAAACCTTATAGCGCCTGCCATTCACCATTTCTGTACTTTCTTCATCCCGGCCTATTTGCTGAATGTCGGCATTCTCTGCTTCAGGCGGTATTAAGTTTCCCTTGTTTAAGTCGGCAGCAAGAAATAGCCGCGCAACATAGGTGATAGGCTGCTGTAAATAGACTTGCTGATTGTCCACCTGAGCTTCAAGGAAAGCGACTTTCTGCTCATTGTCCTGGTTGTTGCCTGGCTCCAGAACTTGCAGTGAAATAGGATCCGATGAGGCTCCACCTATGCTAATTTCGGGAATTTTATAGTCGCCGGCAGACTGGGGAATGAGCACGGTTGTAAAGCGCGTCTGTTTGCTCAGTTTACCGTTAATCATTGACGTCTGGCGGCTAACCGAAGTTCTGCCCACAACAAAGTCTTTTAGTAATTTAGATGGCGAAAAGCTGTCGTTAGCCACATCGTCGTCAACGGTTACCGTTAAAACGAAGGACTCGTTGGCCGTAACCGGGTTGCGATCGACCGTTGCGGTAACCTCAGAGACATCAGCGTAAGCAAGCTGACTCACGAGCAAAAAACTCATCAATAAGATAATGTGCCGCCATACTCTTACCATTTTTTATCTTCTCCCTGGGGTTCTGAGGCTCTTCGCTGACGCCGTTTCTGGCTCTCCAGAAGCATTTTATTGCGTAGCAGTATACTTGGGTCATCAGGTACTCGGTTCATCCACTGTTCCAATTGTTGAGCTTTCTCAGGATCAATGTCGCCTTCGCGCACCTGTTGTTGAAGTTGTTCGCTGGATTCTTCTGCGCTTTCGGTGTCTTGATCCTGGCTCTGCTGCTTTTGTATTTCTTCCTGAGATGACTCCTGCTCCTGTTCTTTTTGCTCTGGGTCAGACTCTCCATCTTGCTGGCCCTGCTCATCCGGGTTAGGAGGACCATCATTGTTGTTGGGTTGACTACTTTGCTGCTCTTCGCTGTCACCATTTTGCTCAGAATTCTTATCCGATTCGTTACTATCGGAATCTGACTTCTTGGAGGATTCGTCCGAGCCGCCGGAGTCTTCGGACTCCTGCTGTTGTTGTAATTGCTCAACAAGCTGCTTGTTTTCGGCTGCCCGTGACCAGTCAGGCCGTTGTTCTAACGCCTTGTCGTAAGCTTTTATTGCCGCATCGTATTGCTGTTGCTGAGCCAGAGCATTACCTAAATTGTACTGCGCTTCTGCTGAATCGTCCTGAGAGAAAGCCTCGGCGGCAGCTTCATAGTTGCCATCGCGGTACAGAGCCGCGCCCTGGCGAAAAGGCGTTTCACTAAGGTTAGCCGCTTGTTGGTATTCTTCTTCCTGATATAAACGTTGTGCACGTTGCTCCTGATTCAGTAGTTGTTTCTGCCAGACGGACTCCTGTTCAGCATGAGCACTTGGAGTGAAGCCGATTAAAGGCAATAACATAGAGACTAACAAAGGGCTTAGCAGATTGCCCCGACGCCAGCTGAACAACATAATAGGCAAGATAAAGAGTGCAACGTAAGGGCCCATATCACGCCATGCGTCTCCTTGCTGCTGATCATCACCGTCTTTACCTTCACGCGTTAGTGGTGGCTGGTTTATCAGTTTATCAATATCACTATTGTCGGCGGTTACTGATGAGAAGGCTCCTCCCGTAATAGAAGCCAGATCAGATAGTCGCGAAGGATAGGTTTTGGCAATAATGACCTGATTGTTGTCTTTTAATAAACGGCCCGAGTTGTCGCGGATTGCGGCACCTTCTTCAGTACCAACCGCCAGAATAGAAACCCGATGCTCAATAGAGCGCAAATAACGACTGAGCTGGTTGAGTTCGCTACTACTGATGCCGTCGGTAAGCCAGTATATATCGCCTTGCGGATAGCCGGCATTTTTTAGTAAGTCGTCAGCGAGTTCCAGAGCTAACTGAGGTTCGCTGCCTTGCGCCGGCATAATGTCGGGTGACAGTGAGGGAATGAGGTTCATTAAATTACGGTTATCGGCAGTCAGGGGACTAATGATAAAAGCATCGTCGGCGTAAGCGATAAGACCCGTGTCACCATCAAGTCCCGCCCGGACTAAATCAATGGCTTTGTATCTCATTCGGGTTAGTCGGTTGGGTGAAATGTCGTCGGCTAAAATCGATGGCGACATGTCCATAATCACAACCTGTCCCGATTCGAGTTGGTAAACCGGTTGTGGCAGTCGTTCCCAGGTAGGCCCGCACAGCGCCAGTGTTGCCAGAACTGAAATTAACAGAAATCGGTGGGCTGGCCAGAGAGAGGGTTGTGACCCTGACTTAACCAATACTTTTGACAGGTGGCCGGGTAGCCATTGATGCCATCCTGCCTGATGTTTCTGACTGTAGAGTAAACGCCAATACAGCAGTGCGACTGGAATTAATGCCAGCAACCACCAGGGGCGCAATAAGTGAAACTCGCTCATGAACGACTCCCCCATGGGCGATAGTGTAACAAGGCTACCGCAATAAACAGAAGAAAACTGATTGCTAATGGCCAGTAAAATAAACTTACTCGAGGCCTTAGTTGCTGAGGGTCTCCGGCAATAGGCTCTAGCTTGTCCAGGCGTTGATAAATTTCTTCGAGCTCATTGGTACTGCGGGCACGGAAATATTTACCATCAGTTTGTTTAGCGATACTTTGCATTAACGGCACGTCCAGATCTCGGCTTGGATTAACTCTCCGCTGTCCAAAAAAGCTATCAACTACCACTTCTTCAGCACCAACTGCAATAGGGTAAATCGTCACATCGTAAGCCTGAGCCAGCTCAAGTGCCTGCTCCGGAGTCAAATTCCCCGCTGTGTTTTGACCATCGGTTAGTAATACCAGTACCCGGTTCGATTCGTCGTCGTCACGAAAGCGTTTCACCGACAAAGCAATAGCGTCTCCTATTGCGGTGCGTTCACCAACTAAGCCGAGTACAGATTCATTAAGCATCTGTTTTA
This sequence comes from Idiomarina sp. PL1-037, assembly GCF_034422975.1. Classification (NCBI taxonomy): domain Bacteria; kingdom Pseudomonadati; phylum Pseudomonadota; class Gammaproteobacteria; order Alteromonadales; family Idiomarinaceae; genus Idiomarina; species Idiomarina sp. PL1-037. The sequence goes on from NZ_CP139873.1 coordinate 1,077,432, forward strand.
CGGTGTTGCGGTCGTAAGTCATGGGAGTCTGTAAATAGGCGGTATCAGCAAATAGAATAAGCCCAAGCCTGTCACCTTCGCGGCGTTCAATGAAGTCGCTCAAAACGTGCTTAACCATAGTTAAACGATTCACTGAGCGGCCTTCCAGTTGCATGTCGGCAATTTCCATACTGCCGGATAGATCCACCGCCAGCATAATTTCTCTTCCTTCAGCCCGAATTGCGAGCGGCTCGCCTAGCCACTGAGGCTTTGCTACAGCCGCGACCAGCATGATCCAGCATAAGCTCATCAACGGTAATAAAAGCCAGCGTTTACCAGAATTCTGACTGCCGCTAACTAAACCGTAAGTGCTGGGAAGGCGTATAGCCGAGCTGTTTTTACGTACGGCTGGAAACCATTTCCAGATAATGGCGGGTAAGGGCAGTAGGCAAAACATCCACGGCCAGGCAAATTCAAACATCTTCGGCTCCGGGTTGCTTGCTTAAATCTTTACTCAGCCACAGGCGAGCGAGTTCGTAGTAGTGTTGATTAAAGTTATTATCAGCACTGCCATAAAAGTTCTTATTTGCCTCATTAAGCAAGGGTTCATAAGTTGACTTTTCTTTGTCTGACAAAGGAATGAGCAAAAAACGTATCCATTGACGACCGTGTTTTTCCGCAACGAGCTCTCTGGGGTAATATGCCAGTGCGGTGCGTTTCAACAATATAGTAAGCTCTTCGATACTCATGTTTCTGTCTTGCTGCAGCTGTTTGATAGCCGCTTTACGCGCGCGCGATTGCTGCCGACGTCGAACTAACCAGAAAATAAATAAAGCAATGCCTGCCAGTAGCGCAACGGCAATAGCAATTGCCGGCCATGACGGCGGCCACCAACTCGCCGACCCCGGCTCGACAATATCATTAAGCTTATCTAATGACGGTTGCTGCATTATTTTACCTCTGCCCATTGCTGTTCCAATGGTAAAGCACTGGATATTGGTGTTAAAGACAACTTCCGCTTCCTGAATTCTTGCTGAATACTGCTCCAGCGAAGCTCGGCGGCATTTTGGTATGTTTTTCTCTGTTGTTGGTCAGCGAGATTTATACTGACCTGTTGCTGACCATCGGTAATCGCCAGCGGATGAGACGAGTATCCCTGAGGCAATTCATGTTCCATAGGGTCGTAAAGCCCAAAACAACGAACCGAATTATGCTGGGATAGCACGCGCAAACCATCCAGAAAGCGTTCGCCGGCGTTATAGAAATCACTGATAACATGAATGCTGCTGCCAGGTTTAACCAGTTGTCGTATGCGTTTTAAGTTATCATCCAGCGTGTTTTGTTGCTGTTTTTGCTTGTCTTGCCAGCGGCTCAGGCTGTCTTTATGAATCTCCAGAAGTGCATGACACAAACGTAAAACGCCTTTTTGTCTGGCTATAGGTTTTAATTCCTGATGTTGCCAGCCGTTGCCAATCAGCCCACCAATACGGTCGCCTTTGTGTTGTGCATGCCAAGCCAGTGCCGCGGCTAAATGGCAGGCCTGAACAGATTTGAATACAAATTGGCTGCCAAAAAGCTGAGTCAGAGATAAGTCCACCCAGATAAATACCGGGCGTTCTTTTTCTTCACGATAGAGTTTGGTATGGGCTTTACCGGTTCGCGCGGTCACCCGCCAGTCAATGGAGCGGATATCATCACCAGGCTGGTAATGCCGTACTTCATCAAACTCCATTCCGCGCCCCCGGCTTTTGCTTAGCAGGGGGCCTGTCTGGCTTGAGCGCGGCAGGCTTTTATGGTGGCGCGCAAACGCATTAATTTTACTGCGATAGTAGAGAAGCTCCTGAATACCGGGACTGACTCCATCGCAGTGCAACTGCTTAAGCCATTGTTCAACTTCCGCTTTTAACATTATGGTGCCGGTACAAGTTTCAGTATCGTATCAAGAACCTGATCGTGTGATACGCCGTCGGCTTCGGCTTGATAACTTAAAATAATCCGGTGCCGTAAAGCATTGTGGAAAACACTAATAACATCGTCAGGTGTTACAAAGTCACGACCATCGAGCCAGGCTTTAGCTCTGGCGCAACGTTCCACAGCTATAGTGGCACGAGGGCTGGCACCGTAACCTATCCATTGAGCTAAACTCTGGTCGTAGCGCTGCGGCTGACGGGTGGCAATAATAAGCTGCACCAGATAGTTTTCGACTGCGTCATCTAAATACAATTGCAAAACTTCGTGACGTGCGTCAAATAACTGTTTTTGCGTTAACGGCGTAGGCATATCGAGGTCACCTGATAAGGCTTCTCCCCGGGTTAACCGCAGAATTTGCTGTTCAGTTTCGGCATCTGGATAGTCGAGTTTTAGATGCAATAAAAAGCGGTCGAGCTGAGCCTCAGGAAGTGGATAGGTCCCTTCCTGCTCCAGAGGGTTCTGTGTTGCTAACACCATGAAAAGATCAGAAAGTGGGTAGCTGCGCTGGCCCACAGTAATTTGTCGCTCTGCCATAGCCTCCAGTAACGCCGACTGCACTTTTGCCGGAGCCCTGTTAATTTCATCGGCCAGAATTAAATTATGGAACAAAGGGCCTTGTTGAAACTCAAACTGTCCGGTTTCGGGACGAAAAATGTCGGTACCGGTTAAATCGGCAGGTAATAAGTCGGGAGTGAACTGCACCCGATGGAAGTTGCCTTCAATACCTTTTGCTAAAGCCTGTACTGCCCGAGTTTTAGCCAGACCAGGAGGGCCTTCTACTAGCAGATGGCCGTCAGCCAGTACGGCAATTAGAAGGTTCTGAGTGAAGTCCGGCTGTCCAAGCACTTGCCGATTCAGGTAAGTTTGTAATTGTTGAAACGCTGTCGCGGTCATGTTTACTCCAGGCTGTCGTTATCGGCGAAAACTGACTATGCTGTCAGTACTGCATAGCAATGACAGCAACAATGCTGTCTTTGTTCCGAAATTTCAATCTACACAGCATACTTTACCGAAAACGGTGGTTTTAATCTGCTCTATTACGGGCTAGAATTTGTAACATAATTTGTGGTCAGACCAGTATTGGTTTTTGAATTGAGGATTTATTATGACAGCAGCACAACGCTTGCTAACCGTAAATGGTGAAAGAATTGCCTTTGTGGCAGGTATAAGAACACCCTTTGCGAAACAGGCAACGGACTTTCACGGCATACCGGCAGTCGACTTAGGTAAAATGGTTGTCCAGGAGTTAGTGAATAAAACCGGTATTGAAGGTGACTGGGTTGAGCAACTGGTGTTTGGGCAGGTTGTGCAAATGCCGGAAGCGCCTAACATCGCCCGTGAAATCGTGTTGGGAACCAGCCTACCTGTTGGTACCGACGCTTACAGTGTATCACGCGCCTGTGCTACCAGCTTTCAGTCCGCAGTAAATATTGCCGAAGCTATGGTGGCCGGACACATCCGTGGTGGTATCGCCGGTGGTGCCGACTCGTCTTCGGTGTTGCCTATCGGTGTGAGTAAACGTCTGGCGCGTGCTTTAGTCGATTTGAATAAAGCAAAAACCTTAGGGCAACGGTTTTCAATATTGAAGCGTTTAGGCTTTAAAGACTTATTGCCTGTACCACCGGCTGTGGCTGAATACAGTACCGGGCTTAGTATGGGACAAACGGCTGAACAAATGGCGAAAACGCATAACATTAGCCGTGAAGATCAAGATGAGTTAACGGTAAGATCGCACCAAAAAGCTCATGCGGCGTGGGAAGCTGGCTGGTTAAGTGATGAAGTGATGACTGCCTACCCTGAACCTTACAAACAGCACTTGAGCCGCGATAATAATATCCGTGGCGACAGTCAGATAGAAAAGCTGGGAAAATTAAAACCGGTATTCGATCGCAAGTATGGTTCAGTGACCGCTGCAAACAGTACACCATTAACGGACGGAGCTTCCGCTGTCATGATGATGACCGAAAGCCGCGCAAAAGAACTGGGTCTGCCGGTATTAGGTTACTTGCGCAGTTACGCGTTTGCTGCCCTGCAGGTGGAAGAAGACATGCTGATGGGACCTTCCTATTCAACTCCGGTTGCGCTTGACCGTGCCGGTATGAGCTTAAATGATTTAGACCTTATTGATATGCACGAGGCTTTTGCAGCGCAAACATTGGCGAATATGAAAATGTTTGCCAGTGACAAGTTTGCGCAAGAGAAGCTGGGTCGTGATAAAGCCATTGGCGAAATCGACATGGATAAATTTAACGTGCTGGGCGGCTCCATTGCTTATGGTCACCCGTTTGCCGCAACTGGTACCAGAATGATCACACAGACTTTGAATGAATTGCGCCGTCGCGGTGGTGGTGTCGGTTTAACAACCGCTTGTGCTGCCGGTGGCCTGGGTGCAGCAATGATTGTGGAGACAGAATAATGAGTCAGGATAAAGCATTCACTATGGAAGTTAGGGACGACGGCGTCGCTGTAATTACGATTGATGTCCCTGGTGAGTCGATGAACACCTTAAAAGACTCATTTGCTGAAGAAGTCGGCAGCTTAATGAATCGTTTAGAGAGCGATGATTCAGTTAAGGGCGTGGTTTTTATTAGTGGTAAACCAGGCTCCTTTATTGCCGGTGCTGATATCAACATGATAGACGGTTGTGAAAATGCCGTGGACGCAGAAAGTCTGGCGCGAAAAGGGCAGGCTATGTTTGATCGCATCGAGCAGTTGAATGTGCCTGTGGTTGCGGCTATTAACGGAGCCTGTCTGGGCGGTGGACTGGAACTGGCGATGGCGTGTCATGTACGCGTTTGTACCGACAACAGCAAGACAGCTCTGGGCTTACCTGAAGTGAAATTAGGCTTGTTACCGGGCAGTGGCGGTACTCAGCGTCTACCTGAACTGGTTGGTGTCCAGCAAGGACTGACGATGATCCTGACTGGTAAGGAGTTGCGAGCCAAACAGGCTAAAAAAGCAGGGCTCGTTGCTGAGGTTGTGCCTCAAAGCATATTGTTGGATGTTGCCGTTGAGAACGCGTTAAAACGTAAGCCAAAAGCCACTAAGCCACCACTTAAGGGCATCAGCAAAGTGCTGGAAGCGACCAAGTTTGGCCGCGACATTATCTTTAAAAAGGCCAGCGAGCAGGCGCAGAAGAAAGCTCAGGGCAATTACCCGGCAATTGATAAAATCATTCAGACAGTGCGTGAAGGTGTTGAACGTGGCCGTGAAGCAGGTTTAGACAAAGAAGCCCGCAGTTTTGGTGAATTGGCGATGACACCAGAATCTTATGAGCTGCGCCAGATTTTCTTCGCCACCACAGAAATGAAGAAAGAAACCGGTGCCGATGGTGTTAAACCCGATACGGTTAAACGGGTTGGCGTTTTAGGTGGTGGATTGATGGGCGGTGGCATTGCCTATGTTACGGCGGCTAAAGCAGGCATTCCCGCGCGTATCAAGGACATCGCTGAAGACGGAATTCGGCATGCGTTACATTACAGTTACGAGCGTCTAGATAAAAAAGTGAAGCGTCGTCATATGCGTCGTGCAGAGCTTGAAAAGACCATGCTAATGCTTAGCGGCTCGCTTGACTATAGCGGTTTTGAACGTACCGATGTGGTTATTGAAGCGGTATTTGAAGACCTTAACCTGAAGCAAAAAATGGTTGCTGACGTCGAAGAGTACGCCGCCGAGTCGACCATTTTTGCTACCAATACGAGCTCACTGCCTATTACTCAAATAGCGGCTAAAGCCAAACGTCCGGAGCAGGTTATTGGGCTCCACTATTTTTCTCCGGTCGATAAAATGCCGTTGGCAGAAATTATTACCCATCCGGGGACGTCGGATAAGACCATAGCCACAACGGTGTCTCTGGCTAAGAAGCAGGGCAAAACTCCAATAGTTGTGAAAGATGGTGCCGGATTCTATGTAAACCGGATTCTTGCGCCCTACATGAACGAAGCGGCACGCCTGCTGCTGGCCGGAGAGCCTATTGAGCACTTAGATAAAACTTTGGTGAAGTTTGGTTTCCCGGTCGGGCCAATTACTTTACTTGATGAGGTTGGTATTGATGTGGCGGCAAAAGTGGCTCCGGTATTAGTGAAGGAACTGGGTGATCGCTTTGAAGCCCCTGAAGCTTTTGAAAAATTGATAGACGATGATCGTAAAGGCAAGAAAAATCAGAAAGGCTTTTATCAATACGGTAAGGGAGTGAAGGGCAAACCGGTAGACACTTCAGTGTATTCGTTGCTGGATATTGATCCGAGCCAGAGTAAATCTGCGGACGATATCGTTGATATTTGTCTGTTGCCTATGCTGAATGAAGCGGCGTACTGCTTGCAGGAAGAGATTATCCGAAGTCCTCGTGATGGTGATATCGGTGCAATTTTTGGTATCGGTTTCCCCCCTTTCCTTGGTGGGCCTTTCCGCTATATGGACAGCCAGGGGCTTGGAAACATAGTGAACAAACTGGAGAAGCTGGCGACCGAGCGAGGTGAACGATACACCCCGGCACCATTACTTAAAAAGATGGTAGAGAATGGCTGGAGTTTTTATCAATAGTTTTTCTTAATGGGTTAAGCCTGAGCAGTAACTTCGTTGTGCTGCTCAATAAACTCAATTAATGCATCAGCCGGCATTGGCCTTGCAAAATAAAAGCCTTGAATGCATTCGCATTTGAGGCTTTTTAATGTCTGCAGCTGGGCTTTGGTTTCAACGCCTTCTGCAACAACCCTCAAACCAAGGTTATGCGCCATTGCAATAATTGACGCCACCATATTGCGGTCTTTGTCGTTGATGGTAATGTCGTCAACAAAGGCTTTATCAATTTTCAGGCTGTTCATTGGAAAGCGCTTAAGATAAGACAGCGAAGAGTAACCTGTACCAAAGTCATCCAGAGCCAGTTTTACGCCCATATCTGAGAGATTTTCCATCATAGTAATGGCGCGTTCAGGGTCGCTCATGACCATGCCTTCGGTTATCTCAAACTCAACATGTCGAGGGTGCAACTCTTCTTCTCGTAAAATTTGTTCAATTTGTAAGGCCAGACTGGATTGCATAAACTGCCGCGCAGATAAATTAACAGCAATGCTCTTGGGCGAACCCTGGCAGGCCATAAAGCGCTTCATATCACGGCATGCCAGGCGCAAAACTTCTTCGCCGAGGGGAATGATAAGCCCGGTTTCTTCGGCCAGAGGAATGAAGTCAGCGGGATTAATCATTGAGCCGTCTTCGTTCTCAATGCGAGCCAGCGCCTCAAGTCCGGCAATATGGCCGGAGTGTATTTCTATTTTCGGCTGATAGTAAACACGAATATTATGAGATTTTAAAGCCGCCCTTAATTCATTTTCCAATTTAAGTCGTTTGACTGCGTTTTCGTTCATTGACTGGCTGAAAAACTGATAGCAGTTTCCGCCACGCTGCTTCGCATGATACATCGCCATATCGGCTTTCTGCAAAAGCTCCTGCGACGTCCGGCCGTCGTGAGGGTAAAGTACAATGCCAATGGAACTGCCAATGACAATTTCCTGCTGCTCAATGAAGTAAGGCTCTGCGACTTTTAGGTTAATTTGATTGGCCAAATCACCAATTAGGTTTATGTCCACGCTGTCTTCAATGAGCAAACCAAACTCGTCTCCACCCAATCGATAAAGAGTATCCTGCCGACGACCAATGTCCATGAGTCGCTCGGCAACCTGACATAAAAGCTGATCGCCTACTTCATGACCTAAGGAGTCGTTAATTTTCTTAAAGTCATCTAAATCAAAGAGCAATAGAGTATGTGAGACTTTTTTCCTAACCAGATTTGAATGACTGACTTGAAAGTAAGAACGATTGGGGAGACCGGTTAAAGTATCGGTGTTTGACAAGCGACGAAGCTCATTTTCTGTGTGGCGCCTTTCGGTAATATCCGAGAAGCTGGCAACAATGAGTGATATTTCGCTGTTATCATCCCGAACAGCATCAAGAGTTAATTCCATCAGGAACTCTTCACCGTTGGCTTTAATATCGGTGACTTCGCCACGCCAGGTTCCCTCTTTTATGACGGCTCTTTTTATTTGATTAACAAAGCTTTCAGGGTAACACTCAAGTGTTAGTAACTGGCCTAAAACCTGTTCACGACTGAAACCGCTAATTTTCTCAAATGCGTTGTTAACCTCACGCTTTCTGAAAAAACGGTCATAAATGCAAATTCCATCAGATATATTTGTGATAGATGAGGCCAGCATTGTAATTCGCTCTTCAGAGCTTATCAGACTGCTTATATCACCAAGAGTACCGAACATGGTTCGATGTTCACCGTTAACTTGGAGTTTTCCTCTATCTAACACCCACAGCCAATTTCCTTGGTTGTCGAGCCGGTAGCTGCATTCGAACGAATCAGACTCACCATTTAAATGATCTTCAAGGCTTTTTTGCAGTCGTTTTAAGTCTTCCGGGTGTACGTTCGACTTACCACCAGATAGGCCGAGTCGCTTCCCGTCAATAGGGAAAGAAGGACAGTTTTCCCAGATATTCTGTCGTATCAGTTCGCCTGATTCGAGGTCCCATTCCCAGCATTGGTAACGGCTGGAAAGGACACCCTGAGCCTGTCGCCGATACTGCTTAAGGTCGTGACGCATTTGGGTTTGCCGCTGGCGCAGATAACGCCAATACGATAACAGACCCAGGGCACAGATAAGTATGTAGCAAACCCATGCAAAAGGTGTTTTCCAAAAAGGAACGGCAACGTCAAGCTGAGCTATCGTCGATGGGGACCAGAGGTCATCATTGTAAGATACCTGAACCTCTAATTTATGCGAACCTGCGGGCAAAGACGATAGTTGTAGCGGAGCACCACTTTTTTCTAACGTTTGCCAGCTATTTTCGCCGTGATTCAATTTGTAGCGGTAGCGTAACTCTGCCGGAGCAGCCGCGAACGGAACCGCAAAGTCAGCTATAAAGGTGGCGTTACCGACTTGTTTTAAGTCTATATAGGGAGGTTTGTTTAACCGTTCATTATCGACAGAAATTGTTTTTTTCTGAGAGACTTGTCCAAATGCGTTTATTTCGATGGCTTCGGTTTTAGTATGCAGCCAAAGCGAGTGGTCAAAAGTCGTTAAATTTAAATTACCGGGCGTTGCCGACAATACTGGCGTTGCCAGTGAACTCCAGTTTCTATTGATAATATCGTACTGATATAGAGCTCCAGAGTTATTGACAATATAAAGTTGGTTAGCGAATAAACGCATTTTACTGATCTCAAACTGAGCGTCGGGGTAGTGATTAAGCTCCGAGATTTCTTCATTGACGGTATTGTAAAATACTAGCCCTAAGTCTGTCGCTAACCACCAGTTACCGCTGTCATCTTCTATTGCTGCTGATACTTGTTGCATCAGTTGCGGCATTGTTATGCTGGCTGAGCTTTTTTGTGTATTTGAGGAGGCCAGGACAGACGGAGCCAAGGGCGTATCAATTTGAAATACGCCCTGATTATTCGTTAAGAAAAAAACATCGCCCCGGGTAATTTCTATAGCTGCGGCTGCGGGCGCGTTATGAAGTTGGGTAAGCTTTTCATTTCGTAATTCATACAGGCCATTTGTCGTACTGAGTAAAATGGCGGAACGGTCTTGCGTTAATGCTATATCATTAACTTTATCCAGGTTGCTAAGATGCTCGGGGAGTGGTTGTAAGCGTAAATCTTTGTCCAGCAGAATCAAACCTTGCTCTGTTGCAAGCCATAGCTGATTTTGAAAATGAACCGCAGCATAAAGTAGCCTACCCGGTAGCCTTTCTGTAATTGGATTTTGTTTATTAACCGCAAAAACGTCACTGGAAAAACCGTCCCAGGCAAACACTCCCTGATTTTCAGTACTTAACCAGCTCCAGTTTTTGCCGTGATACATATAGTTTACGTTCTGAATGGGGGCGCCGTTATAGTTTAGGCTTAAGGGTTCAACATCTTCTGTCCCGGGAGTGTGGCGGTAAATGAATCGATCTGTACTAACCAGTAACCGGCCTTTGTCATCTTCCGAAATGTGTTTTATACGAGTTTCACTGCCGGACTGACGTCCCGATAACTCAAATGTTTTAAGCCTATTTTCGGAGTTAAGCTGGAGTTTTGCCAAGCCGTCTCGGGTTCCGAGCCATAGCGCACCCGATGTATCGAAAAACAGATGTTCGATATTATCTGAAAGTAAATGTCTCTTTGCCTCAGGTGTAGCTAAAATATTTTTGAATTCGTTGCCATCAAATCGAGTTAAGCCACTGGCTGTCGCTATCCACAAGAAACGTTGTGGTCCCTGAGCTATAACATTTACATGGTTGCTGGGTAAGCCCTCATTAAAGGTCCACTGGTGCACAGCATTTTGTGTGGAGGAGTGTTGCGCGTAAACATGGAAGCTAAAGCTTCCGAATAACAAAATACATAGAAAAAGAGCAGGGCATAATGTCCTGATAGGCAATGTAAAATTCACGAAAAACCTATTGAATGGCTACTTCAGCAGCTCTTTATTGTTAGTATAGCGTTAAGATAACGAGAGAAGCACTGACTGTCAAAGACTATTCGATTCAGTCAGTGTTTCGGTTTGAAGCCTTAGCGCTTGCGATTTATCACCTAAACGCTGTTTTATTCGTTCCAGCCAGTCGGTGAGTTGGCAATGTTCCAGGGCACTGAGGAGTTCTTGCTGGCGATTAAACCCTGTATCGGCGAGCTGAATAGCACCCCAGAGCCGCTGGCTGCGAACCCTTAAGTTACGATCAACCGTCTTAATCTGCTGTTTAAGTACCGATTTAGCGTGATGCCATTCCTTCAGTGTCAGATCCTCAAGCTCCGCCACTTGCACTTTAATCACGTCATGTATTGCTTGATAAAGTTTTTCAGCATCAAACTCATGTGACTGTAAAAAGAATAAGATCCCGGGCAAACGCTTTACCGAAAAGTACTGGCTCCCGGCGGCATAACCCAGTTGTTGTTCGGTTCTTAACGCCTGGAATATAGGTTGATGAATTAACTGCTGCAAGAGCATAAAACTGATTTGCTCTGTTGAAGTATCATCTTCGCCCTGAAAATAAAGCAAAATAGCGATGTCTGAATGTTCAGCAGGAACAATTAATTGCTGCGAACAAAAATCACGGACACGTTTAACCGGAAGCCTTTTGTTGGGAACGCTGCGTTGGTCAGGGAGACTCTTTTTAATAAGCTGTCCCAGTTCCAGGGCCTCGCTTTTTTGCCAGTCACCGTGAGCTAATGCAGTAACGTGCACCGGGGAGAAAAGCTTAGCTATTTCTACAGTAAACTGGCGGAAAGAGATTTTCTCGAGTTCATAGGCTAAATCGCTAAGCCGAAATAAGCCAGACTGCAGTTGTTGGTTCAGTTCAGCAAAAAGCTTGTTCAGTGGTTGGCTCTGATGAGCTGAATGCCAGTTACTTAGTAAGCTTTGTTTCAGATCCTGCCAGCGGCGTCTCGCAAAACGAGTTTTCAAAGCTCGCCGGATAAGATGTTGCATTAATGGAATTTGCCCGGCAGAAAGTCCGGTTGTATGTATTGTGATACCGTTTTGAGTTGGGTAAATATTAAAATGTAAGCCAGCGACTTCGGCGTCATATAAGTCATCATTTAACGCATCTATCATAAGCTCAGACCATAATCTGGCGATAGCGAAGTGAAAAGCTGAACTGGTTACCGCGGGTAATCTTAAGGACAAGTAAATGTGCCCTTTGGGCACTCGAAAATCGCGATCCTGCAGGTGCCATAATTGTAACTGTGCGCTGTCTTCTAATCGTGTTGGCAGAGAGCCTCCAGCCTCCAGAGGCAATGGTTTAAAGCGGGAGTTGAGAAAACGGTTGGGCTTGGGTAGCTGGCAGTTGAAGTCATCTGGTGTTGATAAAAACAACTGAAACTGTTCTTTGCTGATAGGACTTAAGCCATATTCCGTATGATAAATCGGCGCGATTTCAGTCGTACGGACATCAGGAGCGATTAAAGTGATGCGCGCGTTCTCGGCGGTCATCTGCTGCAAGATTTTTGCTGCATACGAGTGATTCAACCCATCCATACGATAATCACCGTAGAGTGTGTCTTCTGGACTATAGTGAAAAGCGTTTACAGCGAGCTGATTAGCCAGTTCTCCGACCGGAGTCGGCTCTTGATACAGAAAACTCATTTCTGTGGTAATGCGGCGCTCTTTGTAGCGCCAGTCTTCAATCCCGTCAGCTTCAATTTTTCTGATATAGGCAAAAACCCACTGAACAACCGGTTCAACCTGGCGGCGCCCTGCCTCAGTAAGCTGGATATTAATATTAAAGTCTTTGAAATTACTACCACTAATACCTCCACCCGCCGAGAGTGAGTTGACCCAACCTTTCGAACGCAAAGCGCTGAATAAACTTCCGGGACCTTCGTAGCCCAATAAATGCGCGATAAAGCTGGTGGTTTTATGCGGGTAGTCTGCGTCGATACTTGGTAACGGTAATGTCAAAATAAGACGGTAAGCTGCCTTGACGGGTTTAACTGTTATCCACACGCCTTTTTGTTCCTGACGATAAAGAGGAACGTTGATAGACGCCTTGCCAATGCGTTGTTGTTTAATATCAGCAAAGTAGCGGTGGGCTAATTGTTTGAGCTCAGAAAGAGACTGAGGACCGGCGATGACCAGACGCATCCTTTGCGCCACGTAATGCTCGTTAAAAAAACGCTGCAACTTGCTTTTTAAGGTGCCGTGCTCATCGTGTTTTAGGGTATTAAGGTTGCCAACAGAGAACTGACTGAAAGGGTGCTTTGAGTTCGCGGTAACCTTATGAACCTGATACAAACGTCTGAGTTCATCATTCTGTTTCAGGCGAAACTCAGACTCTATAGAACTTATTTCTTTGTCTATCCAACTCTCTGAGAGCAAAGGGGACTTCAGCACAGCGGAAAAATATTCCAGCGCCTGCGGTAGTGCATTAGCATTGCAGTCAAAGTGATAGTTCGTAAATTCAGTGCCGGTCCAGGCGTTGTGCTGACCACCTTGCAAATTTAAGAAATGTCCAAAAGCGGAGGGTTCAGGAAACGTTTGGCTGCCTAAAAATAACATGTGCTCTAAAAAATGAGCCAACCCCTGAGTATGTTCAGGATCATCAAAATGGCCGGCATTTACCGCGACAGACGCCGCGGCTTTCTGGCTATCAGGGGAGTGAACCAATAACACCTTTAATTGGTTCCCTAATGTCAGGTGCTGATAGTCTCGTTTGTCTTCAGAACTTCGGACAACACGGACGACCTCATCGTTAAGTGAAGAGTTCGCCATAATTCTCCTTGATGTCGATTTCGAGGCGAGTTACTGATCCAGAGCCTGGTTAAAGTCTTCGGGTTTATCAAAGTCGCCTTTAAAATCCTGTAAACGCTCGTTATTGAAGGTTAACATCAACTCTTTGCGGTAATCTTTACCTGAATTGGGATCCATTTTATAAAGATATACCCAGCGGTCAGAGTCAAAACTGTTCTGCGCAACAGGAGTTCCCAGCACAAAGACAACTTGCTCTTCAGTCATTCCCACCCGCAATTTGTCGACATCGTCCTGCTCAAGATAATTCCCCTGAGGAATATCAATGCGATATACCATTTTATCGAGAAGAGAACAGCCATTTAAGGTTATAACGGCAACTAGAAAAACTCCAAATCTTGACATGAAATACCTATTAAAATTAATCTCAATTGATTGTATTGGCGTCGATGATAAACAATGACTTACCCGAACGCCAGTATAGAACGAATTTAACTGGCGAGTAACTCTCTCGCGTTTGCTTTTGCCATGTCGGTAACTTTGTCGCCACCCAATAAGCGCGCCAGTTCGATAACCCTCTGTTCTTTAGATAACGCAACTACCGAGGTTTCAGTTTCGGCCCCATCAGTTGACTTACTCACTTGTAATTGCTGATGAGCTTTAGCCGCGACTTGTGGTAAGTGTGTAACACAAATAACCTGAGAGGTCTTCCCCAAAGCCTGAAGCATAGACCCCACTATTGATGCCGTAGGGCCACTGACGCCAACATCAACCTCATCAAACATCATGGTAGGAACCGTTTTCTGTGTCGCTGTCATCACCTGTATGGCAAGGCTAATTCGCGAAAGTTCACCCCCAGAAGCGACTTTATTCAGTGCCTGTATGGGTTGTCCGGGGTTGGTTGTTACCAGGAACTCGACTTCATCGGTACCCAGTCGCGTAGCCCGGGCGCTGGTGTCATGCTCAACCTGAATAACAAAACGGCCATGTGGCATATTCAACTCTTGCATCGAGCTGCTTATTTGCTGACTTAACTCCGCAGCTGCCTGTTCGCGGCTCGCCGAAAGCTTAAGAGCACTCTCGCGGTAGACTTTTCGAGCCTGCTGCCGGTCTTCGTCAAGTTTCTCGGCTTGTTCGCCCGCTTGCTCTAGATTATCAAGTTCGTCTATTAACTTTTTGTGTTGCTGGCTCAGTTCTGAACCGGGTATCTGGTGCTTCTTCGCTAAATGAATAGCGGCGCTTAAACGGTCTTCTATAATCTGAAGTTCGCCCGGGTCGAGTTCTAAATCGTCCTGATACTGGCGTAACTCAAGTGCCGCTTCTTCAATGTGTACTTTTGCCTGTTGCAATAACTGGGTAACAGGAGAAAGTGCGGTGTCCATCTCCTCAGCTTCAGCTAAGCGCTGGCTGGCTGACTGAACCAGACTGGATGCGTTATTGTGTTCTCCTTCGTAAAGAGCGTTTAAGGCAAACACACCGGCTTCGAGTAAAACCTTGCTGTTACTTAAGCGCTTGTGTTTTTGCTCCAGCTCGTCGAATTCGCCATCTTCCAGCGCAAACTCATTCAGCTCATTAACCTGATATTCAAGTAACTGACGCTGGGCTTCCAGTTCTTCTTTTTGTTGCTGGTAGCTTTGGTATTGCTTCTCAACTGAAGCCCAGTTTTTATAGTCTTGTTGGACTTTGTCTAACAAGTGCTGATGGCGGGCGTAGCTGTCGAGTAGCGTTAATTGATGCTCGTCCTTTAACAACAGTTGATGTTCGTGTTGACCATGAATGTTGACTAATAGTGGTGCCAGAGATTTTTGTTGACTGACAGGAACCGGTGTCCCGTTAATCCATGCTTTGGAGCGTCCGTCGCGCTGAATAACACGACGTAAAACGCAGTCATCATCAGCGTCAAACTCATTATCAGCTAACCACTGGTGAGCGGGGCTGGCATCTTCCAACGCGAAAACGGCTGTAATTTCGGCTTTTTCCTGACCCGGGCGAACCCAGTTAGCGTCGGCCCGGCTCCCCAGGCAAAGGCTCAGGGCATCCAGAGCTATAGATTTACCGGCACCAGTTTCGCCGGTGATAGCGGTCATGCCGCTGTGAAATTCAATGTCTAACGATTTAACGACTGCAAAGTTGCGAATAGTTAATTGGGATAACATAGCCTTCGCTCCAATACTGTTGATATATACAGGTTATACAGTATTTATACAGTAGCTGAGTCGAAATGCAAGTATCCCGCTTAAAAAAGTCGGCTACCCCAACCGAGTTTATTACGTAATACGTGATAGTAGTTGTGGTCAATAGGGTGAATCATACGTAAGGCTTTCGGGTACTTTTTGATAATGACATCATCGCCTGGGTGAACTGTCATCCGAACATGACCGTCGCAACTAATTTGCAGTAAGTCATTGTCTAAAGCAGCCTTTAACCTGACTTCACTGTTGCCATCGACGACAATTGGTCGACTGCTTAAGGTATGAGGAAACATAGTCACCAGAGTCATTGCGTCCAGGCCAGGATGCAGAATGGGGCCGCCACCGGATAGTGAATAGGCGGTTGAGCCGGTTGGGGTGGCGCAAATTAAACCATCAGAGCGTTGACTAAAGACAAAATGGTCGTTCACATAGAGTTCAAACTCTATCATGTGCGCAACTTTGTCGGAGTGCAGGACAATTTCATTAATTGCTCTGCCGGTACCCGATGAACTGCCGTTGTTAATGACTTCGGCGGAGAGCAGGAAACGTTCCTCTACGTGGTAGTCTCCATTGAGTACCGACAACAAAGGCGTCATGACTTCGTCGGGATCTAAATCGGTTAAAAACCCCAAATTACCGCGATTGACGCCGATAACACCGATATCGTACTCACATAAGGCGCGGGCAGCACCGAGCATGTTGCCGTCACCGCCGACGACAACAGCAATTTCGGCCCATTCGCCTAAGTCCTGCAGGCTTAGTGTCTCGATTTCTTCCGGCAAGTTTAATTGCTCCGCCGTGCGTGCTTCCAGACACAGAACAAAACCACGATGAATTAAAGCCGTGGCAATCGTTTCTAAAGTTAACTGGGTCCCACGATCATCAGCTTTGCCGAGTAACCCAATCTTTGTAAAAGCGCTCATTAACGGAATCCTTGTGCGTTCGTGTGCTTACGCTACGATGAGCAAGAAAATTTATCAAGTAAGAGAAATCCCCTTGAAAGAAAAAAACTTGCCCCCATTAATTCTGCAACCTTAATTTTAAACTGGTTAAAGAGAGTCACTTATGACCGATAAAAACGATTCGAAACAAAAAAATGAAGCGGCTGCTGAGCCGACCGTAGAGCAGCAGAAAGCTGAACAGGAAGCCGCGCAGGCGGCGGAAGAAGCTTTGCAGCAGGACGTCGCAGCCGATGAAGCTGAAACTGCGGGACAGTCATCAGAGCAAACGGATCGCATTGCGGAACTTGAGCTGGCTTTAAGTAAAGCAGAGGCGAAGGCGAATGATCAACGCGACTCGGTACTGCGCACTCAGGCTGAAATGGAAAACGTGCGTCGCCGGGCCAGTCAGGATGTTGAAAAGGCGCATAAGTTTGCGCTGGAGAAGTTCGCTAACGAGATACTGACTTCGGTAGATAACCTTGAACGCGCTTTACAGCTGGCTGACAAAGAAGACGAAACGAACAAAAACTTTGTTGAGGGAATTGAGCTTACCTACAAAAGCTTAACCTCAACGCTGGAGAAGTTTGGTGTTCAAGCCGTTGGTGAAGAGGGCGAAGCGTTTAATCCGGATCAACACCAGGCCATGTCAATGCAGGAATCTGATGAGCATCCGAACAACACTATTATTGCAGTAATGCAAAAAGGCTATGAGCTGAACGGGCGTTTGTTGCGCCCAGCGATGGTGATGGTTGCGCGTAACTCGAACTCGGGTGTGGATACAAAGGCGTAATAAAATCGAAAATTATCCCTGTGTTGGGTATTGAAATTCGAACATAGGCACCCCAGATAAGGGGTAACGAAACAAATTACATGAATCAGAAGTTGGAGACGAATCATGGGTAAAACAATTGGTATAGATTTAGGTACGACAAACTCTTGTGTTGCTGTACTGGATGGTGGCAAAGCTCGCGTTATTGAAAACGGCGAAGGCGACCGCACAACTCCGTCAGTAGTTGCATTCACTGATGATGGTGAAATTTTGGTGGGTTCGCCGGCAAAACGCCAGGCAGTAACTAACCCAAATAAAACTTTATTTGCAATTAAGCGCCTTATCGGGCGTCGCTTTCAGGATGATGAAGTACAGCGTGACATCGGCATTATGCCTTACAACATTGTTAAGGCTGACAACGGTGATGCGTGGGTAGAAATTGACGGTGATAAAAAAGCACCGCCGCAAATTTCTGCTGAAGTTCTGAAAAAAATGAAAAAGACCGCCGAAGAGTTTCTGGGCGAAGAAGTCACGGATGCGGTAATTACTGTACCGGCATACTTTAACGATGCTCAGCGTCAGGCAACCAAAGACGCGGGCAAAATCGCAGGCCTTAATGTTAAACGTATTATTAACGAACCAACAGCAGCTGCGCTGGCGTACGGTATGGACAAGAAGTCCGGCGACAACGTCATTGCCGTGTATGACCTAGGTGGTGGTACGTTCGATATCTCTATTATCGAAATTGATGAAGTTGAGGGCGAGCACACCTTTGAAGTACTGGCGACTAACGGTGATACGCACTTAGGCGGTGAGGACTTTGATAACCGCTTAATTAATTACTTGGTTGAGCAGTTTGAAAAAGACCAGGGCATTGACTTGCGTAAAGATCCACTGGCTATGCAGCGCTTAAAAGAAGCGGCAGAGAAAGCGAAAATAGAATTATCATCTGCGCAGCAAACCGAAGTGAACCTGCCATACATTACGGCAGATAACACCGGTCCTAAGCACATGGCAATTAAAGTGACCCGTGCGAAACTTGAGTCACTGGTTGAAGACCTGATTAAGAAATCGCTTGAGCCACTGAAACAGGCGTTAGCGGATGCTGATCTGTCTGTCAGTGACATTCAGGACATTATCATGGTGGGTGGTCAGACTCGTATGCCGAAAGTACAGGCTGCCGTAACTGACTTCTTTGGTAAAGAACCACGCCGCGACGTTAACCCTGATGAAGCGGTTGCCGTTGGTGCTGCGGTTCAGGCTGGTGTACTGCAGGGCGACGTTAAAGACGTACTGCTGCTGGACGTATGCCCGTTGTCGCTGGGTATCGAAACCATGGGCGGCGTAATGACGAAACTGATTGAGAAAAACACGACGATTCCGACTAAAGAATCGCAAACTTTCTCAACGGCTGAAGACAACCAGTCTGCAGTAACTATCCATGTTATCCAGGGTGAGCGTAAGCGCGCTGGGGATAACAAATCGCTGGGTCAGTTTAACCTTGAAGGTATTCGTGCAGCGGCGCGTGGTGTACCACAAATTGAAGTGACTTTTGACATCGATGCGGACGGTATCCTGCACGTGTCAGCCAAAGATAAAGACACAGGTAAAGAACAGAAAATCACCATTAAAGCATCTTCTGGTCTGGATGAATCTGAAGTTGATAAAATGGTTAAAGATGCCGAAGCACACGCTGAGGAAGATAAGAAGTTTGAAGAAATGGTGCAGGCACGCAACCAGGCAGACGGTTTGGTTCATGCAACCCGTAACCAGTTGAAGGAAGTTGGCGACGCCTTGTCTCAGGAAGACAAAGACGCTATTGAGAAAGCTTGTGAAGAACTTGAGCAAGCGTCTAAAGATGGTGACAAAGAAGCCATTGATACGAAATCTCAGGCGTTGATGGAAGCATCACAAAAGCTGATGGAAGCTGCTCAGCAGCAACAGGCACAGCAAGGTGCTGAAGGCGCAGCTGGCGGTGAACAGCAGTCTTCCAAAGCAGATGATGATGTCGTTGATGCTGAATTTGAAGAAGTCAAAGGCGACGATAAGAAGTAAGCATTAAGGCAACTTCGCAAAAGCACACGGGTGTTGCCGCAAGGTAATGCCCGTGTATTTGTATCAGGCTGATAAACAGCACAGATAGAAGACGAAGAAATTATGGCGACGCAAGATTTTTACCAGGTTCTGGGCGTATCGAAAGACGCCAATGAACGTGACATTAAAAAAGCCTACAAACGTATGGCGATGAAGTATCACCCCGACAGAACCGAGGGTGATAAAGAAATGGAAATTAAGTTTAAAGAAATTAAGCAAGCGTACGAAGTCCTTTCTGATCCTCAGAAACGCCAGATGTATGATCAATATGGGCACGAAGCTTTCGAACAGGCACGCCAGGGCGGAGCTGGCCATGGTGCAGGCGGATTCGGCGGGGGCGGTGCTGATTTTGCTGATATCTTTGGTGATGTCTTCGGCGATATTTTTGGCGGCGGCAGACGTCAGCAAGCTCGTGCCCAGCGTGGTGCTGATTTGCGTTACAACTTGGATATGTCGCTGGAAGAAGCGGTTCGTGGTAAAACCGTTGAGCTTGAAATTCCCACTCTGGTTGAGTGTCGCGACTGTAATGGTAGTGGTGCGAAAAAAGGCAGTAAGCCGCAAACCTGTGGCCATTGTCATGGCGCAGGTCAAATCCAAATGCGCCAAGGCTTTTTTGCTGTACAGCAAACCTGTCCTCAATGCCGCGGAACGGGTACGATTATTAAAGATCCTTGCCGCACATGCCATGGACATGGCCGTAAAGAAGAGACTAAAACTTTATCGGTTAAGATTCCGGCCGGTGTCGATACAGGTGACCGCATTCGTTTAGCGAATGAAGGCGAAGCGGGTGAGCACGGCGCGCCGGCAGGTGACTTATACGTTCAGGTTCATGTACGAGAGCACCCTATTTTTGCCCGCGACGGCAATAACCTCTTCTGTGAAGTACCTGTAAGCTTCACTAAAGCGGCTCTTGGTGGTGACATTGAGGTGCCAACCCTGGAAGGTAAAGTCAAACTGAAAGTACCTAAAGAGACACAGACGGGTAAACACTTCCGGTTACGTGGTAAAGGCGTTAAGTCGGTTCGCACTGGTGAAGTCGGCGACCTGATTTGCAAAGTGGTGATTGAAACTCCGGTGAACCTGTCATCTAAGCAACGTGACATGTTGGAAGAGCTCGAAAATTCAATGGGTACCGGCGATGAAGCTGCCAAATTCAGACCCAAAGAAAAAGGTTTTTTCGACGGCGTGAAACAATTCTTTGATGACTTACGTAGCTAAATTGTCTATCACTGGATAAGTGCATGATAAAAAAGACCGGAGGCAGTCAATGAATTGGAAGACGGTGACGTTAAGCGCCTGCATGTTGGTCGCACTGGCCAGTTGTGCTAAATCTCCGACGGGGCGCTCGCAGTTGCAACTTTATTCAAGTAGCGAATTGAATAAAATGGGGGCTGCCTCCTACGAGGAAATGCGCGAAAAGAAAAAAATTAATGACGATGCTGAGGTCAATGCTTACGTGCGTTGTGTCAGCGATGCATTAGTTGAAAACTTGCCAGGAAACTACAGTGAAATGGACTGGCAAGTGACTGTTTTTGCAGAGCCCGCTGTCAATGCTTTTGCTCTACCGGGTGGTTATATTGGCGTATACGACGGCCTGATAGAGGTTGCCGAAAACCAGCATCAGCTTGCGGCAGTTATTGGGCACGAAATTGGCCACGTTATTGCTGAGCACAGTAATGAACGCATCTCTAGCAACATGATGGTCGGGCTAGGTTTGCAGCTCGGTGGCATTCTTGCCAGTACTCAATTGGATAACGATAAAGCCGGCCTATTAATGGCCGCTTTAGGTGTAGGGGCTCAGGTTGGTATCCTGCTGCCTTATTCACGTACCCATGAATCAGAATCGGATGAACTGGGTATGGAATATATGGCCGACGCTGGATTCAAACTGGAAGAGGCTCCTGAGTTGTGGCGCAATATGCAATCGGCTTCAGACGGTAAATCGCCGCCTGAGTTGTTGTCGACTCACCCGAATCCCCAAACTCGTATTAAAGACCTTGAAGCGCTGATCCCGTCGTTACAAGAGCGTTACTCTGCGGCTCGTGCCGCGGGGAATACACCAGATTGTCAACGTCCGCCATCGGTGGGTAATTCAGGCACATAAAGTAACAGAGGGAATGACTCCGTTCCCTCTGCCTTTCAAAAGGTTATAACCTAGTTCAATTTATTCTTTTTGACCTTCTCTTTAACGTTTTACCCTAGCTCCCATTTTTTATAAAGCGGCTGGGGAATTATGTTTAAAGCGTGGTTTGCAATTCCATTTTGGCAACGTGTTTTAGGTGCCTTTGTATTAGGTATGCTAATAGGTGGGCTGGCTCCTGAGGTTGGTGTTGCGCTTAAGCCTCTTGGCGATTTGTTTATAAAAGCCATTAAGATGCTGGTCGCGCCGCTTATTTTCTGTGCCATTGTTAGTGCTATTACGGATCTGAATGATGGGAAGAAATTAGGTCGTTTGGGTGCTAAAACCATTGGTTTATTTATGCTGACCGCGATTATTGCCAGTGCTATTGGCTTAACTCTGGCCAGTCTAATTGATATGAGCCCTGCAGACACGCTGACTGCAACAGAGCAAAATGAAAAGCAAATTCCCGGTATAGCTCAAGTTTTCCTCAATTTTGTGCCCAGTAATCCTTTCGCAGCGTTAACTGAAGGTAATGTACTGCAAATCGTTGTTTTTGCGGCTTTGGTTGGTATTGCTATTCAGCGTTTAAAAGGCAAAGGCGAGCCTTTGCGTAAGACGATAAAGTCGGGCGCTGAAGTCATGTATGAAATTACTCGTATGGTGTTGCAGTTAACGCCTATTGGTGTACTTGGTTTAATGTCCTGGGTTATTGGTGAATACGGTTTTAGTACCTTGCTGCCACTGGCGAAATTTGTGGGTGTTATTTATTTGGCCTGTCTTATCCATATTGTGGTGGTTTACGGCGGTTTAATTCGCACCGCAGGCGGCATGAGTCCCTGGCAGTTTTTCAAAGCGGTATTTGATGCGCAGATTGTCGCCTTTACCACGTGCAGTTCGTTTGGCTCATTACCAGCGGCGCACCGGGCTGTCACAGAACGTTTGGGTGTCTCGAAGGATTATGCCAGTTTCGTTTTACCTTTAGGTGCCACCATTAATATGGACGGCTGCGGTGGCATTTATCCGGCCGTTGCCTCTATTTTTATTGCGCAGCTCTACGGAATACCGTTAGAGTCGATGGATTACGGTTTGATCATGCTAACAGCGACGCTGGCTTCGGTGGGAACGGCAGGCGTACCGGGCACCGCTCTGGTAATGTTAACCGTTACTCTGAATGTTATTGGGTTGCCTTTAGAAGGCATTGCGTTTATCGCTGCTATCGATCGCATCATTGACATGGCCCGAACCCTGACCAATGTGACTGGCGATATGATGGTTTCCAGAGTCGTTGCGCGCAGTGAAAACCTGTTGCAGGATCAAACTCATTTAGCGACGGAGTCAAAATAATGATCAATGTGGGCGTATTTGGAGCCTCGGGCAGAATGGGGAGAGCCGTTATTCAGGCTTTGACGGACGATAACCAAGCTAAGCTGGGCGCAGCCATTGTCAGAAAAAGCAGCAACAGTTACGGCGACAGTGCGACAGAGAGCGAGCCTGTTCATTTTATTAGTGCCGATGAGCTGCAGCCAGAGCAGGTCGATGTTCTTATTGATTTCTCTTTGCCTGAAGCGCTCACTGAAAACCTGAAGCTTGCTGAACAATATCAGTTACCTATTGTTGTTTGTACGACGGGGCTAAAAGACGAGCAGAGAGAACGTATGGCTCAGGCGGCCGAGACAGTGCCGGTACTGTACGCCAGTAATACCAGCATCGGGATTGCCTTGCTAGAACAGTTGGTTGGTTTAAGCAGTGCTGCATTGCCCAATGCTGACATTGAAATTTTTGAGGCGCATCACCGAGATAAAAAAGATGGCCCGTCCGGAACGGCACTGAGTTTGGGGCAGGCTGCAGCAAAAGGCCGGCAGCAAAACTGGGAACAGGTTAACGACGGTATTCGCGCTGACGGGCTGCGCAGCGACGACGGTATTGGCTTCTCGGTAATGCGGGCAGCAGATATTATCGGTGAACATCAAGTCACTCTGGCGGTTGCGGGTGAACGCATTGAGATTGGACACCGTGTCAGTAATCGAAAAACTTTTGCCGACGGAGCCTTACGTGCCGCCAAATGGCTTGAAGAACAAGCGCCCGGTTTTTATAGCCTGCAGGACACCTTAAATTTGCAGGACATACTGCAACGCATGCTCAAGCAATAAATACTGCTGGACGATTTTCGTAATATTTCGTAGAATGGCGGGAATTTGCCTGAATCAGTCCGAAGGCCGGCGTGATTTGGCAAAACGCGCGGTTCAGGACGCAAGACGGGGAAGTCAAATTATTGATTTACCCGTTTTTTTATGTACGGAGGTTGCCCTTGAGTATTCTAGCGAGTCAATCCGCTAAACGAGCGATTCTGGTGCTTGCTGACGGGACCGTGTTTCGCGGAACCGCTATCGGAGCCGAAGGCTCTGCAGTCGGCGAAGTGGTCTTCAACACGGCCATGACAGGTTACCAGGAAATTCTTACTGACCCATCTTATACAGAACAAATCGTTACTCTCACTTATCCCCATATAGGCAATACCGGTATTAACTCTGAAGACGCAGAGTCTGATCAGGTTTGGGCGAAAGGACTTATCATTAGAGATTTGGCAATGAAAGCCAGCAATTTCCGTAGTGAGGAAACGCTAAGCGCTTACTTGCAACGTCACAATGTGGTGGGTATTGCAGATATTGATACGCGTCGTTTAACTCGCATTTTGCGCGAAAAAGGCGCGCAAAATGGCTGCATTATGGTTGGCGAGCTGGATGAAAATAAAGCGCAGGAACTGGCTCAGAAGTTTCCGGGCTTAAAGGGAATGGATCTTGCGAAAGAAGTTTGCTGCGACAAACCTTATGACTGGCAGGGCGGTAGCTGGCAGCTGGGCGAAGGCCATACCAAACCAGAGCAGAATAAATACCATGTAGTCGCTTATGATTACGGTTGTAAACACAACATTCTGCGTTTGCTTGCGGACCGAAATTGTAAAATTACAGTCGTACCGGCTCAAACGTCGGCCGAAGATGTACTAGCATTAAAACCCGATGGGGTTTTCTTATCGAATGGTCCGGGCGACCCTGAGCCTTGTGATTATGCGATTACAGCAATCAAAACCTTGCTGGATAAAGACATTCCAATTTTTGGTATTTGTCTTGGCCATCAGTTACTGGCCATTGCCAGTGGCGCGCACTCCATGAAAATGAAGTTTGGTCATCACGGCGCTAACCACCCGGTACAAGATGTAAAAACGAAACGGGTGATGATTACCAGTCAGAACCATGGCTTTGCCGTTGATGAGAAACAGTTGCCGGATAATCTGGAAGTGACTCACGTATCTTTGTTCGATGGAACATTGCAGGGTATTCGCCGTAAAGATAAGCCGGCCTTTAGTTTCCAGGGGCACCCCGAAGCAAGTCCGGGGCCGCACGATGCCAGTGAACTGTTTGACCAATTTATTGAATTGATGCAGGCCAAAGCCTGATTCGTCGAATGATATTCGATGCCGTCATCCGTAGCGAAAGGACAGATAGAGCGACTTTATGCCAAAACGAACCGACATTAAAAGCATTCTGATTCTGGGGGCAGGCCCTATTGTTATCGGCCAGGCCTGTGAGTTTGATTACTCCGGCGCTCAAGCGTGCAAAGCGCTGCGCGAGGAAGGTTACCGAGTCATTTTGGTAAATTCTAACCCCGCTACCATTATGACTGACCCGGAAATGGCCGATGCAACTTATATCGAGCCAATTCACTGGGAAGTAGTAGAGAAAATTATTGAGCGTGAGCGTCCAGATGCGGTGTTACCGACCATGGGTGGCCAAACCGCTTTGAACTGTGCGCTGGATTTAGATCGCCACGGTGTGCTGGAACGCTACAAGGTTGAAATGATTGGCGCCAATGCCGATGCGATTGATAAAGCGGAAAACCGTGATCGCTTCGATAAAGCAATGAAAGCGATTGGTCTGGAAACACCGAATGCAGAAATGGCTCATAGTCTGGATGAAGCCTTTGATGTGCTAAGCCGACTGGGTTTCCCTTGCATTATACGACCGTCTTTCACTATGGGCGGCAGTGGCGGTGGCATTGCCTATAACCGCGAAGAGTTTGAAGAAATTTGTAGACGGGGTTTAGACCTCTCGCCAACCAATGAACTGCTAATTGATGAGTCATTGCTGGGTTGGAAAGAGTACGAGATGGAAGTTGTGCGCGATAAAAGCGATAACTGCATCATTGTCTGTACCATTGAAAACTTCGATCCAATGGGAATTCATACCGGTGACTCGATAACTGTTGCTCCCGCTCAGACGTTAACCGATAAAGAATTCCAGCTAATGCGTGATGCGGCAATGGCCGTTCTGCGTGAAATCGGTGTAGAAACCGGAGGCTCTAACGTACAGTTTGGCGTTAACCCGGACACCGGGCGTGTGGTTATTATTGAAATGAACCCTCGGGTTTCCCGGTCATCGGCTCTGGCATCAAAAGCTACAGGCTTCCCAATTGCTAAGGTTGCAGCGAAACTGGCGGTTGGTTATACGCTGGATGAACTGGATAACGAGATAACCGGCGGCAGAACGCCTGCGTCTTTTGAACCCGCGTTAGATTACGTAGTCACCAAAATACCGCGCTTTAACTTTGAAAAGTTTGCTAACTGCAATGACCGGCTGACCACGCAAATGAAGTCGGTCGGTGAAGTCATGGCTATTGGCCGTAACTTCCAGGAGTCGATGCAAAAAGCCCTGCGTGGTCTGGAGCTTGGTGCCTCAGGCTTTGACCCTATTGTGGACTTAGAAGCTAAAGATGCCCGTTCAAAAGTCATCCGTGAATTAAAAGAACCGGGTGCTGAGCGTATTTGGTATATCGCCGACGCCTTCCGCTTAGGAATGACGGTACGCGAAGTCTTTGAGCTGACACGCATAGACGAATGGTATCTGATTCAGATTGAAGAGCTTGTAAACCTTGAGAAAGAGATTGATGAACTCGGTTTAGCGGGACTCACCGCAGACGTTATTACGGTATTAAAACGCCGCGGTTTTGCTGATTCTCGTATAGCCGACGTTCTGCATGTGAGTGAAGCTGAAGTTCGTAAAAAGCGCCATAAGTATAACATTCATCCCGTTTACAAACGTGTTGATACCTGTGCGGCTGAATTCGCCTCTGGCACAGCTTACATGTATTCAAGCTACGATGAAGAATGCGAAGCGGCTCCGTCCGACAAAGAAAAAATCATGGTTATTGGTGGCGGACCTAATCGTATCGGGCAGGGCATTGAGTTCGACTATTGCTGTGTACATGCGTCGCTGGCGCTGCGCGAAGACGGTTATGAAACCATTATGGTCAACTGTAACCCGGAAACAGTATCTACCGATTACGACACTTCAGATCGTCTTTACTTTGAGTCTATTACACTCGAGGATGTTCTTGAAATTGTCCGTATTGAAAAGCCTAAAGGGGTTATTGTTCAATATGGTGGTCAGACTCCGCTGAAGCTGGCGCGTGAGCTTGAGGCTAATGGCGTGCCAATTATCGGTACTTCACCTGACGCGATTGATAGAGCAGAAGACCGGGCGCGTTTTCAGACGGCCGTACGTCGTCTGGGGTTAAAACAACCCGAGAACTCAACAGTTACAGGCTTCAACGAAGCACTAACTGAGGCTAAACGTATCGGTTATCCGTTAGTCGTTCGTCCATCCTATGTTCTGGGTGGAAGGGCAATGGAAATTGTCTATGACGAAGTGGATTTGCAACGTTATCTGACTGACGCGGTCAAAGTGTCAAATGATGCGCCGGTACTACTGGATCGTTTCCTTGATAACGCGATAGAAGTTGACGTTGATGCTATTTGCGATGGTACCGACGTGCTAATTGGCGGCATTATGCAGCATATAGAGGAAGCCGGTGTACATTCGGGGGACTCAGCGTGTTCATTGCCTCCATATTCATTGAGTGACATTATTCAGGCTCAATTACGTGAACAAATGCGTAATTTAGCTTTTGAATTGAATGTGAATGGCTTGATGAACGCTCAGTTTGCGGTTAAAGATGATGAAATTTATCTTATTGAGGTAAACCCTAGAGCTGCGCGAACCGTACCTTTTGTTTCTAAAGCGACAGGTGTGCCGTTAGCCAAAGTGGCAGCGCGAGTAATGGTTGGTCAGTCACTGCAAGAGCAGGGCTATGTAAAAGAAATTATTCCACCGTATTACTCGGTGAAAGAAGTGGTTATTCCTTTTGCTAAATTCCAGGGCGTGGATCCTATTCGCGGACCTGAAATGCGCTCAACCGGCGAAGTTATGGGCGTAGGTGAAAGCTTTGAAGAAGCTTATGCTAAAGCTAACCTGGGTGCTGGCGAAGCGCTGGCTAAAAAAGGCAAAGCACTCATTTCTGTAAAAGACAGTGACAAACAACGTTTGATGGACCTAGCCCGCGGTTTATTGGCGTTAGGCTTCAGTTTAGAAGCAACGCGCGGTACAGCTAAAATGCTTGGTGAAGAAGGTATTGACTGCAGTATTGTAAATAAACTGCAAGAAGGCCGTCCAAATATTGTTGATGCGATTAAAAACGGCGAATATTGCTATATTATAAATACAGTAGAAGGCCGTCAGGCGATTGAAGACTCGGTCTATATTCGCCGTGAAGCACTATTGAATAAAGTTATTTACACCACAACATTAAATGCTGCGTTTGCGACAGTTAAAGCAAATACAGCGGATGATCGGGCTCGGGTGAGTTCGGTACAAGAATTACATAAAAGGGTATCGTTAATATGAACCAGATTCCAATGACGGAACATGGCGCGCAATTATTACGTGACGAGCTTAAACGTTTAAAAACGGTTGAGCGTCCGCGCATCGTTGAAGCTATTGCTGATGCTCGTGAGCACGGCGATTTAAAAGAAAATGCGGAATATCATGCAGCGCGTGAACAGCAAGGCTTTTGTGAAGGCCGTATTCAGGAAATTGAATCCAAGCTTTCTAATGCGCAGATTATTGATGTAACTAAAGTGCCAAATAACGGCAAGGTTATTTTTGGCTCCACAGTCACCGTTTACAATACGAAAACGGATGAAGAAGTTACTTATAAAATAGTCGGCGATGATGAAGCGGATATTAAATCAAACTTAATATCTGTGAATTCACCTATTGCGCGTGCACTTATTGGTAAAGAAATCGATGATATTGCGACAGTAACGACGCCTAACGGTGAAGTTGAATACGAGGTTGTTGCAGTACAATATAATTAATATCTAAAATGATTTTTTAAAAGGCTGGAAACGTAAGTTTACCAGCCTTTCTTTTTATCGGCTTTTGAAATACATTGTTGTTTGTTTTTTATACGGTTTATTGTATAGTTTGTTCTTCTGTTAATTAATAACATTAAAATTACAAAGTAGGATGACAATGGACAAGGAACAGTCACTATCATTTAACAGTTTTCAGCATACACCTCTTGATGAACTTACTGTCGCGGAATGCCTCGAACGTTTAAAACTCATCTCACAAAAAGCAACTTATAAAGATGTTTCTGTTTGGTTAGGCCGCAATGCCAACGATTACGCCTACTGGAAACGTAGTAACAAACTACCTTTTGCTGAAATTATCCGAAAACTACTGCAAGAAAGAATCTCTCTTAATTGGTTTTTCGCTCCAGGTTATACCTTGCATGAACCCAACTATGCTTACACTCAGCGAGACTATGTTAAGAGTAGCGTAGTAGAGGAAGAACGGAAACGACGAATTGAATTTCTAAAAGCGCACAAAAAGATAGAACCGTTACTGAAAGACTACGGGCTGCAAGATGATGAACAATGCATGACTTTGATGCTGGATGCTTATTTTTCCACTACAGATAAGTGGATGGAGAAATCGCAGGCATTAGAGTTAGTAGCGAAAGCATTAGCTCTTAAGCCTGCGATTCAAAAGGTTAACCGCGTGGAAGACGAATCTTAGGTTCTTCTGCAGCACGGTATATCACTTGTGTTTTACCGATAATTTGCACTTCAGCGGCACCGGTTTCATGTACAATGGTTGCCATAATTTGCTTTCTGAGCTCGCGGTCTTCTTCCGGCACTTTTATTTTAATCAGTTCATGGTGGTCAAGTGCTTGCTCAATTTCTGCAAGAACACCTTCAGTAAGGCCGTTAGCCCCAAGTAGTACGACGGGTTTGAGCGGATGTGCTAAACCTTTTAAGTGCTGTTTTTGCTTATTACTTAATGACATTCGATAATATCCGTTTTAGAGCTTGATTTTTTAACATTGTAACGCCAGATCAGGTATTCAGGCCAGACAATTAAGGAAACTTCGTTAAATCATGGGAAAAAAACGCAGTGTAAGTAGTCAGCGCTGGCTGAAAGAACATTTTGACGATCAGTTTGTCCAAAAAGCTCAGAAGAAGGGATTACGCTCCCGCGCTGTTTTTAAATTGGAAGAAATACAAAAACGGGACAAACTGATCAAAAAAGGTCAAACCGTCGTTGATCTAGGAGCGGCCCCGGGCGGGTGGTCACAATACGTTGCCGACTACTTTAACGGCGACGGTCAAATCATTGCTTGTGATATTTTAGCGATGGACCCAATCGCCGGAGTCGATTTTCTTCAGGGCGATTTTCGTGAAGAATCGGTACTGGAAGCTTTATTAGAACGTATCGGTGGTAAAAATGTTGATGTGGTGCTGTCAGACATGGCACCTAATATGAGCGGTAATGGCACGGTAGACCAGGCGCGCTCTATGTATTTGGTAGAGCTGGCGTTGGACATGTGCCATCAGGTTTTGAAACCCGGCGGAAGTTTTGCCGTCAAAGTGTTTCAGGGGCAAGGTTTTGAATCTTTCCTGAAAGATGTACGTGCAGCGTTTAATGATGTGAAAACGAGAAAACCAGAGTCCTCAAGAGCACGTTCGAGAGAGGTCTACTTGGTAGCGACAGACTATAAACTGTAGTACCCTGTTGGGTAGTTGATTTTTAATAGAGGTAATAGGCTTTGAGCGATATGGCAAAGAATCTCATCTTGTGGCTTGTAATAGCCGTCGTACTGATGAGCGTTTTTCAGAGCTTCAGTCCGAGCGGAACGTCATCATCAACCATGGTATACAGCGAATTTGTATCCCAGGTTAATAATGGCAACATTCGTCGTGCTGAGTTTGGTGATGATGGACGCACTATTTCAGGTATGACTCGCAATGGTCAATCTTATAAAACTGTTGTACCAACTCAATATGATCCAAAAATTCTGG
Organism: Idiomarina sp. PL1-037; assembly: GCF_034422975.1. Classification (NCBI taxonomy): domain Bacteria; kingdom Pseudomonadati; phylum Pseudomonadota; class Gammaproteobacteria; order Alteromonadales; family Idiomarinaceae; genus Idiomarina; species Idiomarina sp. PL1-037. The sequence continues at coordinate 1,107,924 of NZ_CP139873.1, forward strand.
ATGATTTGTTGGCGAACGATGTAGAAACCCAAGGTACTCCGCCAGAAGAGCAGAGTATTCTGGCATCTATTTTTATTTCGTGGTTCCCGATGCTGCTGTTGATTGGTGTATGGATATTCTTCATGCGTCAGATGCAAGGCGGTGGTGGTGGCCGTGGAGCCATGTCGTTTGGTAAGAGCAAAGCCAAGCTGATGAACGAAGAGCAGTCAAAAACAACGTTTAAAGATGTTGCGGGGTGTGATGAGGCTAAAGAAGAAGTCTCAGAGCTTGTCGACTATCTGAAAGACCCTTCTAAATTTCAGCGTCTTGGCGGCAAAATACCGAAAGGCGTGCTCATGGTTGGTCCTCCGGGAACCGGTAAAACATTGCTGGCTAAAGCGATTTCCGGCGAGGCTAAAGTGCCGTTCTTCAGTATTTCCGGTTCAGACTTCGTTGAGATGTTTGTTGGTGTTGGTGCTTCCCGTGTTCGTGACATGTTCGAACAAGCGAAAAAATCTGCGCCATGCATTATCTTTATTGATGAGCTTGATGCCGTGGGTCGTCAACGTGGTGCCGGATTAGGTGGTGGCCACGACGAACGTGAACAGACACTGAACCAAATGTTGGTTGAAATGGATGGTTTTGAAGGTAATGAAGGCATTATCGTTATTGCCGCTACTAACCGTCCAGATGTATTAGACCCTGCTTTATTACGTCCCGGTCGCTTTGACCGTCAGGTTATTGTTGGTTTACCGGATGTTCGTGGTCGTGAGCAAATTCTTAAAGTGCACATGCGTAAAGTGCCATTAGGCGATGACGTCAAACCGTCAGTGATCGCTCGTGGTACACCTGGCTTTTCTGGTGCGGATTTAGCGAACTTAGTAAACGAAGCTGCGCTATTTGCCGCCCGGGGCGACAAGCGTGTTGTTTCAATGGAAGAATTCGATAAAGCAAAAGACAAGATCATGATGGGTGCAGAGCGCCGCTCAATGGTGATGACGGACGATGAAAAAGCGATGACCGCTTATCACGAAGCCGGCCACGCCATTGTTGGTCGCCTTGTGCCAGAACATGATCCAGTCTACAAAGTATCGATTATTCCACGAGGCCGTGCGCTGGGTGTGACAATGTATCTGCCAGAGCAGGATCGTGTCAGCCACAGTAAGCAGCACCTTGAAAGTATGATTTCAAGCTTGTTCGGTGGACGCCTCGCAGAAGCCATTATTTATGGTAACGATAAAGTGACTACCGGTGCTTCTAACGACATTGAACGTGCAACTGAAATTGCTCGTAAAATGGTTACCCAGTGGGGGCTTTCAGAGAAAATGGGGCCGTTGCTGTACGCCGAAGATGAAAACGAAGTATTCCTCGGGCGCTCAGTTACTCAGCACAAGCACATGTCAGACGACACGGCGCGCGCTATTGATGAAGAAGTGAAGTCAGTAATTGATCGCAATTACCAGCGTGCGAAAAAACTGCTGGAAGAAAACGAAGATATTTTGCATTCAATGAAAGACGCATTAGTTCGCTATGAAACGATTGATGCCGACCAAATTGATGACTTAATGAACCGCCGCGATGTTCGTCAGCCAAAAGACTGGGATGACAGAGACAGTGGTGGTAACGATTCTGATGGTGGGGCTGCTAAAGCAGAAAACACCGAAGAACGTCCAGACCGCCCCATTAATGTTGATAAACCCGGGGATGCAACTTCTTAACGTTGATTCTTTTAAAAAGCCACCGAAAGGTGGCTTTTTTGTAGGACACAGTTATTAGCGGAGCTAAGCCATGCCAAAAAATCCAAAGCCGTTGCGAGTGATGGGAATTGTTAATGTTACTCCGGATTCATTTTCAGACGGTGGGGAGTACAATCGCCTAAATGACGCCATAGATCACGTTGCACAGCTGATCAAAGATGGCGCTGATATTGTGGATATTGGGGGGGAATCTACCCGTCCTGGTGCTTATTCGGTTGCTGAACAAGAAGAGTTGGACAGAGTTGTTCCTTTGGTAAACGCGGTAAGGGAGCGCTTTGACGTTTCTATTTCAGTGGATACAACCAAACCGAAAGTAATGACAGAATCGATACAAGTTGGCGCGAATATTATTAATGATGTTAATGCGTTGCGTGAGGAGGGCGCTCTTAAGGCGCTGGCTGAAACAAACGCAGAGGTGTGCCTGATGCACATGCAGGGTGAGCCTCGTAGTATGCAACAGAATCCTAATTACGACGATGTTGTTTTCGACGTTAAGACGTTTTTACAAGAGCGTGTCATAGAGTGTGAAAAAGCAGGCATAGAGCGCAAGAGAATTTGGCTGGATCCTGGTTTTGGTTTTGGCAAGTCGCAGCGACATAACTATCAGTTATTGCAACGTTTGCAGGCGTTTCACGAATTGCAGTTACCGTTATTGGTAGGAATGTCACGAAAAAGCATGATAGGTCATGTTACAGGACGTGAAGTAAAAGACCGCTTAGCAGGCAGTTTAGCAGCTGCAACCATTGCAGCTATGAAAGGAGCACGTATAATTCGCGTTCATGATGTTAAGGAGACAGTTGACGCAATGAAAGTGGTTGCAGCAACTACAGAAGGAGAACACCTTTGAGTGAGCGTAAATATTTCGGCACCGATGGCGTGCGCGGACGTGTCGGGCACTTCCCGATAACCCCTGAGTTTGCAGTTAAGCTTGGGTGGGCGGCCGGGCGTGTGCTTGCCGCTAAGGGCACCAGTCGCGTATTAGTGGGCAAAGACACCCGGGTTTCTGGTTATATGCTTGAGTCAGCACTGGAGGCAGGCTTAGCCGCTGCTGGTGTCGGGGTCGACTTCTTAGGGCCTATGCCGACTCCGGGAATTGCTTACCTTACACGTACGTTCAGAGCCGCTGCCGGAATCGTAATCAGCGCTTCCCATAACCCATATTATGACAATGGCATTAAATTTTTTGCTGATAACGGGCACAAACTTCCGGACGAAGTCGAGTTGGAAATTGAGCGCTTGCTGGACGAGCCGATGGATTGCGTTATTTCCGAAGAGCTGGGGCGGGCAAAACGCATTAACGATGCCGCAGGCCGCTATATCGAGTTTTGTAAAAGCGTGTTCCCCAATGAAATGACTCTGGAAGGGTTTCACATAGTGGTTGACTGCGCTCACGGGGCTACTTACCACATTGCACCAAATGTGCTTCGGGAACTCGGTGCTGAAGTGACCGAAATAGGCACGCAGCCGAATGGACTGAATATTAATAAAGAGTGTGGTGCAACGCACTTAACGGCATTGCAGAATGAAGTACTGGAAACAAAAGCTGACCTTGGTATAGCGCTTGACGGTGACGGTGACCGCATAATGATGGTGACTGAAAACGGACGCCCCATTGATGGTGACGAAATTCTTTATATGCTTGCTGTCACTGCGCAGAATCAGGGGCAGCTTCAGGGCGGGGTTGTTGGTACTTTGATGACGAACTTTGCTTTGGAGAAGGAGCTGGATAAACGGCGCATTCCTTTTGTTCGGGCGAAAGTCGGCGACCGTTATGTTATTGAGGAACTGGTTAAGCGTGACTGGTATCTCGGTGGCGAAAATTCCGGGCACGTTATAAACCGTCAGCATCACACGACCGGAGACGGCATTATAGCCGGCCTACAGGTTCTAGCGGCGATGTACCAGGAACAAAAGTCCCTGGAAAAACTGAGCTGTGACTTTCATAAACTGCCGCAAGTACTTATTAATGTTCGTTTCGAGAGTGATAAACAGCCTCTGGAATCAGCAAATGTGAAAAGTGTTGTGCGTGAAGTGGAAGAGGCTCTTGCAGGCAGCGGTCGGGTCTTATTACGGAAGTCTGGCACTGAACCTTTAATTCGCGTAATGGTTGAAGGTGAGAACGAAGCAAAGGTAAAAGCCTTTGCTCAGCAAATTGCTAAAGAGGTCGAAGCGGCTACAAATTAAACAGTTAGCGGCTAGTGGTGAAAATCTCGCTTGTAAGTTGGTGAGTGTTTCGCTACTATTCCCGCGCTCTGGAGTAGAGGACAAACTATGCCTAATGCATCACTAGTGATTGCAAATTGGAAAATGAACGGAAATCGCAAGCTAACGAAAACAATGTCGACAGCTTTGCGGGAAAAACTTAATCAGCTACAGCAAGTTAAGTTAGTTATCTGTCCTCCGTTCACCCTTATTAGCGAGCTGGCTAATCAGTGTTATTACGATGACATTGCCATTGGTGCTCAGAGTGTATCTGAATACACTGGCGGCGCTTTCACCGGTGAAATTTCAACCTCGCAGCTACAAGAGTTTGGTGTTAGCTACGTGCTAGTGGGACATTCAGAGCGTCGGCAGTTTTTCGCAGAAACCGACAAAATGGTGAATGAGAAGACCTTAGCTACGGTTAATGCTGGTATGACAGCGGTAATTTGTGTTGGCGAGAATAAAGCACAACGCGATGAGGGAAACACCTGGGAAGTTGTAGCAGAGCAAGCGCAAGCGGCTTTGGCTGACCTTCCTAAAGAGCAAGCCGGTAAAATTGTTTTGGCCTACGAGCCAGTTTGGGCAATTGGTACCGGAGAAACGGCTTCACCAGAACAAGCACAGGACGTTCATGCAAAATTAAGAGCGTTACTGGTAGAGCAATTTGGCGCGATTGGTGAGAAAATGCCGTTATTGTACGGCGGCTCAGTTAAAGCTGACAACGCTGCCGAATTATTTGCGCAAAAAGACATTGACGGCGGCCTGATAGGTGGCGCAAGTTTGAAAGAGTCAGACTTTGTTGCTATTTGCCAAGCTGCTCAAGGGTAAAATTATGTACGAAATTTTGATGATCGCATTTCTCGTTGTCGCTTTGGTCTTAATTGGCTTTATTATGCTGCAACAAGGCAAAGGCGCAGACATGGGCGCATCTTTTGGCTCAGGAGCATCGAACACTGTTTTTGGTTCATCAGGTTCCGGTAACTTCCTGACCCGCGCAACAGCCGGGTTGGCGGTAGTGTTTTTCATTCTGAGCCTGGTACTGGGTAACTTATCGACTTCTACTGATGAGTCATCAAATGACTTTTCAGACCTTTCAGTTCCGGCTGAAGAGCAAGAGTTACCTCCAGCTGATGATAAGTCAGACTCTGAATCTGACGTGCCGCCAATTGACTAAGATTTTGCAGAAGTGGTGGAATTGGTAGACACGCTACCTTGAGGGGGTAGTGCTCGTACGGGCGTGCGGGTTCAAGTCCCGCCTTCTGCACCAAAATTAACTCTCTGATTGTTGCCTCAGAGGTTGAAAATAAACGTAAAATACGTATAATGTGCAACAAGTTTCGGACGCGGGGTGGAGCAGTCTGGTAGCTCGTCGGGCTCATAACCCGAAGGTCGTAGGTTCAAATCCTGCCCCCGCAACCAATTTTAGTAGCAGCATTTCGCATTAAGGCGTCGCTTTTGCTAAAATAACTGACAAAGGGTCCAGTGTTCAGAAAGCCCCGCAGCAGCTCGGGGCTTTTTGCTATGCGGCCTTAGCTATCTTAGGATAGCCAGAACACTGGGCGCTTGCGCCCTTTTTTTGTTTCAGGAGGCAGTAATTGGCAAATTTGCAAGAACGGTTAACCGATATAATTCGGCCGGCGGTAGAAGCGCTGGACTTTGAATTGTGGGGCGTAGAGTTTATCCGCGCCGGTAAGTTTTCAACGTTACGGGTTTATATCGATCATCCGGAAGGTATCAGTGTGGATAACTGTGCAGACGTGAGTTATCAGGTCAGTTCACTACTGGATGTTGAAGACCCTATCAATGTTGAATACAACCTGGAAGTGTCCTCTCCGGGAATGGAAAGACCGTTTTTTAATGCCGAACAAATGCAGCCTTATATAAAAGAAACCGTTGCTTTTGAACTAATAGCGGCGCAAAAGAACAAAAGAAAATTTAAGGCAGAATTGATTGCGGTTGAGGGAGAAGAACTGACCCTTGCCGTTGATAACGATACTTTTCAGGTGAATATGCGCGATGTGAAAAACGCTCACCTGGTTCCGGCATTTGATTAAAAGATTGCGTTGGCGAGGCAGCACTCATGAGTAAAGAAATACTGTTAGTCGCAGAAGCGGTTTCAAACGAAAAAGCAGTACCACGCGAAAAGATATTTGAAGCGTTAGAGTCAGCGTTGGCTCATGCGACCAAAAAGAAGTACGACGGCGATATTGAAGTTCGTATTGATATCGATCGTACCACCGGCGAATTTGATACATTTCGTCGTTGGTTGGTCGTTGAAGACACGGATTTAGGGTTAGAACACCCTTACCGTGAAATTAGCTTGTCAGCAGCGCAATACGAAGATTCATCGGTTCAGGCTGGTGATTACGTAGAAGAACAAATCGATTCGATAGAGTTTGACCGTATTACGACCCAAACGGCAAAACAGGTTATTGTACAAAAGGTGCGTGAAGCTGAACGAGCTCAAGTTGTCGATGAATATCGCGAGCAAGTGGGCGAAATGGTCAGCGGTATTGTTAAGCGTGCAAATCGGGAACACGTTATTCTGGATTTAGGTAATAACGCAGAAGCAATTATTTATCGCGACGAAATGTTACCGCGAGAATCGGTGCGTCCAGGTGACCGTATTCGCGGGTTGCTTTATGACGTTCGTCCGGAAGCCCGGGGTGCACAATTATTTGTAAGCAGAACCAATCCTAATTTCTTGTTGGAATTGTTCCGTATCGAAGTGCCTGAAATAGGTGAAGAGATGATTGAGCTTCGCGGTGCTGCCCGAGACCCGGGTTCGCGTGCTAAAATTGCGGTTAAGAGCAATGATAAGCGCATAGATCCTGTTGGGGCTTGCGTCGGTATGCGCGGTGCACGAGTTCAAGCGGTCTCTGGTGAACTTGGTGGTGAGCGCGTAGACATTGTGCTTTGGGATGACAATCCAGCACAGTACGTCATTAACGCGATGGCACCTGCTGAAGTCGCGTCTATAGTTGTGGATGAAGATGCACACACTATGGATATTGCGGTTGCAGCAGATAATCTGGCGCAAGCTATTGGTAAAGGTGGACAGAACGTTCGCCTTGCCAGCCAGCTAACCGGCTGGACGCTGAATGTTATGACCGAAGACGATTTCAACGAAAAAAATGAAGCGGAAACTCAGCGCCTATTGAACTTGTTCGTATCGACTTTAGATATCGATGAAGATTTTGCAAGTGTACTGGTTGATGAAGGCTTCTCTTCACTTGAAGAAGTGGCTTATGTCCCGGTTGCAGAATTCCTTGATATTGAAGGAATGGACGAAGATATCGTAGAAGAATTACGTAGCAGAGCACGTGCTTATTTAACCACGAAAGCTCTGGCTACAGAAGAATCTCTGGAATCGGCTGAACCAGACGACACACTGTTGAACCTGGAAGGAATGGAGCGTCATCTGGCTTATGTGTTAGCCAGTAAAGGCGTGACAACTCTGGAAGAGTTAGCGGAACAGGGCGTTGACGACTTAGCCGATATTGAAGAATTAAATGAACAGCAGGCTGGCGATTTGATTATGAAAGCCCGCAATATTTGCTGGTTCAATGAAGAACAGTAGAACGATCAGCGGAGGTACAACAGACTATGGAAGAAGTAACGCTCGATAAGCTGGCCACAGATGTCGGTACAACAGTTGATCGTCTGGTTCAGCAGTTCGCTGAAGCGGGCATGACCAAGAAAGCGGGTGATTCTGTTAACGAAGAAGAAAAACAGAAATTACTGGCTCACTTGAACCGTCAGCACGGCGGTGGCGGCAGCTCTGAACCCAGCAAAATGACGTTAAAGCGTAAAACGAAAAGTACACTAAATGTCGGTGGTGGTAGAGACGCTAAATCTGTTCAGGTAGAAGTACGTAAAAAGCGTACCTACGTGAAGCGTTCAGCAACTGAAGAGCAGGAACGTGAGGAACAGGAGCGCTTAGCTAAAGAAAAAGAAGCTGAAGAGGCGAAGCTTCGCGAAGAAGAAAAGCAACGTGAAGAAGAGCAGCAGCGTAAAGAAGCCGAAGCGAAAGCGAAGGCAGAACGCGAAAAAGCTGAGAAAGAAAAAGCTGAGAAAGAAAAGCTGCGCAAAGAAAAAGAGAAAGAGCGTCAAAAAGCAGAAGCTGAAAAGCGTGCAGCAATGACTCCTGAAGAGCGTGAAGCAGCAGACAAAGCGAAAGCTGAGGCTGAAAAGTTGAAACGTCAGCAGGAAGAAGAAGCGCGTAAAAAAGCGGAAAAAGAAGCGGAAGCTCAAGCGGAAGAAGCTCGTAAACTGGCAGAAGAAAACGCAAAACGCTGGGAAGAAGAAGAGCAAAAACGCAAGCAGCAAGAGCAGGAAGACGTACACTTTACAACGTCGTCTACCGCTCAAGAAGCTGAAGACGCACAAGACTTTGACGAAGAGCGTAAAAGCCGTAAACGCGGTAAAAAACGTCGTCGTAAAGATGAAGAAAGCGATGAGACTCCACGCCGCGAGAAGCGTCGTAAAGGTGGTCGTCGCGGCTCATCGCTGCAGCAGGGCTTCAATAAACCAGCTCAGCCAGTTGAACGAGACGTGAAAATTGGTGAGACCATTACCGTTGGTGAACTCGCTAACCGTATGGCGGTTAAGGCCAGTGACCTTATCAAAACCATGATGAAAATGGGTGAGATGGTTACCATTAACCAGATTCTTGATCAGGACACAGCCGCCCTGGTGGTTGAAGAACTGGGTCACAAACCTGCGCTAGTGAAAGATAATGCGCTGGAAGAAGAAGTGCTTTCTGACCGTCAGGAAGGCGGAGAAGAGGCACCTCGTGCGCCGGTCGTTACTGTTATGGGTCACGTTGACCATGGTAAGACATCGTTGCTGGATTACATTCGTAAAGCCAAAGTTGCATCAGGGGAAGCGGGTGGTATTACTCAGCACATTGGTGCGTACCACGTTGAAACGGGTCACGGCATGGTAACTTTCCTGGATACTCCAGGACACGCCGCCTTTACTTCTATGCGTGCACGTGGTGCCGGCGCAACAGACGTTGTCATTCTCGTAGTTGCAGCGGACGACGGTGTTATGCCGCAAACCAAAGAAGCGGTTCAGCACGCAAAAGCAGCTGGCGTACCTCTGGTGGTTGCTGTGAACAAGATGGATAAAGAAGGCGCAGATCCAGATCGTGTCAAAAACGAACTGTCTCAGTTAGATGTTATTCCTGAAGACTGGGGTGGTGACGTGCAGTTTATTCCACTGTCGGCTCACACCGGTGAAGGCATAGATGAGCTGTTGGAAGCCATTTTGCTTCAATCCGAAGTCTTGGATTTACGCGCAGAAGAAACCGGCATGGCGTCAGGTATTGTGGTTGAATCGCGCTTGGATCGTGGCCGGGGGCCGGTAGCAACGATATTGGTTCAGCGTGGTTTGCTGAAGCAGGGTGACGTCGTACTATGTGGTCTTGAATACGGTCGCATCCGTGCTATGCGTGATGAAACCGGCAAAGAAATTAAAGAAGCAGGTCCATCTATTCCTGTAGAAATACTAGGTCTGTCTGGTGTTCCTCAGGCTGGTGATGAAGCTACAGTTGTCAAAGATGAGCGTAAAGCGCGTGAAGTTGCTAACTACCGTCAGGGTAAATATCGCGATGTGAAATTAGCGAAGCAGCAAAAAGCGAAACTGGAAAACATGTTTGCGGACATGGCTGAAGGGGATGTTGCTGAGCTGAATATTGTACTTAAGTCTGATGTACAAGGTTCACTGGAGGCCATTTCTGATGCGTTGACTAAGCTTTCTACTGAGGAAGTGAAAGTGAACATCATCGGTAGCGGCGTTGGTGGTATCACTGAAACCGATATTTCTCTGGCCAGTGCGTCAAATGCCATTGTTGTTGGTTTTAACGTTCGCGCGGAAGCTGCAGCCAGAAAGCTGGTTGAACAGGAAAGTGTCGACTTACGCTATTACAGCGTTATTTATGACTTAATTGACGAAGTTAAAGCGGCAATGAGCGGTATGCTGCAGCCTGAGTTTAAACAGCAGATCATTGGTTTGGCTGAAGTTCGTGATGTCTTTAAATCACCTAAGATTGGAGCCATTGCTGGTTGTATGGTCACTGAAGGTGTGGTGAAGCGTTCTGCTCCAATTCGTGTATTGCGTGATAACGTTGTTATTTACGAGGGCGAGCTTGAATCTTTACGTCGCTTTAAAGATGACGTTCAGGAAGTTCGTAATGGCATGGAATGTGGTATCGGCGTTAAGAACTACAACGATGTCAAAGAAGGCGACCAAATCGAAGTCTTCGAAACCATTCAGATTGAACGTACGCTGTAATCAAGGACACAGTAATTTATGGCTCAAGAGTTTAGCCGTACCGAGAGGGTACGGCATCAGCTACAACGAGAAATTGCTATGATCCTGCAACGTGAGATAAAAGATCCTCGCGTTAGCATGGTCACAGTATCCGACGTGGAAGTTTCTCGTGATTTAGCTTATGCCAAAGTGTTTGTTACCTTTTTCCAAGATGAGCCTGAGCAAGTTAAACAGGCATTAAAAGTGTTGAATGAAGCCTCAGGTTTCATTCGCTCTTTATTGGGTAAGCGCATCAAAGCACGTATTGTTCCGCAACTGAAGTTCCAGCACGACGCTTCTTTAAATGAAGGAATTCGTATGGGGAAATTGGTTGCGGAAGCTCGTGAAAGAGATAAGAAAAGCAGCGAAAACAGCGGAGACGATTAATGTCTAAACCTCGTCTACGCAAAGGCCGCGCTGTCACGGGCGTAGTATTATTGAATAAACCGCAGGGCATGAGTTCAAACCATGCCCTGCAGCGTGTTAAGCGTCTATATAATGCACAAAAAGCGGGTCATACTGGTGCGTTGGACCCTCTGGCAACCGGGATTTTGCCTGTTTGTCTTGGAGAGGCGACCAAATTCTCGCAATATCTGCTGGAAGCCGATAAAGCCTACCGAGTCGAGGCTACGCTGGGAGTAAGAACAACCACCAGTGACGCAGAAGGTGAAGTGGTAGAGGAAAAGCCTGTAGCAGTTGATGCCGCTAAGGTTGCTGATGCAGTAAAGCAGTTTCTTGGTGAACAGGAGCAGTCTCCCTCTATTTATTCGGCACTTAAACACGAAGGTCGCCCGCTATATTATTATGCGCGGCAAGGCATTGAAGTTCCCAAAAAAACACGCACAATCACCGTTCATTCAATCGAGTTGTTGGATATCGAGGACACGAAAGTGACCCTGCAAGTGAGTTGCAGCAAAGGTACCTACATTCGTACTTTAGTTGATGACTTGGGTCAGTTATTAGGCTGTGGTGCTCACGTATCCATGCTACACCGTAACGGAGTAGCCGACATAGCTGAAGCCGCTATGGTGACTCTGGAACAACTGGAAACGTTAGCAGAAGAGGGCTATGAAGCTCTCGATGCGTTATTGCATCCGGCTGACTTATTACTGGGCGAATTGCCCGGGGTAACGGTAACTCAAGAGCAAACTCGGGACTTTTTGCATGGACAGCCCATTCCTTTACCTGAGCAAAATGTTAATGAAGCAGAAGAATGGCGGGTTACGACTGAAAACTCACTATTTCTTGGCGTCGGACGGGTGAAAAATGCGGAATTATGGCCGCGCCGGGTTGTTGCACGAGAGTATGTGGATTTATAGTTGTTTTTACGGCAGCTGGCGAGTATAATCGCCGCCTTCATATCGATGCTGAATTAGTGATTGGCGTCGATCATTTTGACAAAACTTAGGAGTTAGCATGTCACTAACTGTTGAACAGAAAGCTGAGATTTTAAAAGAATTTGGTCAAGGCGAGAACGATACCGGTTCTCCTGAAGTGCAAGTTGCACTTTTAACTAAAAACTTGGCTGAATTACAAGACCACTTTAAAGAACATAAGAAAGATCACCACTCACGTCGTGGTTTGTTACGTATGGTTAGTCGCCGTCGTAAGCTTCTCGATTACCTGAAGCGTAAAGACGAAAAACGCTACGTAGCTATCGTAGAACGTCTGGGCATCCGCCGTTAAGACAAACGTTCTGAAAAGAATAAAATAAAAAGGGCCTTGAGGCCCTTTTTTTGTATTCTTTTTTAGGCTTATGGGTCTTAATTTCGTCACAATTCCCCTATACTATGCGGTGAGATAAATAAAGAGAGAAGACGAGTATCAATCCGGATACTCTATATTTTGAAGGTAAAGGAAAGCAACGTGAATCCAATAACTAAACAATTTCAGTACGGTCAGCATACAGTCACATTAGAAACTGGCGTAATAGCCCGTCAGGCGACTGGTTCTGTACTTGCCAGCATCGATGATACAACAGTCTTGGTCACTGTTGTTGCTAAAAAAGAAGCACGTGAAGGGCAAAACTTTTTCCCATTAACAGTCAATTACCAGGAAAAGACTTACGCAGCCGGTAAAATTCCTGGCGGTTTCTTTAAGCGTGAAGGGCGTCCCAGCGAAAATGAGACTTTGACAAGTCGCTTGATCGACCGTCCAATTCGTCCATTATTCCCTGATGGTTTCATGAACGAAGTTCAAGTTGTTGCGACTGTCGTTTCAGTCAACCCTCAAATTAACCCTGACATTGTCGCATTAATTGGTGCATCAGCCGCTTTATCTATTTCTGGAGCTCCTTTTGCAGGACCAATTGGCGCGGCACGTGTTGGTGTGGTTAATGATGAATACGTACTAAATCCAACCGCCGACGAGCTAGAAAACTCCAAGCTGGACCTTGTGGTTGCGGGTACGGATAAAGCAGTATTAATGGTTGAATCAGAAGCTGAACTGCTGTCTGAAGACCAAATGCTTGGCGCCGTTATGTACGGTCACGAAGCAATGCAGGACGTTATAAAAGCCATTACTGAATTTACTGCAGAAGCAGGCAAAGAGAAGTGGGACTGGCAGGCACCTGCAAAAGATGAAAGCTTACAGACTAAAATCCGTGAATTGGCAGAGCAAGGTATTGGCGAAGCCTACCGCACTACCGACAAAGCAGAACGTAAAGGCAAGCTTGACCAAGTTAAAGAGCAGATGGTCGAGAAGCTGACTGCTGAAGATGAAAATGTCGATTTAGAAGAAGCCGGCAAAATCTTCCACGACCTGGAAAGTGACATTGTCCGCAGCCGTATTATTGCGGGTGAAAAGCGTATTGATGGCCGCGACCCTGACATGGTTCGTGCTATTAGCGTGGCGACTGGTGTATTACCGCGTACTCACGGTTCATCATTGTTTACCCGTGGTGAGACTCAGGCGCTGGTAACGGCGACTTTAGGTACCGATCGTGATGCTCAGATGATTGACGAGCTGACCGGTATGAACACCAATCGTTTCATGCTGCATTATAACTTCCCTCCATACTGTGTTGGCGAAACAGGGATGGTTGGTTCGCCAAAACGTCGTGAAATTGGTCATGGTCGTTTGGCTAAACGTGGTATTCAGGCGGTTATGCCTAGCCACGACGAGTTCCCATACACCATTCGTGTTGTTTCAGAAATTACGGAATCAAACGGTTCAAGCTCTATGGCCTCCGTTTGTGGTTCTTCACTGGCGTTGATGGATGCAGGTGTACCAATCAAGTCTTCTGTAGCGGGTATTGCTATGGGCTTGGTCAAAGAAGGCGACAAGCACGTTGTTCTGTCTGACATTCTCGGTGATGAAGATCACTTAGGTGATATGGACTTTAAAGTAGCGGGTAACACCGATGGTATTACTGCGCTGCAAATGGACATCAAAATTGACGGCATTACTCGCGACATCATGGAAAGTGCATTAGCGCAGGCTAAATCAGCTCGCTTACACATTCTGAAAGTGATGGACGAAGCTATTGGCGGTCACCGTGAAGAATTGTCGACTTATGCACCTCGTTTTACCACCATTAAAATTGATCAGGACAAGATCAAAGACGTTATCGGTAAAGGCGGAGCGGTCATTCGCGAGCTGACTGAATCGACCAATACCAACATTGAGATTGGTGATGACGGTACCATCAAAGTTGCAGCAAGCGACCAGGCTGATGCTGACGCCGCTATTGAGAAAATCAAGCAGTTAACGGCTAACGTAGAAGTCGGTAAAATTTACCAGGGTAAAGTAGCTCGTATCGTAGATTTCGGTGCCTTTGTTACTGTTTTGCCAGGTAAAGATGGCTTAGTTCACATTTCTCAAATAGCAGAAGAGCGTGTAAACGACGTAAACGAATACCTGAAAGTAGGCGATGTTGTTCCGGTTAAAGTACTGGAGATTGACCGTCAGGGCCGCGTTCGTCTAAGCATGAAAGAAGCTGCTGAGAAAAAAGAAGAACCAGCAACTGAAGCGCCGGCAGAGCCTGCAGCTGAAGAAGAAACCAAAAGCGAAGAATAATCGTAAAGATTTTCTCAGCTTTGTTAAGAACCCCGTGTAAACGGGGTTTTTTTATGTCTGCTTTTTGCCTGAATGGCGTTGAATGTGCTGTAATAGAGGCCAGTGTTTATTTAAGGATAAAATTATGCAAGAGCGCAGAAGTGTTAGGTTCATTGGAACTTTGTTGTTATTAGGCGCCATGACGGGGTGTGCCTCGCAAAGTTCATTTAATCAGTTACCTGATACTGTGGTACTCGCTGAACCTGAGCGTGCGGAATTTCGCTATGAAATTGAGCTGGCACGCATTGCGCAAATGTTAAGAGAAGATTTAACCGAAGAACAGCGCGGAGAGCTATATTACCGTCGTGGGGCATTATACGACGCAGTCGGCTTAAGAACACTTGCGAGAATGGATTTTACCCGGGCTTTAGAATATAACCCGAGACTGGCTGATGCGTATAATTTCTTAGGTATTCAATATACGCAATTAGAAGAATTTGATTACGCTTACGAGGCTTTTGATTCCGCAATTGAACTAAACCCCGAACATCGTTACGCCTATTTGAACCGTGGTATAGCTGAGTATTACGACGCGAGAACGAAATTGTCTCAGGAAGACTTAGAATACCACCTGGAAAAAGAACCCGATGACCCTTACCGTGTTATTTGGCTGTTTCTTGCTGAACATGAAAATGATGCTGAACTGGCACAAGAAAGTCTTGCGCAAAACGCTGAGAAACTGGATAAGTCCGACTGGGGCTATCAGATTGTACAGCTTTATACGGGGAAACTTTCTGAAGAAGAGTTTTTACAACGTATGACTCGTAACTTAGGTGAGTCGGAAAAGCTGACTGAACGTTTGTGTGAAGCCTATTTTTATCTTGGCAAATATATGCAAATGAAAGGGGAGCAACTGCAGGCTGTTAACTATTTTAAATTGGCTTTAATGACAAATGTATATGGCTTCGTTGAACACCGTTATGCGTCGGTTGAGTTAACCCGTATTCGTGAATCCTTACTTAGTCGTTAAAGAGAAAAGGAGTGAAAGCCGGACTCTTAATTGTGTTGTTTCTGCTCGCTTTAAGTGGGTGGTCTCATCAGGTTTATAACCAACAACAAGAGCGCTACAGGCTAGCGCATCAGGGTAATGCCCGGGCACAACACCAACTGGCAAATCATCACTGGAAACTTAATAACCGCACCGCTGCTTATTATTGGTGGCAGCGGTCGGCGAAGCAGCACTATTTTCCAGCCATAGAAAGCTTAATCAACGAATTTCCAAGAGCAAATGATACCTGGCTTGAACTGGCCGTTGCTGCTGGTGACCCTGCGGCTCAACGGGAGGTAGCTACTGTTGAATTAACTGATCAGAACACATCAATAGATCAATGGCAGAGTCGTTGGACAAACTCGAGTGACCCTTGGTTGCAGAGCAAGCTTAAACTGATGGAACGCTATAAGAATAATGACCAGTGTCATATGGAAATTAATGTGATTGCGGCTGATTCTGGCGAAAAACGACGTTACCTTAACTTTTTGTCCGCGGTACAAAATGCACCTTTTGATACTCAGAATTGGTGCGTCAGCTTTACTTTGGACGAAAACTTATCTTGTGTAACCGATACGCAGAGAAAACGGGCAAGTTGTCATTTTGAAAAAAGTTTTGATAGGCAGGTAATATTAGCCGAAAAGGGTATTGCCAGTGCCAATAGTCAGACATTGACTTTAACTGCTGACAGTTCAGAAGCAGTTATTCAACATGAGCTGGGACACTGGGTTGGGTTTGCTGATGAGTACGAAATGTCGGAAGTACTCGCCCAGAAGTTTTGCTATGGCTATTACGATCATGACACCCTGAATATTATTGTAACTGAAGCTCATAACGATTATTCGGCGCGGCAGGTTAAAGCGATTTATAAAAGCCTGCCGTGGAAAGATGAACTCAGGTCCTGGCAAGATATTGCGATTAAGAAGCAAGGGAAGTGGCGTTTAGGAAGCCCAGAAGACGCTATTGTCGGCCTTTTTAAAGCGGATACCTGTAATTCTGTAGATGACAGGCAAGCATGGCGTCCAGTTAATATTAGAACCGCCATGGAGCAGCATGACACCCAAATATGGCCCGAACTCTACTTAAGATTGCTGAAACGCAAAAATTGATACTTTGATTTAGACGCTAATAGCGACTTGCGCCAGAATTAACACTGGGCAAAGTGTTGCCAGAAACCAAATAAGTGACCGAAGTTTGTCATAGTTACTTACATAAGCAATGTGATAAAGCACTCTAAGCACAATAAAAGAAATACTCAAAAACTCAATGCGCTCGGTAACCTGGGAGGTTGCTAAGGCCGCCAATACGGCCGCAGCAAATAATGGGAAGGCTTCATAGGCATTATAGTGACCGGCAACGGCTCGGGCTCCACGCCCAAGTAGCCGCTGCTGTTGAGCTCTCGGGTGTTTATTGTCATAACCGTTCTCCCGGTTCTGAAAATAAACCACAGGCGCCTTAGCCAAAATTGGCAGAACTCCGGCAATAAGTAAACACCACAGTAAAAGGCTCATGGTCATTCTTCCCTAATTAACGTACGGTTTCGCCCGCAGCTTGTAAGTCAGCATGGTAAGACGAACGCACAAGTGGACCACTGGCAATGTGGCTAAAGCCCATTTCTACACCAGCAACACGCAGCTCTTCAAATTCGTCGGGATGCACGTAGCGCGCTACCGGAATATGATGGCGGCTAGGCTGCAAATACTGTCCGATAGTTAACATGTCGACATCGTGCGCACGAAGATCTTTCATGACTTCCAGTATTTCTTCTTTGGTTTCCCCAAGGCCGACCATAAGTCCCGACTTGGTACGGATATCCGGACGTGCTTCCTTGTACTTTTGCAGCAAATCTAATGACCACTGGTAATTTGCACCGGGGCGGGCCGCTTTATAGAGGCGAGGCACGGTTTCAAGGTTGTGGTTAAAGACGTCAGGTGCTTCACCTTTCAGAATATCCAGGGCAACCTGCATACGACCACGAAAATCCGGTACCAGCACTTCTACCTGAATGTTGTTCTCACTGTGCTTACGAATTTCACGAATACAGTCTGCAAAATGCTGAGCACCGCCGTCGCGTAAATCATCACGGTCAACCGAGGTAATGACGACATACTTCACTTTCATGTCGCGGATGGTTTTGCCCAGTTTTTCAGCTTCTCCCGGATCGGGAGGAAGAGGGCGACCGTGGGCAACGTCACAGAATGGGCAACGACGTGTGCAAATGTCGCCCAGAATCATAAAGCTGGCTGTACCGTGATTAAAACATTCCGGTAAATTTGGACAGGATGCTTCTTCACAAACAGAGTGCAGACCATGGCTGCGCATTGCTTGCTTAATTTCATCAATACGCTCAGTTGAAGAAGGCAACTTAACCTTCAGCCACGACGGCTTGCGCAACATTTGGTCGCGTTCGGTAGGAATAATTTGTACTGGTATCAGTGCCATTTTATCGGCGTCACGCATTTTGACACCAGGTTCAACTCTAACTGGCTTTGACATAATCTTGAGCGAGTCCCGTTTGTTGAAGAATGTTGCTGTAGGAAAGAGAGCTGGTAAAGTGTTTTATCACTGCATCAGCCGCTTCACTAAAGCTATCAGGACCATTGAGATCCTTAGTTTGAATCATTTTTATGCCCGAAAGGCCACAAGGGTTTATTCGGGAAAAAGGTTCCATGTCCATATTAACGTTCAATGCCAATCCGTGGAAAGAGCAGCCTTTACGAATACGCAGTCCCAGAGAGCAGATTTTATCTGCATCGACATAAACCCCAGGGGCGTCTCGACGCGCTTTGGCATCAATTTCGTAGTCGGAAAGGGTGTCAATGACGGTGTTTTCAATGTGGTTAACGAGTTGACGGACACCATAATTAAGACGACGGATATTAAGGAGAAAATAGATAACGAGTTGACCCGGCCCGTGATAGGTAACCTGTCCGCCTCGGTCGACCTGGATAACCGGAATATTTCCCGGAGCAAGGATATGCTCAGCTTTGCCGGCTTGTCCTTGAGTGAACACAGGGTCGTGCTCGACTACCCACAGCTCGTCGGCAGTGTGTTCGTCGCGTTGGTCAGTGAATTTCTGCATAGCATGCCATACGGGTTCGTATGGCTGCCTGCCCAATTCACGGATAATGAGTGTATCGTTCATGCCATCATTATAACGTTTGTCAGCAACAACGGCTAGTCCTGCCGCTACAGAACGTAGCGAACGTCCTCGATATCTGAGAGTGAACGATACAATATTTCGATATGCTGCTGGCTTTCGACACGCACAGCAACAGAAATTGAATGGTAGTTACCTTTGCTGCTGGGCCTTACGGAAGGACTGTAGTCGCCCGGAGCATGCTCTTGTAAAACTTCTACAACCTGATCAGGAAGGCTCTCACTAGCAACCCCCATCACTTTAAAAGTAAAGTGACAGGGAAAATCGACCAGTTCGTCAAAACGAGTTTTTTGCATCTATCTAAACCTTTATTCTTCAGTAAATTGCTGTTTTATATAGTCCATCATTTTCTTGAAGAATCCACCTTCTTCGACAGCTTGTAAGGTTACCAGCGGAAATGAAGCTACATCTTCACCGTTTAGCTGAAGGTAAACGGTGCCTACGTGCTGGCCTTTCGAAAGCGGTGCCTGTAGTTGCTCATCAAGCTCAAAATTAGCCTTTAACTTATCCCGTTGGCCCTTAGGTAAAGTGATAACGACATCTTCACTGATGCCCAGCTCGACTTCATCTAAGTCACCACCCCAAATACGTTGGGAAATAAAACTTTCGCCGGCAGAATATGCTTTGACGGTTTCGAAATAACGGAATCCGTAGTTAAGTAGTTTTTTACTTTCAACTTTGCGAGCCTGCTCGCTACCGGTGCCCATTACTACTGCAATTAAACGTGTTCCGTCTTCAACTGCAGAAGAAACCAGACTATAACCTGCTTCATTAGTATGGCCGGTCTTTATACCATCAACATTCAAGCTACGATCCCATAACAGCGAGTTACGATTGTACTGCTTGATATTATTGTAGGTAAAAGACTTTTCTGCGTAGAGTTTATATTCTTCGGGAGTCTCATTTATTAAAGCACTTGCTAACGTCGCCATATCACGAGCGGAGACGTATTGCTCAGAATCGGGTAGACCATGACTGTTAGCAAAATGGCTGTCTTTCATACCAATTTGTTCGGCATAGTTATTCATTAAGTCGGCAAAAGCGTCTTCACTTCCGGCGATATGCTCAGCCATAGCAACACAGGCGTCGTTACCAGAAGAGATAATAATGCCGCGGTTTAAGTCTTTAACACTGACTTCTTTGCCAACTTCGATAAACATTTTGGATGATTCAGGGAAATTTTTGGCCCAGGCATTTTCGCTGATGGTAACGAGATCGTTCTCGCTAATACGGCCGGACAACATCTCTTTACCAATAATGTAGCTGGTCATCATCTTGGTCAGGCTGGCAGGAGGCAAACTTTCGCTCGAATTACTCTCTGCTAAAACCTTGCCGGTGGTGTGATCGATAAGGATATAAGCCTTGGCATTTACTGACGGCGCATTGGGAACCAATGACTGGGCCGCAAAACTTGCTGAGCTGAACAATAGGGTTACAACGGTAAAGAGGTGACAAATTTTTTTCATTGGAATTATCTTTATCTTATCGGTCAAAAAGTGAATCATGTGCTTAAGGAAGCTGGATTATATCAGTTCTGTTGCACAGCGTCAGGAGTATCCGCCTGACTTTGCGCTGCCTTTACTCGAAAAGCTTCAGGGTATCCGGAAGATCGTATCTGCTCGAGTAAATTGTGACTTGCATCTTCAGAAACCGGCCCCAGCATGAGTTTATGTAGACCATGAGTTTGTTCAGTAGTTGCAATTTCCCGGAACTTGGGCGGTAAGTTGTGTTTTAACTGCGATAAACGGTCGATATTTGACGAAGCGGCTAATTGAATATGATAATTCGATTGGCTTCTCGGGGCAGATTGCTCTTCGACTCGCATTGGAGTATTTAAATTAATGGCTTCAACCCGAACTGGGGCTGTACCACTATCCAGCATACCCAACTTATAAGCTGCCGCAAATGACAAGTCGATAATACGTTCAGGATGGAATGGTCCGCGATCATTTACCCTAACCGTGACGGTACGGTCGTTGTTTAAGTTAGTGACTTTTACATAAGTAGGCAGAGGTAACCGGGTATGAGCTGCTGACATACTGTACATGTCATAGTACTCGCCATTGGACGTCAGATGACCGTGAAATTTATTGCCATACCAGGAAGCATAACCTTCCTCGACATAACCAATAGCACTGTCCATTACCTCATAATCATTACCTAAAACCCGGTAGTCCCGGTTGCCTTGAGGGCTAATAGGCTCATGAACAGGAACGGCGCTGCGTAACTCTGACTCGTTAGGTAATCGAGTCGGTGCACTGTCTTTATGTTGAGAATAGCGACCGGAAGGACCGCTGGAACAACTGCTGAGCAAAAATACGCTCAGCATTATGGTTGATAAATTACTGCATTTCATTTTTCAGTTGCTCGCTAAACTGGTAAACAGCCATCGCGTACAGTGGGCTATGATTATACCTGGTAATGACATAGAAGTTGTCGTATCCCAGCCAGTATTCATAAGCGTCTTTTGTTTCAAACTCAAATACCCTAACTTCGGTGTCATCATTAACCGCCTGATGCTGCGTAAGCTCATAGCCTTTACGCTTAACTTCGGAACGCGTGGTATTGGGTTTCATACCGTCGCTAACTAATGCCTTCCAATCCTGTTTGTCGGTCAGAGGTTGAGCCACAGGTTGACCTTGTTGCCACCTATGCTCTGCAAAATAATTAGCCACACTACCAATAGCATCGACCGGATTCGTCAGGATGTCTCTCTGTCCGTCGTTATCAAAGTCCACTGCGTAATGCCGATAGCTAGAGGAAATAAACTGACCGAAACCCATAGCGCCGGCGTAGGAACCTTTTGCTTCGGCTACGTCCCAACCTTCTTCAGTTGCTAACTGAAAGAATTCACTAAGTTCGGAACGGAAAAAATTTGAACGGGGAGGATAATGGAAACCTAAAGTGTAAAGTGAATCCAGAACGGAATATTTACCCATGTAATTGCCGTAAAAGGTTTCGACACCAATTATTGCAACTATGATTGGAGCAGGTACGCCGTATTCAGCTTCCGCACGCTCCAGCGTTTCTGTGTGTTTTTTCCAGAATTTAACCCCCGCGTCTAAGCGTTTATCAGTCAAGAAAATAGGGTGGTATTGGTACCAGGGTTTGGCCTCCCATGGGCGCTGAATAGCTTCCAGTACATCGGCATTTTTTTCTGCTTCTGACAGCCATTGACGTACCAGAGCTTCATCGAGTTGATGCTCTTTTACCTGCTGTTGAATAAACTCTTCAACCTCAGGCGTTTGCTCCTGAGCATATGCCGACAAGCTGGTTGTTGCGGTTAGCAACGCTAACCCTAATAAGGTGCGCATAAAGTTTTCCTGTTTTTTTAGCCATTTTTCATAACTAAGCGATGGTGGGTCGCAATGGACATGAGCATGCCGAAGCCGGCCATAAGTGTCACCATCGACGTGCCACCATAACTGATTAAAGGTAATGGTACCCCAACCACCGGTAATAGTCCTGAAACCATACCAATATTTACAAATACATAAACAAAGAAGGTCAGTGTCAGTGAACCGGCTAATAACTTACAAAAGATATCCTGAGTTTGCAGAGCAATAATTAGGCCTCGTAAAATGATGAAGCCATACAATGCAAGCAAAAGGATAACTCCGGTGAGGCCAAATTCTTCACTAAAAACAGAAAAAATAAAGTCGGTATGACGTTCAGGTAAAAATTCGAGTTGAGACTGCGTTCCCTGAAGCCAGCCCTTGCCATCAATGCCGCCTGAACCGATGGCAATTTTTGACTGAATAATGTGGTAACCTGAACCGAGTGGATCACGCTCAGGGTTTAAAAAAGTGAGCACCCGTTGACGTTGGTAGTCGTGCATAAGATAAAACCAGAGTACCGGGGTAAAGGCTGCGGCAGCAATAGCTGCGGCGGTAACCAACTTCCAGCTTAATCCAGCCAAAAATATAACGAAAAGTCCAGCGCAGGCAACCAGTAGTGAAGTTCCTAAATCGGGTTGACGGGCAATGAGTAAGGTTGGAATAATCACCAGCACTAAAGCGCCAAACAGCCTATAAATGGAGGGAGGAATAGGCTGTTGATTCATATACCAGGCGAGCATAAGGGGCATGGCAAGTTTCATTATTTCTGACGGCTGTATGGTTAAAGGACCGATATCCAACCAACGTTGAGCGCCTTTTCCCATTTCACCAAAAACAAGTACGGCCACTAGCAGCAGAACCCCACCACCGAAAGCTGGCACCGCAAAGCGTGAAAGGGCACGTGGAGGAATTTGTGCAACCACAAAAAGCACAACAAAAGACAGACCTATACGTATCGACTGTCTTTCTACGACTTCCAGGTCCTGGCCTGCGGCGCTGTAAATAACAAACAAACTAAGAACTGAGAGCACAATCAGAGGAATCAGTAGCGGCCCGTCTATGTGCAGCTTTTTCAGTAGCGGGCTTCTTTGGCGTTCTTCAGTTGTCAGCATTTGTTTTTTCCTGCTGTTTGTTGCCATTGTTAAATCGGGCGTGCCAGACGTCTAATATTTCTCTTGCCACCGGTGCCGCAACACTTCCACCGCCCCCAAGCGAGTTTTCTATTGCCACTACGACAACAACTTCAGGGTCGTCTGCCGGAGCATAACCCACATACATTGCATTATCGCGGTAGCGCTCGGCAATATCTTCTGCATTGTATTCCTCTTCCTGTCCCAGGCTTCTGACCTGAGCTGTTCCGGTTTTACCTGCCGAGGAGTAGGGCGCGTCTTTAAACGCTCTATGCGCAGTACCTTTGGGTGACATGTTGACGTTACGCATCCCTTTAGTGATAACTTCCCAGTTGCTGCTATCGGATAAGGTCAACTTTTCCCGGTGGGCGATTAAAGCTTCCTCAAATACACCATCTTGTATTTTTCCGCGGAGCAGTCTGGGAATAAGGTGCTCACCTTTGTTTGCAACCATGGCAGTGGCAACCGCCAGTTGCATCGGGGTTGCTGTCCAATAACTTTGGCCAATACCAACAGAGAGCGTTTCGCCCGCATACCAGGGCTGACCAAAACGAGCTCTTTTCCAACCACGAGAGGGCATTAATGCAGAGACTTCTTCGTGAATATCGATGCCTGTTCTTTCACCAAAACCAAACTGGGTCATAAAACTGGATATCTTATCAACGCCGAGCTTAAGGGCTAAATCGTAATAAAATGTATCACAGCTTTCGGTAATAGCTCTGTCTACATCGACCCAGCCGTGTCCCCAGGCCAGCCAGTCGCGGTAGCGTCGGTCAACGCCTTTTATTTCAAACCAGCCGGGATCCCATATGCGAGTGTCTTCTTCAATAGTGCCATCCTCTAATCCAAGCAAACCGATTTGAGGCTTGATGGTTGATGCCGGAGGATACGCCCCCTGAGTTACGCGATTAAGTAACGGGCTCTGAGTTGAATTCAACAACGATTGATACTGCTTAACCGAAATGCCATTAACGAACCAATTTGGATCGTAGCTGGGTGTACTGACCATAGCCAGTATTCCACCGGTGGTGGCGTCCATTAATATAATAGAGCCGCGTTGCTCACCCAGTAACTCCGAAGCTTTTCGCTGTAATTCAAGATCCAGTTCCAGGACGATGTCCTGACCCGGTTTAGGGGCTTCAATACTCAGTGTCCTAACTGCACGTCCCCGGTTATTTACCTCTACGCTCTGATAGCCGACTTCGCCATGAAGATCTTTTTCGTAGTACCTCTCTATACCGAGTTTCCCTATCGTCCGGCTAGCGGCGTAATTAGGTAATTCTCCATTTTCGCGCAGGCTCTCGACATCTCTTGGGTTGATCTTGGCAACATAGCCAACTGCGTGTGTTAATAATTCTTTGTGAGGGTAGTTTCGTATCAGACGAGCTTCGATGCTTATGCCTGGGTATTTATGTTGGTGCGCAGCAAAAACTGCCAGCTGCTTTTCATTCAACTCGTCGAGTAAGGGCACATTATTAAAACGCCGCTGATTTTTTAGATTGCGGTAGAAGCGCTCAATAGTGCTGTCAGGAAAGTTGAGTAACTGTTGAAGTTGACTTAGGGTCTGCTCAAGGTTATCGATTTCTTCCGGAGTTACATCCAGACTGTAAATTGGTGTGTTTTCTGCTAATAAAACACCGTTGCGGTCATAGATTAAGCCCCGATTCGGCGCCAGAGGAAGTAATTTTATTCGGTTATCGTTAGAGCGCGTCTGAAGCTCGTTATGTTCACTCACTTGCAGGTGATACATGTTTGACGCCAGAGCAATAAAGGCAGCAACAACAATCACCATAGCAACAAGCACGCGTCGCCCAAAAACGGCCGCTTCGGAATCATGATCACGTATGTGGGTGCGGTGACGCATTATTATTCTTATTCTCTATGGTACGGATGATTGTTATTCAGGCTCCATGCCCGGTAAAGGCTTTCTGCGACGATTAACCTCACCACCGGATGGGGTAATGTTAATTTAGACAAAGACCAGCGTTGCTCCGCTGCTGCCAGGCACTCATCGGAAAGACCCTCAGGCCCGCCGATTAATAGAGTGACATCTCTGCCGTCCATTTGCCATTTCTCTAGTTGCTGAGCAAGCTTAGGTGTATCCCAGTCCTGGCCTGTGACCTCTAAAGTGACAATTCGGTTCCCTTTGGGTATTGCTTGCAGCAGCGACTTACCTTCTTGTTGCATAACGCGGTTTAAATCTGCTTTACGCGTTCGCTTTTGGGCGGCTATTTCATGCAGCACCAACTTACAATCCGCCGGGAACCGTTTTTTATATTCGTTGAAGCCTTCAGTAACCCACGTGGGCATTTTTGTGCCAACGGCGAGTAATTGAATTTGCACTGACTAGCCCCAGAGTTTTTCTAATTGATAGAAGTCGCGGATGCTGTCCTGCATAACATGTATAACAACATCACCAAGGTCAACTAAAACCCACTCCGACTGTTCTCCACCTTCTACGCCAATAGGTGGTATGCCAGCATGCTTTGCTTCTGTCGCCACATGTTCAGCAATGCTTCTTACATGCGTTTTCGAGCTGCCAGAGCAAATGATCATGTAGTCAACAACGTCGGTTTTATCATGAACATCTAAAATTTGAACGTCACGACCTTTAAGATCATCGATTTTATCAATGACAAATTCACGCAATTCTTCTGCCTGCAAAAGATTTTCTCCGATTTAAGGATTAAAACCCGAAGTTTAACAGAAATTAGGAGAAGTGTTCAGTTACAAATACAGCTGATGTTGTCTTATATAGTCATAAACATTGGAAGGCAGTGGCAGATTTTTTTCACGTTGCTGAAGTTGTTTCCGGAGTTCAGTGGCGGAAACATCGACCATTGGTGTTTCTGCAATATAAAGCAGGCCCTGGCGTTGTTCGTTCAAGGTGTTTTTATCGCGGGTCATATGCGCTGAAATAAACGCTTTCAACTCGTCATCCTGAGGGTTAAAAGGTACTCCTGCTCTTGGCATAACAATCAGGTGAGCGTGTTTAATAAGCTGGCGCCACTGATGCCAGCGGTGAAGACTCATTAATGAGTCCATCCCCATCACAAAAAGTAGGGTGTCATCAGGAAACTGGGTTTTAAACTCACTTAATGTATTCGCCGTAAAGGAAGGTCTATTCTGTCTTAACTCCCAGTCCTCGACGGTGAAGGCCGTGTGTTGTTGAGATGCAAGCTTAACCATGTCCAGCCGCTGCGCCGGGCTGGCATCTGGTTGCGGACGATGCGGCGGTACCGCGCTTGGCATCAGTGCTAAAGTAGAAATGTCGAGCTCTTTTACCAGAGCGGCTGCCGTTTGCAGGTGCCCGTTATGAATAGGGTCAAAAGTGCCGCCAAAAATTGCGCGTATCATAGCTGAATCAATTTTTCGTTTGGCTCAATGCCGTGATTAAACACCGAAAGCCCGTCATTAATGGCGTCGGCATTATTACAGCAAAGTAAACTGAGTAGATGAGTCGTGAGTGTAAGAGGGGATTCGCCGCTATCAAGCTTAAGCGCCGCTTCTATTCTCTCAATCAACTGCTGTGCACTCAATAGAGTTTGCTGGCTCAATTTATTTGCGCGCTGGTGATACCCCGGTTGTTGATTAGGCCAAATCATAAATTGACGGAAAAGTGCGTTTGTATCGGCTTGTGTCTGCTTAGCTTTTTGCAACGCTGTTAGCAGTTGTACTTCGCGCTGCAAAATCCAGATGAGCCTGTGAAAATCATTTTCTTCGTCCAGCAATCGCTCCAGCCGATGCAATGCGCCTTCAAAGTCTTGTTGCTGGATACTTTCCTGCAACGCAAACACGCTAAAGCGACTGACATCATCAATTGATGTTTTCAGAAAGTCTTCCGTAATGACGCCATCGTTGCTCAACAATTGCCATTTACTCAGCTCCTGATCCAGAGCAAGCAAGTTTCCTTCAAACCAGTCCGATAACTTTTCCGGAACACCCGCGGCGAGAGTGAGTTGATAGCGTTGAGCACGCTGGTGAATAAAGGCCGGCAACTGTGACTTATCCGGGCTTTGGGTGCGAACCAGCGGGCCGCGCTCTGCCAGTGCTTTAAACCAACGACTGTTCTGCGTCTCTTTTTTAAGCCGGTCGCCAATCACAACCAGAACTTCATTGTCGGCCTGGTTCTTTGCGTATTCGGTTAATGCGGTAGAACCGTCCCGACCGGGTTTGTTTTCGGGTAATTCAAGTTCCACCAGACGCATATTGCCAAACAGACTCATTGACTGTTCTCCGGAAGACAGTTGCTGCCAGTCAAAGTCTTTACTTTGTAACCAATGCACCCGCTCGAGATCATCGCTGGCTATGCTTTTCCGAATACTAGCCAGCGCGTCGTTCCTGAGTAAAAGGTCATCACCAAACACTAGCAGGACAGGGGGGACCCCATTCTGTTGCAGGTAATGTTCGAGCTTTTCAGGGTAGATAGTTTGCATTGGCTAAGAGTTCTATTCCGACATTTCGGAGATGATTTGTTGCAAAATAAGGCGTGACGCTTCGGCTCTCATTTCATCGACCAGCATTTCCCTTTCGCGGGTTTTAGCCAATGCAAAGTTAGGGTCGTCCTGATAGTCGCGCGCCACCTCAACCGTTCGCTCAAGTAACAGCTTTTCGTTGTTGAACAACTGATAATTGACTTGATACAGAAGCTCGTATTCCGCAACCTGACCACTTTCAAACAACGACAGTGTTCTTCGTTCTAACTTATCTGAAAGAAGCCGAACGACAACAGGCTGCTCCGCTGTAGAGACCTGAATGCCCGAATGAATAAAGCGCTGTTCCATATGCTCACTTAATTCTTTTGAAACCTGACTTTGCAGAGAAACCGACTGCAGTGTTTCTGGCAGTTGGTAATTTCCGCGCAGCTGAAAGCCACACCCGTTAAGAGTGGCTATCAGCAGAAGGGTGAGTACAAGGTTTATGGTAACGCGCATAGGTTATCCAACAACAATATTGAGAATTTTCCCGGGCACGTAGATTTTCTTACGAACTTCTTTGCCTTCAGTATGCTTTTGTACGGCCTCTTCATCAAAAGCAATTTGCTCAACTTGTTCTGCGGAAGCATCGGCTGGTACGGTTAATTTAGCCCGAACTTTGCCATTAATTTGCACCACAATCAGTTTTTCGTCTTCAACTAACGCGCTTTCATCAACCGTTGGCCAGTCGGCGAAAGACAGTGGTTCCTGATGTCCTAGTTCCTGCCATAACTGCTCACAGATATGCGGCGTGATAGGCGCAAGCATACGCACCATAGCATCAATAGACTCAGCTAGTACCTGACGGTCGGCATCGCTTTCCAGTGGCGCTTTTTGTAAGTGGTTAAGCAGCTCCATAATGGCTGCTATTGCTGTATTAAAATGCTGGCGGCGTCCCATGTCATCGCTGACTTTGGCAATGGTTTTATGTAACTCGCGACGTAGCTGCTTTTGGTTTGCATTTAAGCTTTGACCTGAACAAGCGCCACCGGCGTTATTTAAGTCATAAGTCAGTTTCCACAAACGGCGTAAAAAGCGTTGTGCGCCTTCAACACCGGAATCTGACCACTCCAGCGTCATTTCCGGTGGTGCAGCAAACATCATAAATAAGCGCACGGTATCGGCGCCATAGCGTTCAACCATGGTTTGCGGGTCAATACCGTTATTTTTAGACTTTGACATTTTGCTCATGCCGCCGATATTAACCGGTTGACCGTCTTGCTTATGTTTAGCGCCGGCAATAGCGCCTTTTTCGTCACGCTCAATGTCAACCTCAAGAGGCGATACCCATTGCTTACCGCCTTTTTCATCTTCGCGGTAATAGCTGTCTGCCAGTACCATGCCCTGGCACAGCAGACGTTTGAATGGTTCGTCAGACTCCACTAAGCCGGTGTCGCGCAATAATTTATGGAAGAAGCGGGCGTATAACAAATGCAAAATGGCGTGCTCAATACCACCAATATACTGATCAACCGGCAGCCAATAGTTGGCTTTTTCCGGATCCAGCATGGCATCATCGGTTTGTGCGCTGCAGTAACGAGCGTAGTACCACGACGACTCCATAAAGGTGTCGAAGGTATCGGTTTCGTGCTCTGCCGGCTGGCCGTTATATTCGGTTTTACGCCATTTGGGGTCAGATTTTATCGGTGAATTCACACCGTCCATAACCACATCTTCAGGCAGTTTAACCGGTAGCTGATCTTCCGGTACGGGCACGGACTCACCATTTTCCAGATTCAGCATTGGAATTGGGGTTCCCCAGTAACGCTGACGAGATACTCCCCAGTCGCGCAAACGGTAGTTTACTTTACGTTCACCAATGCCTTTCTCTTTTAGCTCGGTTGCAATAGCGTCAAAGGCTTGTGCCGAGCTCATGTCGTTATATGGCCCCGAGTTAATAACGGTGCCTTTCTCAGTAATGGCTGCTTTTTCAATGTCACTATCACCACTAAGAGGCTCAATTACCGGGCGAATTTCCAATTGGTATTTCGTTGCAAACTCCCAGTCGCGCTGGTCATGTGCAGGCACGGCCATAACAGCGCCGGAACCGTAATCCATTAAAACAAAGTTAGCGACCCACACCGGAATTTCTTCCCCGGTCATTGGGTGAACGGCTTTAATACCGGTGTCCATACCCAGCTTTTCCATGGTGGCAATATCAGCTTCTGCAACTTTGCTGTTTTTGCACTCTTCAATGAATTTAGCCAGTTCAGGATTCGTTTTAGCGGCTTCCGTAGCTAAAGGGTGCTGTGCCGCAACGCCCATGTAGGTAACGCCGTAAAGCGTATCTGGACGGGTGGTATAAACGCGTAAGGTCTGCTCAGAAGAGGCGACGTTAAAGTCAATTTCGACACCCTCTGAGCGGCCGATCCAGTTACGCTGCATCGCTTTGACTTGTTCTGGCCAACCATCAAGCTGATCCAAATCGTCTAACAGCTCTTCAGCGTAATCGGTTATTTTAATAAACCACTGAGGAATTTCTTTCTGCTCGACTTTAGCGCCTGAACGCCAGCCCCGGCCGTCAATAACTTGCTCATTGGCCAGGACTGTCTGGTCTACCGGATCCCAGTTAACCGTCGCATTCTTCTTATACACCAGGCCTTTTTCATAAAGCTTAGTGAAGAACCATTGTTCCCAGCGATAATAATCCGGCGAGCAAGTTGCCAGCTCACGGTTCCAGTCGTAGCCAAAACCTAAGCTTTTTAACTGCTCGCGCATATAATCGATATTTTGATAAGTCCATTTCGCCGGTGCCGTTTTATTCTGAATAGCGGCATTTTCAGCAGGAAGCCCAAAGGCATCCCAGCCCATAGGTTGCATAACATTTTTTCCGAGCATACGCTGATGACGGCTAATGACATCACCTAAAGTATAGTTACGAACATGCCCCATATGCAGTTTTCCGCTGGGGTAGGGGAACATGGACAGGCAGTAGAACTTGTCTTTGCCCGGCTGTTCTTTTGCCGTAAATACGTCTTGTTCCTGCCAGCGTTTTTGCATGGCAGATTCGATTTTGCTCGGGTTGTATTGTTCTTGCATAATTCCTGCTGATTCCGTTTGAATTTAAATATCGGTTTAGCTAATTGCGTACCACATAAGAAGTACAACGACGATGCCGGCCACACCAAAAAAACCGTTTTCAAAAACAGCGCGTTGTTTGACTTCGGCAGGCTCTGATTTATCAATGGCGAACAGCATGAGCAAAGAAGTCAGTCCCAGGCCACCTGCAGCAATAAGCACAGCAAAAAGAATGGCGTCAAATATATTTTCCATAATGAGATCCCTGTGAAAAAATGGAAAAGAACAGCAACAGAATAGTTCTGCTAAGCCTTTATAGTGTACTGATTTTCGCGCCCGATGACTATGTCTGAGCGCGTTTCTTAGTACGTTTTGTAGCGATTACAGGTAACAGGCCAAACAGAGCCAGAATTATAGCCCCCCAGTTACCTATTTTATTAAACAACGTTGAACCACTAACCGGATAAACATCGGCTGATAATGCTGTTGCCGTAAACTGCGGAGCCAGTTCTATGTACTGACCATGCTCATCAACGGCCGCAGTAACACCATTATTCGTTGCCCGCAACAAGGGTTTACCAAGTTCCATTGCACGCATTCGTGCTATTTGCATGTGTTGCCAGGGGCCATGTGAATCACCAAACCAGGTGTCATTGCTAATCGTTACCAAGTAATCGGTATCGTCGTAGGTATTGCTGCGAACCTGACCTGCAAAGGCTATTTCATAGCATATAGCCATGGCCAGATTGTTACCGTTGGCTTTGAGGTTAGGTTGTTGATACCCCCCTCGGCTAAATGACGACATAGGTAGATTAAATAGCGGAGCCAACGGGCGTAAAAAGTCTTCGAAGGGGACAAACTCGCCAATTGGCAGCAGTTGGTGTTTTTGGTAGCGGTTAGCATTACCGTAACTGTAGTTTTTTTCGTCCAGCACAATAACCGAGTTGTAAAAATCGTCGTTTAATCTGTCGTAATCAATAATACCGGTAATTAAGGCTGAACCGTTCATGCTCGCGGACTGTTTTACCGTATTGAGGACATCACTGGCATAAGGCTCAAGCGCGGTTATCGCGGATTCCGGCCAAATAACCAGATCGTGATTAAATTTGGGGCGGGTTAAATCCAAATAGCGAAGAATATTCGACCATTGTTGTTCAGCCTGCCATTTTAATGATTGCTGAATGTTGCCCTGAACCAGCAATACCGACATAGATTCTGCTTTTCTCTCTGTGGGTTGTATTTTAGGAAATACGACAGCGCAAGTGAGAAGAATAAGTGGAATTAAAAGCGACGCCGGCTTTTTGAATCTTAGCGCCAGAACCAAAGTAATGGCAGTAAACCAAAGAGCCACGGTAATACCTGTTTCACCAATAACCGGCGCCAGTCCGCCGAAAATGCCATCGGTTTGACTGTAACCGATACTTAGCCAGGGGAAGCCAGTGAATAGCCAGCCTCTGAGTAGTTCTGCAATAAGCCAAAAGAAAGGCAAGCTGAAGCGCCAGGCAAATTTACGATGAGAGAGCTTCTGCCAGCACCAAAATGCAATTGCTGGAAACAGTGCTAAATAAGCAAAAAGCAGTACTAATAGAAGCAGCGTAACCGGAACCGGAACACCACCATATTGATCGATGCTAACGTAAATCCAGCTTAAACCAGCACCGAACCAACCCATGCCAAAGACAAAGCCCGCCTTGAATGCCCGTTTGGGAGCGAGGGGCCATATCAGTCTTACCACTATGGGAAGTATGATAAAGGGCAGCCAGTGCCAGTGAAAAGGTGAATAAGACAGCGTCAGGAGAGCGCCGCAAATCACTAATAGCAAAGAGCGCGTAACGCTTCCTGAATGCTTCATCATTACTGTGCAGATTCCGGCGAGGTGCTTACATCAGAGTCGAGACTGACTTGCAGCTGCTGAATACGTCTTTTATCTGCATTAGTGACCCGGAAGGTCATGTTGCCAAGCGTTACTTCTTCACCTGCCTGCGGTAAATGGCCAAAGCCGTGCGCAACAAGGCCACCGACAGTATCGTGCTCTTCATCACTGAAATTGGTGTCAAAGTATTGGTTAAAATCTTCAATAGTGGTTAACGCTTTTATAGAATAACGGCTTGGGCTAAGACGACGGATATTGGTCTTTTCATCGTTACCATGAGCATCGGTTTCGTCTTCAATTTCGCCAACGATTTCTTCCAGAATGTCTTCAATAGTGACCAGACCAGATACGCCGCCGTATTCATCGACAACAATAGCCATATGATAACGGTTGGAACGGAATTCTTTTAGTAACACATCAACGCGTTTACTCTCAGGAACGATAACAGCCGGGCGCATGACTTTGTCCAGCGAAAAGGCTTCATCGGTCATGTTAAAGCCGTAGCTGAGCAAATCTTTTGCTAACAGAATGCCCTCAACGTGATCTTTATTGTCAGTAACAACCGGGTAACGACTGTGTTGAGAATCGATAACGATAGGCAGGAATTCGTCTACACCCTGATGGATATCAATGGTGACCATTTGTGAGCGTGGAATCATAATGTCGCGGACTTTAAGCTCAGCGACATCGAGCACGCCTTCAATCATCTCTCTGGTATCGTTGTCTATCAGGTCGCGGTCTTCGGCGTCCTGAATCAAATCGACGAGTTCTTCTCTGCTTTTCGGCTCACCAGCGAATACTTGCAGCAGTCTCGCTGCCCAGGATTTTCCCGATGAGCCGTTGGCTGAGTGGGGGTTGTCGTCGCTCATTGAGTGTTAAGCTCCATATTGTCTGCAGTTTGATACGGGTCTGATATTTCCAGACTCGCTAAGATGTTACGTTCAATTCGTTCCATTTCTTCGGCTTCGTCGTCTTCAATATGATCGTAACCTAATAGGTGGAGAGTACCGTGTATCACCATATGCGTCCAGTGGTCGATGGCTGACTTTTGTTGCTCTTCGGCTTCACGTTCAACGACGCTCTGACAGATAACCAAATCACCTAACAAAGTGACGGGTAATTCTACCGGGCTATTGAAGGGGAAAGACAAAACATTGGTGGCGTAATCTTTATTGCGGAACTCATTATTAAGCTGCTGAGCTTCTTCTAATGCAGCAATGCGCACCGTTAGCTCAACCGCTTTATCGTTTTTTTGCAGGTAATCCAAGGTAGTTGCAACCCACCTGTGCACAGCGTGTTCCTCAGGAGCCTTGGTAATACCGTCAGCCAGCTGATAATCCAGTGTTAAATCAGTCATTAGCTTTTATCGAATTCCTCGTAGGCTTGAACGATACGCTGCACTACGGGGTGGCGTACGACATCACCGGCCTGAAAGAAGGTAAAGCTGATGTCCGAGACTTTATTCAGCACCTCAATAGCGTGCCTCAATCCTGAGCGTTGGCCACGGGGTAAATCCACCTGAGTGATGTCGCCGGTAATAACGGCTCGTGAATTAAAGCCAATGCGGGTCAGAAACATCTTCATTTGTTCACAAGTGGTATTCTGGCTTTCATCTAAAATAATGAAGGCGTCATTCAGCGTACGCCCGCGCATGTAAGCCAGCGGAGCCACCTCAATGACGTTACGCTCAATCAGCTTTTCAACTTTTTCAAAGCCGAGCATTTCAAATAAAGCGTCATAGAGAGGGCGCAAGTAGGGGTCTACTTTCTGAGCTAAGTCTCCCGGTAAGAAACCGAGTTTTTCACCTGCTTCTACGGCCGGACGAGTTAAGAGGATACGGCGTACTTCCTGACGTTCCAAAGCATCTACTGCACAAGCTACCGCGAGATAGGTTTTGCCGGTACCGGCAGGTCCAATACCAAAATTCACATCATGAGCCAGAATGGCGCGAACATAACCAGCCTGATTATGATTGCGAGGCTTAATTAAACCTCGCTTGGTTTTAATGTGAGTCATCTTTTCAGCGGCAGGGTCGCCTTGATCGTCGCTTTGCTCAAGAACCTTTGCCTGCTGAATGGCCAGGTGCACTTGTTCGGGTTCAATCTGGCCTTCTTTGCCTTTTACGGTTGCTGTTTCAACGTAGAGGTCGAGTAACAATTTGTGCACGGCTGCAACGCTGGCTGCGTGGCCTATTAATTGAAACTGATGACCGCGGTGTGTTATTTCTACGCCCAGGCGCCGCTCTACATGCTTCAGGTTTTCGTCTAAAGGGCCGCAGAGATTGGAAAGCCGACGTGAATCCGCCGGCTCTAATTCAAAATCAAGTGTCTGTGTTTGTGGACTCAATCGTTTCCTCTTTACTTAACTGGCTTGTCGAGGCATTCGAACAACGCCTAATTCATCTGGCTCGCTCGATTTTCCTCGTTGCAAAATAATTTCTGGTGCCGTATCTACACGAAGCCCCATATCCGCCTCTTCCCGAATTAACTCACCACGTAATGAGTTAGGAAGCACTTCGGTAATACGTACATCAACGAACTGTCCAATCATATGGGGTTGACCAACGAAATTTACAACCCGATTGTTCTCAGTGCGTCCGGTCAGTTCCATCGGGTTCTTTTTCGATGGTCCGGTAACCAGAATACGTTGTTCTGTTTCCAGCATACGACGAGCGTGCGCCATAGACTGTTGGTTCAAACGTTGCTGTAATAGCTGCAGCCGCTTTTTCTTGGTCTCTTCACTAATGTCGTCAGGTAAATCAGCCGCTGGCGTTCCCGGGCGAGCACTGTAAATAAAGCTGAAGCTCATGTCGAAGTCAATACTCTGGATAAGATCCATGGTTGCTTCAAAATCGGCATCGCTTTCACCGGGGAAACCGATGATAAAGTCGGATGACATGGCGATATCAGGGCGCGCTTTTTTCAAGGCTCGAATTTTCGATTTGTATTCCAGTGCCGTGTGGCCACGCTTCATCATGGTTAATATACGGTCTGAACCACTTTGTACTGGTAAGTGTAAATGACTGACCAGTTCCGGAATGGTTTTATAGGCTTCGGTAATGTCGTCTGTAAACTCAACCGGATGCGATGTGGTATAGCGAATGCGGTCAATACCATCAATGGCCGCAACCAGGTGCAGCAATTCAGCAAAGCGGCACACTTCGCCGTCGTAATGCTCACCGCGATAGGCGTTAACGTTTTGTCCTAACAGGTTGACTTCACGAACGCCTTGTTCCGCCAGTTGTGCAATTTCATAAATGACATCATCAACCGGGCGACTGACTTCTTCGCCGCGAGTGTAGGGCACAACACAGAATGAGCAATATTTGCTGCAGCCTTCCATGATAGAGACAAAAGCGCTGGCTCCGTCTGCTTTAGGTTCGGCTAAACGGTCAAACTTTTCAATTTCAGGAAAAGAGACGTCAACCATAGGTGCATGAGTCTCGCTGACCTGATTCACCATTTCTGGCAAGCGGTGCAGAGTCTGAGGACCAAAGATAATATCGACAAAAGGCGCGCGGGCGCGAATTTCATTGCCTTCCTGAGAAGCAACGCAGCCACCAACACCAATCAATAAATTAGGGTTGCTCTTTTTCAGATTTTTCCAGCGACCTAATTGGTGAAAGACCTTTTCCTGCGCCTTTTCACGGATGGAACAGGTGTTCAACAGAATGAGGTCGGCATCTTCGGCTTCTTCGGCAACATCGTAGCCGTGGGTTGAGTGGAGCAATTCTGCCATTTTTGCAGAATCGTACTCGTTCATCTGGCAACCCCAGGTTTTGATATATAACTTCTTACTCATGACCACTCGATGGTTGATGGATTTCGTATAAGGCGCTTATTTTATCGCGTATTGGAGCAGATTGCCAAGTTTGAAATGATTAACTTTTGCGCCGTGTCCGTATGGCAAAATAGCCTGCAACAACAATGATTAACGCGCCCCACAACATGTGCCAGGCAAGTTCCTCGCCAAATAACCAGTAGCCGAGTAACGCGGCGAACAAAACCGAGCTGTAAGTAAACACCCCAACCTTTGCCGGTGGAGCTATGGAAAAAGCTTTGGTCATAGCCAATTGCCCATAAACTGCCAGCAAGCCCATAACGATAACACCCAGCCAGTGTTGCGTTGGAATAGGCTGCCACAGCCATAGCAAAGGAAGCCCTGAAGCTATGGTAGCCAGAGTAGAAAAATAAAATACAATTTTACTTGTTGATTCGGTATCCGACATGCGGCGAATAACAGTTTTGGTGAAAGCTGCTAGTGCCGCGGCTAAAAAAGCTAACCCGATGACAGGTGAAAGTTCGCTGTTCATAGGGTCAAGAAAAATAAAGACACCAATAAATCCCAGACCAATAGCCAGCCAGGTTTGTTTAGCCACATAGTCGCGCAGCCAAAGCCAGCCAATAACCGGTATTAAAAAGGGGGACAACAATAAAACCAGAGTGGCCTGCGCCAGCGGAATTGTCGCAATGGCGTAGAAAAACAGGTACATAGCGGCAATGCCCGCAACGCCACGAATAAGGTGCAGCTTCAGACGTTCAGTTTTTAAGTTGCCAAGACCTTTGCGCCATAACCAGGGAAGCAGAACAAGAAAGGCCATAAGGTTGCGGAAAAAGACCAATTGCTCGAAAGGTTGATCCTGACTGATGTATTTAACCAGGGCACTTACGCCCGCAAAACTGGCTTCGGCACTTAGAATAAGCAAGGAAGCAATAATGACCGCTTTTTGTGAACTTTCCCTGGTCTGCATAAAAAACACTCTGAACATCGTCTTATTGACTATGATAACGGAAATTCACAGCGAGATGTGTTATTTATAAGGGCTAGCAGGAATATAAGGAGTGAGAGCGCGGTACATGAAACAGCTATCAGTACTAATAAATGGCGGCGGAATGGTCGGCGCTGCGGCTGCACTAGCGTTAGCGCAGCAAGGCGCAAATGTGACCTTACTTGAACCCTTTCCTCCAGGAGAAGATAGCAGTACAGATCCTGACTGGGATTTACGCATATCATCTGTGAATAACAGCAACTGGGAATGGTTGCTGGGTTTAGGTATCGGTGTTTGTGTGCGTCAGCAGCGAGTCTTTGACTATCAGAAACTGAGCGTGACATCGCAAAGTGGCCATAATTTGAGCTTTCAGGCGAGTGAAGCGGGCTTATCCAAACTGGGCGTTATGGTTGAAAATAATGCTTTGCAGCTGGCTCTGTGGACAAAATTACGCACTCTCAAAAATGTCGATTTACGAGCAGGCGACACGCTCGATAAACTCAATGCCCGGACAAAAACGGTGGTTTTAAGTCAGGGCGATACGCTCAGTTATGATCTGTTATTGGGCTGTGACGGAGCCAATTCTAAAGTGGCTCAGCTTGCCGGTTTTTATTATCGGGGCTGGGATTATGACCAACGTTGTTTATTAGTAAATGTCAGTCTGGAAAAGCCAATAGAACCCGAAACCTGGGAAGTTTTTCGCCCGCAGGGGCCTTATGCTTTGCTGCCGCTGACCGAACAACAAGCTTGCCTTATAGACTACGGCTTACGTGACAACATCAGTTCCCTGCAGAGAGACAAGGCGGGTCTTGAAGATTATTTGCGTGAGACCTTTTCTCCCCATATCGGTAATTTCCGAGTGCTAAGAAGCGCCAGTTTTGCGCTGCAGAGAAAACATGCTGCGCACTACGTTAAAGAAGACTCTATTGTTTTATTAGGCGATGCTACTCACAGTATTCACCCAATGGCCGGGCAGGGCGTTAACCTGGGGTTTGCCGATGTTCGCTGTCTGGTTGAGGTACTACAGAAAAATACTCCAAGCGCCGCGTTGGCTAAGTACGAAAAGACCCGGAAAGGCGAAAATGCGAAAATGATGCGGATGATGGATGCTATACAGTTAGGCTGGCGCAGTCGTAATGCCGTTATGCAGCTTGCAACCGCAGCATCCTTGAAAATGGCTGCTTTACCGTGGGTGAAACGTTGGTTATTACAACAGGCTGTGGGCGAATAACAGGCACAAAAAAACCACCTTAAGGTGGCCTTTTCTGTTTTCCACTTTTACTTGAGTAAAATTATACTCGAATAAAGTGGTGCGGAGGGGGGGACTTGAACCCCCACGTCCTTACGGACACTAGCACCTGAAGCTAGCGCGTCTACCAATTCCGCCACCACCGCAACAGCAGTTAGTATGGCTGGGGCACCAGGGATCGAACCTGGGAATCGCGGGATCAAAACCCGCTGCCTTACCGCTTGGCTATGCCCCATCCTACTAAGATGGCAATCACTTTTGGAAACAACTAATGGCTGGGGCACCAGGGATCGAACCTGGGAATCGCGGGATCAAAACCCGCTGCCTTACCGCTTGGCTATGCCCCAATTTTAGCTGGCTCTGAGAGTTGGTGCGGACGGAGAGACTTGAACTCTCACGCCGTGAGGCACTGGAACCTAAATCCAGCGTGTCTACCAATTCCACCACGTCCGCATCATAGTCAGTTAAAGGTTGGTGGCTACGGCGAGATTCGAACTTGCGACCCCAGCATTATGAGTGCTGTGCTCTAACCAGCTGAGCTACGTAGCCATACCTTTTTTACTTACCGCTCTCTGTGAGTGCGGCGCGTATTATGCAAATCGCTCCGCAGCCCGTCAACCTATTTTTGAGAAAAAACGATATTAACGGGCGCGTTTGAGCAAAAAAGCAGTGATTTGCTTAAAAAGGCAGCAAATCACCAAGGCAGGCTTTCTCCGTTACTGTGAAAAAATTGTCCGGTGGTGCTTAAGCTTAATTCCTCAATACGTTGCATTAAGCGTTCCGCTGCTGTTTCTGCGGGAATATCGCCGGCATGATTCACCATATCGGTTTGTACAAAGCCGGGGTGCAGCAAGACCACGGAAATTTCTTGTTCTTTTAAGTCAAGCGCAAGAGATTTTCCGGCCGCATTTAATGCTGCCTTTGACATCCTGTACCCGTAGCGGCTGCCTGAACCATTGTCTGCAATAGAGCCCATGCGGCTGGTAATTAAGGCAACCTTGCTGCCTTTCTTTAAGTTTTTCAGCAGCGTTTCGGTGACTCTTAATGGCGCTAACGCATTGACTTCAAACTGAGCCCGTATATTACCAGCGTCAATTTCACCTAATACGTCTTTATGCAGAAGCCCGGCGTTATTAATTAAGATATCAATCTTTTTATCGCCAATGGTCTCAGAAAGACGCAGTAAGTCGGAGGCTTTGGTAACATCAATGCCTTCAATAATTTCGACGTCCAACTCTGTTAATTGCTTTGAATTGTTACGGCAAACGGCGATAACTTTGTGGCCTAGTTCGGCATACTGTCGGGCAAATTCGTAGCCAATGCCTCGGTTAGCACCGGTAATTAAAATCTGTTGTTGACTCATTTTGTACTCCAAATACCAGAGGCGTTATTCGCTAACACCACCTTCAGTTAGTTTTTTCGGATCCAGCAACTGCTCAAGTCGCTCACGACCTAAGTCGGTCATATCATCAGCGACATCGATAATGGCTCGTCCATCTTTGTACGCTATTTTGGCAATTTCGGCGGCTTTATTGTAGCCAATGACCGGGTTAAGGGCTGTAACCAGAATAGGGTTTTTCGCTAAGGCTTGTTGTAACCGCTCTTCATTAACTTCGAAGTCGGCAATGGCTTTGCTTGCCAGTGCGTCACAACTGTTACTAAGTATATTAATGGACTGTAGCAAGTTGTAGCCAATAACTGGCAGCATAACGTTTAGTTGGAAATTGCCTTGCTGAGCTGCGGTCGTAATTGTGGTGTGATTACCATTTACCTGAGCGGTAACCATAGCTACAGCTTCCGGAATGACCGGGTTTACCTTTCCCGGCATAATGCTGCTTCCGGGTTGTAATGCAGTTAGTTGAATTTCACCTAAGCCCGCTAGCGGGCCACTGTTCATCCAGCGTAAGTCGTTACTGACTTTGAGTAAGGTAGTTGCCAGCGTATTCAGTTGTGCCGAGAGTTGTAAATTGATTTCCTGTCCGGCAATACCTGTAAAAGGGTTCGCTGAGTGTTTAAAGTCGCTACCACTAAGCTGGGTCAACTGATCAGCAAACTCGGCTGCGAATTCTTTTGGGGCATTTATTCCGGTACCTATTGCTGTACCGCCCTGAGGAAGCACGCGGCTGCGTTGCAATAGTTGCGGAAGCTGTTCAGCGGTAACGTCCAACTGACCGGCCCAGGCTTCAAGTTCTTGTGCCATGGTCATTGGCATAGCGTCCATTAAATGAGTTCTGCCGGTTTTTACCACATTACGCAGCTCAATGGCTTTACTGCGAATGGCATCAATAAGGCCTTTTAAAGCCGGTGCTAACGCTTTCTCTACAGCCAGCACACTCGCCACCTGAATCGCGGTAGGTATTACATCGTTGCTTGACTGGCTTTGGTTCACATGGTCATTGGGGTGAATTTCAACACCGTTTTGCTTAGCCAAATTGGCAATAACCTCGTTCACATTCATATTGGAACTGGTGCCTGAACCGGTCTGGAATACATCAATAGGAAAGTGATCTAAATGTTGGCCATTAATAATTTCTTTAGCGGCTTTAATAATGGCGTCGGCCTGCTTCTTTTCTAACTGACCGATTTTAGCGTTTGCACCGGCGGCGCTCGCTTTGACCATTGCTATGGCTTGTATCAGTTGAGTTGGAAAAGTTAACCCGCTGATGGAAAAGTTATCAACGGCGCGTTGAGTTTGTGCGGCGTAAAGTGCTTTTTGGGGGACTTTGACCTCGCCCATGCTGTCCTTCTCTGTGCGATAATCCTGACTCATTAATAGCCCTCCTGTCATTAAGCTAAGAGTAAAAGCTTGGCGTCTAAATTCGTGTGTTGACACTTATATATTTCAAGTACCAATAATGAACCATAGTGGATCATTAATACGTCCTGCAATCATAGCGCAGTTTCAGTTTTTCGGTTACGGTTGATCAATGTGCGCGTATCCAAGGGTGATTTTGTGGAGGATCCTGTGTGAAGCGATTATTTGTTAGTGTTCTTTTTATGGTATTTGTGGTTTCAAACGTGGTTGCAGATAGCGTACGGATTGAGATTTTGGCTGGAGATGGTCAGCCGTTGGCAAATGCTGCGCTATTAATTGAAAGTAAAAAAGTGTCTGTCCAAGTGCCCGAGACGTCGGCAGTAGTTGATCAGGTGGACAAACAGTTTACTCCCACGGTTAGCGCAGTAGAGCCTGGCACCGACGTCGTATTTCCTAACAGCGATAACATTCGGCATCATGTTTACTCTTTCTCTGAGGCTAAGAATTTTGAGTTAAAACTCTATTCAGATAAAGAAAAACCAAGTGTTAATTTTGATAAAGCTGGGATAGTGACTCTGGGCTGTAATATCCACGACCAGATGGTTGCCTACGTGCTGGTAAGTGACGCATACGATGTTGCTATAACAAATGAGCAGGGTATTGTTGAGCTCACTCTGGAAGAAAGTGAAGCTCCCACAGAAGTCAGGGTGTGGCACTATTGGATGGGGGACAAACTGTCTAAAGCACAGAGCGTGCAATTAACCTCAGATTCAGGGAAGCTAACTGCGCAGGTGCAAGTATCACCGCCGGTGCAGGAAGATAAAGAGCCCTCGCGGCTGGAACAGCGATTTAATCGTAGGGGGAATTGATGATAACACGGTTCAGAACCCGTTTAATTCTCATCCTTGCAGGGCTCGTAGCGGGCGCTTTGTTGGTTGCTTTGGCCGCGGTTTGGGTCGCTACGGAGAATCAGTTAGGTCGCTCCATTGAACGTGAGCTTAGTGTCAGTGAAAGAGTTTTTCGGGAGCTTCTGGATAGCCGTAGCGCTCAGTTGTTACAAGCGGCAGAAGTTCTTACCGACGATTTTGGGTTTAAACGCGCGGTGGCTTCAAAAGATCGGGAAACCATAGTGTCAGCTTTGGTCAACTACGGTGAGCGTATTGAAGCGGAGTTGATGGTGTTGCAAACTCCCGAAGGTGAAGAGATTGCGTCATCTCATGCTTTTGATCAGCTACGTATTAGCCATAGTGGGGCAGGCTCGAACAGTGAACTGGCGGTTGTCGAAGGAGAACTGTTTCAACTGGTTACAGTACCGGTTAATGCTCCAAATCTTATTGCCTGGGCAACCTTAGGTTTTGAAGTGGATTCGGGGTTAGCAGAAGAGTTAAAAAACCTGGCTAATGCCGATATCACCCTGTGGCTGGAAAACTCGGGAAAAGTCATTGCTTCCAGTCTGGAGGCCCGACAAGTGTCCTCGTTTGCAAAAGCCCTGAACAAAGACGGTCATACTCTTGATAACTGGCTGTTAAGCCAGGAACTGGCGGGGAGTGAAGTGGTGCTTGATGCCGGTTCCGATGACGCCGTTCATGTGGCATTGACAACGTCACTTGAAACGGCGGCCGCCGAGTTCACACGGCTGCATTGGCAAATTGCTTTAATTGCAATTGTCGCTCTGGTTATAGCGATGCTTTTGGCGGCGATTATAGCCCGAGGGGTTTCCCGTCCGTTACAGCAGTTATCGGGAGCGGCTAGGAAATTACAGCAAGGCGACTACAGCGAATCCGAGTTGTCGCTGAACGACGATGAGTTCGGAGAACTGGCCAATACCTTTGGCAGCATGCGTAAGGCTATTTCGGAACGTGAACAAAGAATTTCTTATCAGGCATCTCATGACCATTTAACCGATTTACCGAATCGCTCTTTTTTTCGCGAGCAGTTGCAGTTCCGTTTAGACGGTAAGACCAGCTCCGGGTGTCTTTTATTGTTAAATATTCATCAATTCAGAGTTCTCAACGACAGTGTGGGGCAGGAAATCGGTGATGACATCCTGCGTCAGTTATCTGCCCGGCTGAAGTGGTGTTGTGGCAACGCTGAATTATTGGCTCGCATCGGTGGCGACGAGTTTGCTGTTTTATACGCTTCTGATAAGTCCGAATTCGATCTCGACAACAAAATTAAAGAGCTTCACTCTTTCCTTGATACGCCCTTTAAAGTTGGCGACAGTGATTATCCTCTGGCCTTTAATATCGGTGTTGTTTATTTTCCTGAGCAGGGCAGTGAAGTCGATTTACTTATTCGTCGTATGCAAGTCAGTGTTCAGCAGTCCAAACTCCAGAAAATCTTTTATGTTGAATATAAGAGTGGGTTGGACGAACAATACATGCGCCGCCTGCAAATTATCGAGTCACTTAAAGGTGCGGTAGCGGATAAGGAGCTACATCTTGTACTGCAACCTAAAATTAATTGCCAGACGGGTTCAGTCGTGGGGGCTGAGGTATTGTTAAGGTGGCAAAGTGACAAGCTTGGATTTGTAGGCCCGGATGAGTTTATTCCGTTAGCCGAGCAATCCGGAGCCATTACTGAGTTGACCAACTGGGTGTGCAGAGAGTCGACCAAACTGCTTCAGAGCTGGCATGAGCAGGGCCGGACTCTAAAACTGAGCATCAACTTGTCGACAGTCGACTTATTGAGCGACGACTTACCCTTGCTGTTTGAACAACTCATTATTGATTTTCCTGAGTTGCCAAAATTACTGGTACTGGAAATTACAGAAAGTGCGGTAATGAAAGATCCGGAAAAAGCCATTGCCCGGCTGGAAACCTTAAAGCGTCTTGGGTTTTCAATATCTATTGACGACTACGGTACCGGGCATTCGTCATTGGCGCAATTGCGGCGTTTACCGGTAGAGGAGTTGAAAGTAGACCGAGCCTTTGTACAGCATTTGAGCGAGGAGTCTAAGGACAAGTCTATTGTTCGTTCAACCATACACTTAGTTCACGAGTTAGGTCTTCGTGTTGTTGCCGAAGGTGTGGAAAATGAGGATAGCTGGAGAGTGTTGCAGTCGATGCATTGCGATGAGTTGCAAGGCTATTTCTTTAGCAAACCCTTACCAATTTCAGGCTTTATAGAGTACTTAAATATAAATAACCATGAAACCAATGGATGATAACGAATGATGAACAAGTGTTTATATGGCGGCTGTTTTTTGCTGACCGGTGTTTTAGCTTTAACTCCGCCTGTAGCAGCGGATCAGGGAGCCCGATTACTGGCAACCGGCGGTACCAGTAGTCTTGAGGGCTCTGGTGGCGGAGGCATAGTGCCCTGGGCTACGTTAAGCAGTTATGCCGGTGAAGGCCAGTTTGGCGCGAC
This sequence comes from Idiomarina sp. PL1-037, assembly GCF_034422975.1. NCBI lineage: Bacteria > Pseudomonadati > Pseudomonadota > Gammaproteobacteria > Alteromonadales > Idiomarinaceae > Idiomarina > Idiomarina sp. PL1-037. Next base: position 1,152,356 of record NZ_CP139873.1, read on the forward strand.
GGTTAATTTAAGTGAAGTGTCAGTTGATGATTTTCGCTTAAGCGTTCAGGGCGCCAGTTTGAGCTGGAATAACCGTATTGAGCTGTCATATGCCGAACAAACCTTTGATCTCTCGACTATTGGCGGCGAATTAAGCCAAAGCATTATTGGTGCAAAAGTACGTTTAGCAGGGGACCTCATTTATGGTGACCTACCGCAAATTAGCCTGGGTTTACAACACAAGAAGAACAAGGACTATGAGTTGCCCGCGGCGGTAGGCTCTCAGGATGACAGTAGCACTGACTGGTATGTCAGTGCGGCAAAAGCCTGGCTAGACGGGCCTTTCCACCGTACCTGGGTTGCCAATCTGACGTTGCGTTCAAGTAAAGCTAACCAACTGGGCTTACTGGGGTTTGGCGGCGATAAAGAAGATAGCCGTGAGTGGCTGGCTGAAGCGTCCGTAGCTGCATTTATTAATCGTTATTGGGCTGTGGGCGTTGAGTACCGACAGAAACCGGACAACTTAAGTTTTGCGAAAGAGCAGGACTGGAAAGATCTTTTTGTTGCTTATTTTCCAAACAAACAGGTATCGGTTGTTGGTGCCTACACCGATCTGGGCTCTATTGCCGGCCTGGATGATCAAACGGGTTGGTATTTATCGGTTCAGGCGGCCTTTTAAGGAGAGACTATGAAAATCGTTTTGTTATTGGCGGTATTGTTTCTTTCGCCGCTGAGTTTTGCTCAGAGTTTGTATCAGCAACTGGGACAGCAGCAGGGCATAGAGACTATCGTCGAAGAAATGCTTTATCGGGTGGGTGGTGACGATCGTATTGCGCATCATTTTGATGGTGTTGATATTATGCGTGTGCATAAGCTCATCAGTGAACAAGTGTGTGACTTAAGTGGTGGCCCTTGTAATTACAGTGGCGAAGATATGAAAACCTCCCATCGTAATATGGGAGTCAATAATTCGGATTTTAACGCTTTAGTGGAACACCTGATTGCCGCAATGGAAAAAGAGGATGTGCCGGTTTCAGCGCAGAACCAGCTATTGGGCGTGCTGGCGCCAATGCATAGCGATATCGTTGAAAAATAATGGGTTAAAAAAATGGCTCGCTGAGAGCGAGCCATTAATTGGTATTTAAACGTTAAAGCGGAAGTGAATGACATCGCCGTCTTTCACAATGTACTCTTTCCCTTCCAGACGCCATTTACCGGCATCTTTTGCACCTTGTTCACCGTTGTTGGCTATATAGTCGTCATAACCGACGATTTCGGCACGAATAAAGCCTTTTTCAAAATCGGTGTGAATGCGTCCGGCTGCCTGCGGTGCCGTTGAGCCTACTTTAACTGTCCAGGCGCGAACTTCTTTTACGCCGGCAGTGAAGTAAGTGTGCAGGTTTAATAGCTCATAGCCGCCACGAATAACGCGGTTCAGACCGGGTTCGTCCTGATCCAGCTCGCTTAAGAACTCTTCTTTATCGGTTTCGTCCAGCTCGGCAATTTCTGATTCGATAGCGGCGCATACCGGAACGACGACCGCGTTTTCGGTTGCAGCAATTTCACGAACTTTGTCAAGATGAGGGTTATTTTCAAAGCCGTCCTCGTTGACATTAGCAATATACATAGTCGGCTTTAAAGTCAGCAGGTTGTATGAACGAATCGTGGCGCGCTCATCTTGGCTTAACTCAACAGAGCGAGCCATTTTACCTTCATCAAGTGCCGGCTTCAGTTTCTCCAGTACCGCAATTTCTGCTTTGGCTTGTGCGTCACCACCTTTCGCTTTTTTACTCAAACGGTACAAAGACTTATCAACTGAGTCTAAATCGGCCAATGCCAGCTCGGTGTTAATAGTGTCAATGTCATCGGCAGGGTCGATGCCGCCGCTGACATGAACTATGTTGTCGTCTTCAAAACAGCGAACAACATGGCCAATAGCGTCAGTTTCACGAATGTTTGCTAAAAACTGGTTACCTAAGCCTTCGCCTTTTGAAGCACCTTTAACCAACCCGGCGATATCCACAAACTCCATGGTTGTTGGAATGACTCGTTCCGGGTTAACAATAGCGGCTAGTTTATCAAGACGAGGATCAGGAACAGGCACAACGCCAGTGTTTGGTTCGATGGTACAAAATGGAAAGTTTGCAGCTTCAATGCCTGCTTTGGTCAGTGCGTTGAAGAGAGTGGATTTACCTACGTTAGGTAAACCAACGATACCACATCGAAATCCCATGAGAGTTTAGCCTTTCTGTTCAGGGCGGTAGCTGTGCAGGCGCTGCAACGCAGTTCCCCAGCCTTCCGCCATTAATGTGTCGATACTGCGGCTGGCTTCATCGATACAGTCATCAATAAGCCGCTGTTCATTTGCTGAAGCTTTGCCTAAAACAAAGCCAGTTACTTTTGTTTTATCGCCCGGGTGACCAATACCAATGCGCAACCGCATAAAGTCCTGCTTACCAGTCTGAGCAATAATGTCTTTAATTCCGTTATGCCCGCCGGCACCTCCGCCTTTCTTAAACTTAGCAATGCCGGGGGGTAAATCGAGCTCATCGTAAGCCACTAAAATTTCATTAGCCGGTATTTTATAAAAATTAGCCAGAGCCGCAACAGAGAAGCCACTACGGTTCATAAAATTTTGTGGTAATACAATGCGCAGGTCATGAGCGCCTTGTTGCCAGCGTCCAATCAGAGCTTTGCTTTTTGAATCAGGGGAGAGCGTAATCGCGTGGCGTCTGCAAAAGTCATCAACTAACCAGAAACCAGCGTTGTGGCGAGTTCGTTCATACTCGGGGCCCGGATTTCCCAGGCCCACAAGCAGTTTTACTTCAGTTCCCATAACAGGAGACTGACTTATTCTTCGTCAGCGTTTTTGCTGTTTTCAGCAGGAACGTCGCCAGGTGCTACTGTATCTTCTTCGGTCTCTTCTTTCTCGACGCGAGGAGCAGTAACAGACACAACCGCCTGGTCGTGGTCTTCACCTTTAGTCAGTTCAACTAACTCAACGCCTTTAGGCAGTTTTAAGTCAGTCAGGTGAATGGTGTCACCAACGCTGAGTTCAGCAATGTCAACTTCCAGGTATTCTGGTAAGTCTTTCGGTAATACAGTAATTTCCACGTCATTTACGTGGTGAACAACAACACCACCTTCTTCTTTAACGCCCTTCGCAGTTGTTTCATTTAAGAAGTGCAGAGGTAAGTTAGTGTGCAGTTTGTGGCCTTTCTCAACGCGCTGGAAATCCAGGTGAGTCAATTTAGGCTTGTACGGGTGACGCTGCATGTCTTTTAGAATTGCCTGATGTTTCTTACCATCAAATTCCAGCGTCAAAATGTGCGAATAAAAGGCTTCGTAGTCGGCCATGTTATTCACTTTGTTGTGGTCTAGTGCTAATGCGATTGGCTCGCCTTTACCACCGTATAAAATCGCTGGTACTTTGTCCTCATGACGCAGGCGGCGGCTCGCACCTTTCCCTTTGTCCGTGCGGACGGTAGCTTGGATGTTAAAATCTAATTCAGCCATGATTTGGCCTCTCAATGTTTAAAGTTTTTATTTGTCAGCACTCGCGACCAAGAGCTGACCCAGAAACTTAGAAACCGACAACGAGGCCGGTTTCTAAGGGCGCGCAATACTAGCACTGGGTACGAATAATTACAACAATCAGTAATCGAACATTGCTGAAATAGATTCTTCATTACTGACGCGGCGCAGTGCTTCTGAAAGCATACCGGACAAGGTCAACTGAGTAACTTTACCCGTGGCTTTCATCGCATCGCTTAGCGGAACACTGTCGGTAACGATAAATTCGTCAATTTCAGAATCTTTAATGTTCTGCACCGCATTACCGGAAAATACCGGGTGGGTAGCGTAAGCAAACACACGTTTTGCACCGTGAGACTTAAGTGCTTCTGCGGCTTTGCAAAGCGTTCCGCCAGTATCAATCATATCATCGACAATAATGCAGTCGCGGCCTTTAACATCACCAATTATGTGCATAACCTGCGACACGTTGGCTGACGGACGGCGCTTATCAATGATGGCTAAATCGGTGTCGTCCATAAGCTTGGCAAAAGCACGGGCACGTACAACACCACCAATATCAGGGGAAACCACAACCGGATGGTCGAAGTTTTGCTGACGCATGTGTTCTAACAATACCGGAGTACCAAAAACGTTATCGACAGGTACGTCAAAAAAGCCTTGAATTTGTTCTGCGTGTAAGTCGACAGTCAGCACACGGTCAACACCAACACTGGATAAGAAATCAGCAACAACCTTAGCCGTAATAGGAACACGAGCTGAACGAACCCGGCGATCCTGACGAGCGTAACCAAAATAAGGCATCACTGCAGTAATACGACCAGCTGATGCACGACGTAATGCGTCCACCATAACAATGAGTTCCATTAAATTGTCATTGGTTGGGGCGCAAGTAGATTGAAGAATAAAGACGTCGGAACCGCGGACGTTTTCATTAATGGCGACGCTAATTTCGCCGTCACTAAAGCGACCAACGGAAGCTTCACCAAGTTTGATATAAAGGCGATCGGCGATTTTCTGGGCTAGCTCAGGAGTGGCGTTGCCGGCGAAAAGTTTCATGTCAGGCACAACATACCTCGACTTTTATTGGGTTAATGTCTGGATAAGTGGTGAACGGTTCTGGCCTTGAGCGATAAATGAGCAAAGTTCTTTGGGAACCTGCTGTTGCGCTTCCTTTGCGGCTTGTCTTGTCTCAAATATTGAAAAAAGACATGCTCCACTGCCAGTGAGCCGAGTCGGAGCGTATTCTAGCAAGGCACGGCGTAACATAGCAACTTCGGTGTGTAGATCGCAGACCACCGGTTCAAACACATTCGCTACTTTTTGCTGTTGCCAGTTTTCCGCGGTAACTGGCGAGCAGTTGCGCTGTAGTTCAGGGTGAGAGAACAGTGCTGCCGTGCTGATAGAAACATTGGGTTTAACCACTAAATACCACGGGGTAGGTGGTGTTATATTAGTGAATACATCGCCGATACCTTCAGCAAAACAGGCATGTCCATGAATAAATACCGGTACGTCGGCACCGATCTTGCGACCTATTGCCTGTAATTCAGTGCTATTTAAATGACTGCCCCAAAGCTGATTCAGCCCAACAAGTGCAGTTGCCGCATTGGATGACCCCCCACCTAACCCGGCACCCTGAGGAAGTCTCTTAATTAATTCAACCGAGCAGCCGGGTAATTGCGTCATGCCTTTTTCTTCGTAAGCTTTTTTCAGCGCTGTTAGCGCTTTCCAGACTAAATTCTCTTCGCGGGGAATAAGGCTGTTGCGGTCAACTAAATCAAACTGGTTGTCATCGGCTGTGCAGAACTTCAGGGTGTCAGCGTAGTCCAGAAACTGAAAAACGGTCTGTAAATTGTGGTACCCGTCGGCGCGGCGTCCGATAATATGCAAAAACAGATTAAGTTTCGCCGGAGCGGGGAGCGTTAATGTATTGACTGCCATTCGTTCACTTGCACCTTTATCTGTAGCTCAGGACTTTCCAAATGGATTTGTTCCGGTAAGGTTACTGTTTGTGCTTTGTTCTGATCGTAGAACCAACTGAGCTGCCAGTTTTGCCCCTGATGAAATATCGTCGACTGAGCTAAGGTTCCATCTTTATGATAACTCACGGACTCTAACGTACTTGTTTTTTTTCCCAGAACCCAGTTGTGTAACTGTTCAAAGGGAACAGTCGCACCCAGCAGACGGTATAGCAAAGCATCGGCTGAAGGAGCCCAGCGTTCCTGGTTATCGGAGTCAGTCAACAAAGCGCCGCTGTCGTCGACGGTCAGTTTAGCCAGTTGGCCTTTTAGCGGATGAGAAAAACGAATGACTTGCTGGTGGGGCTGGTAACGCCAGTTAATGTAAAAGCTGTCTCTTTCCTTATTCTGCTTCTGGATAACCGCCATGCGACCACTTAGAGACCATTGTTGCAACTGCTCCAGCTTTTGTTGATGGGAGTCAATAATACGTTGATTAACTTCGGCACTGCTTGCTTGCTCTGATGGCGTCGGCAGCGCGCACCCGGTTAACGATGTAATAACAACCAGGCAAACCCAGAATAGTCGGCGTTGAATCATATTTTTCAATTGCTGCAATCGGAATGTAATTAGTTGACCAGAAAGCGCTGTCACTTTCAATGACTAAGGCTTTCACGTACAATCGGGCAACTTAGATTTTGGCCGCGTTGGGATAACGAGTTTCACAGTCAGATGACCATTTCAGCTCTCGGAATTAATCATAAAACCGCATCAGTCGATTTGCGCGAGCAAGTCGCGTTCAGTGCTGAACAGCTTGATGCTGCGCTGCAGGCCGTGCGTAATCTTCAAGGTGTTGAAGAAGCCGTTATCGTCTCTACCTGTAACCGAACCGAGCTCTATTGCCGAGGGGAAGTGTCTGGCGACTTGCTCCTGGGCTGGTTAACCGGTTTCCACAAATTGGCACCAAAGGCTCTGGAAAATCATCACTATCATTTTCAGGGCGAGCAGGCCATTACTCACCTTATGTCGGTTGCTAGTGGTTTAGATTCGCTGGTATTGGGCGAGCCACAAATTCTTGGTCAGGTAAAACAAGCGTATCAGGCGGCGAAGCGTCAGGCCTCTGTCGGCGGTATTCTTGAACGCTTATTTCAGCAAACCTTTCGTGTTGCGAAAACCGTTAGAAATGAAACGGCGGTAGGTCAAAACGCGGTTTCGGTTGCATATGCTGCGGTTTCTATGGCGCGTCATATCTTTGCCAATTTGCAAAAATCGAAGGTGCTGCTGATTGGAGCGGGTGATACTTCCGAGCTGGTTGCTCAGCATCTAAAACAACAAGGCGTTAGTGAAATTCTGGTGGCAAACCGAACCTTGCAACGGGCTAGTGAGATGGCCGAGCGTGTTGGTGCAACGGCTCACAGTCTGTCTGAGCTATCAGAGTTATTACCGCAGGCCGATATTGTCGTCAGTTCAACCGCCAGTACCTTGCCTATTGTTGGTAAAGGAAGCATTGAAAAAGCACTGAAAAAGCGTCGGCATAGACCCATGCTGTTAATTGACCTGGCTGTGCCACGAGACATTGAAGAGCAGGTTAATGAACTCGATGACGCGTATCTTTATACCGTTGACGATCTGCAAAGTATTATTAGTGAAAATATCCGTAACCGTGAGCAGGCCGCTCGTGAAGCTCAGGTTATTATTCAACAGCAAACGAAAGAGTTTAATGACTGGCTGAAGTCGCTGAACAGTGTCGAGCTGGTGCGGGAGTATCGTACGCACACAAAAAACTTAGCCGACGAGCAGTTAAAGAAAGCGATAGCGCAAATAGAGCAGGGCAAAGACCCGGCCGAAGTGCTGCAGCGATTCAGTCATAGGCTGGTGCAGCAGTTAACGCATAAACCGACAAGCTTATTGAAATCTGCCGGCGAAAATAACGACCAATATACGCTGGCCGTTTTGCAACAACTTTGGTCAGAGCCATCCTCTGACTCATCAAAAGGCAAATAAAAACATGTTGAATCCATCCATTGAACGTAAACTAGAAGGATTAGTTGAGCGTTATCAGGAAGTGCAGGCTTTATTGGGTGAACCCGATGTGATCAGTGATCAAAACCGTTTTCGCTCATTGTCGCGTGAGTACTCTCAATTGGAAGAGGTGGTTGGTTGCTTTGAAGAGTACCGCCAGAATCAGGAGGATCAGACAGCCGCAAAAGATATGGCTGAAGATGATGACGCTGACATGCGTGAAATGGCGGAAGAAGAGCTAAAAGAGGCGAAAAAAGCCGAAGAAGAGCTGGAGAACCGCTTACAACTTCTGTTGCTACCTAAAGACCCTAACGACGATCGTTCATGCTATTTGGAGATTCGTGCCGGAGCTGGCGGTGATGAGGCTTCGATATTCGCTGGTGACTTGTTTCGTATGTACAGCCGCTACGCTGAAAAAAATGGATGGAAGGTCAATATAGTCAGTGCCAGTGAAGGTGAGCATGGTGGCTATAAAGAAATCATTGCTCACATGAGTGGTGACGGTGTTTACGGACGCATGAAGTTTGAGTCTGGTGGGCACCGCGTACAACGTGTTCCGGAAACTGAATCGCAAGGGCGTATTCATACTTCAGCTTGTACTGTTGCTGTGTTACCGGAAATTCCAGAAGCCGAGGCCGTTGAAATTAATCCGGCCGACTTACGTGTCGATACTTATCGCGCCTCCGGTGCTGGTGGTCAGCACGTTAACCGAACCGATTCTGCTATTCGTCTTACCCACATACCAACCGGTGTGGTGGTTGAATGTCAGGAAGAGCGTTCGCAGCATAAAAACCGGGCTAAAGCCATGTCGGTTTTACAGGCAAGAATACAACGTCTGGAAGATGAAAAACGTCAGGCAGAAGAAGACAGTACCCGTCGTAACCTGGTAGGAAGTGGTGATCGTTCAGAGCGTATTCGCACTTATAATTACCCGCAAAGCCGGGTAACAGACCACCGTATTAACCTGACGCTGTATCGGTTAGATGAAGTACTTACCGGCGATATCGATTTGATACTGGATGCCATTATTACTGAGCATCAGGCGGATCAACTGGCGGCTCTGTCTGAAGGACAGCAATGACGCTGGAGCAAGCCATAAACTGGGGGCGGCAGCAGTTAAAGCAGACTGAAGACGCTGCTGCGGATGTTTCTGCCTTACTTTGCTTTGTGCTGGATAAAGAAAAAACGTACCTTATGACCTGGCCGGAAAAGCTGCTGACGGAAGAGCAGCACCGCCATTATGAGGAATGTATTTTAGCCCGGCAGAAAGGCAAGCCCGTGGCTCATATCACTGGTCGCCGCGAGTTTTGGTCATTGATGCTTGAGGTAAACGACAGCACGTTAATTCCCCGTCCCGATACTGAAACGCTGGTTGAAACGGCACTTAGCCTGGAGCTTCCCGAACAGGCGCGCGTACTGGATTTAGGCACGGGTACAGGTGCTGTTGCGCTGGCTTTGAAGTCTGAACGTCCCGGCTGGCAAGTTTGGGCGTGTGATAAAAGCCGCGATGCGGTGGAACTGGCACGCCGAAATAGTCAAGCTTTAGGTTTAAATGTTGATATTTTGTGCAGTAACTGGTTTCAATCTGTGCCAAAGTCTCTTAAATTTGACTTGATTCTATCGAACCCTCCCTACATTGACGCAGGCGATCCGCACTTGAGTATGGGAGATGTCAGATTTGAGCCCCAGACGGCGTTAATTGCGGAAAATAACGGTTTAGCCGATATAGAGACTATTATAAAAGAAGCCAACAACCATTTAGCAGACCAGGGGTGGTTACTACTTGAGCAGGGATGGCAACAGGCTGATAGTGTTGCAGAGCTACTGTTTAAAAGTGGTTACAAAAAGGTTAACCGCTGGCAGGATTATGCTAGGGTAGAACGAGTTACCGGCGGGACAAAAGCCAGGGCGGGGAGAGACGAATAATGAGCAATCAGTTTATGTTTGCTGACGAAGGCAGCCAGCAAACCACAAAATTACCGACAGAATACTGGAAAATTCTGATTGTCGATGATGAACCAGAGGTGCATGCGGTAACCAAACTGGCACTCAACGACTTTAATTTTTTAGGTCGTGGCTTAAAGTTTTACAGTGCTTTTTCTGGTGAAGAGGCAAAGCAGTTAATTGATGAGCATCCTGATGCAGCCATATTACTGCTGGATGTTGTTATGGAAACCGATGATGCCGGACTGCAGGTAGCTCGTTATATTCGTGAAGAAGCTGACAACCATTTTACCCGTATTATTTTGCGAACAGGGCAGCCGGGTCAGGCACCTGAACGCACGGTTATTGTTAACTACGACATCAACGACTACAAATCCAAAACTGAACTTACTGCACAGAAGCTTTTTACTGCAGTAATGTCATCGCTGCGCTCGTACCGCGATATCATGTCCATTGATCAAAGTCGTCACGGGCTTGAAAAAATCATCGCTGCTTCGGCTAACCTTTATGCTCTGCAACCAATGAACAGTTTTGTTGATGGTTTAGTGCAGCAGTTGAGCTGGGTCATCGGCGGTGCCAAACAAACCTTGTATGCTACCTCTAACGAAGACGGCTCGTCCTATAAAGTGCTAGCCGCTCACGGAGAGGACTCTGGGGTGTGTGTTGGTCAGACGTTACGTTCGGTTATTCCGTCAAAAGCCTTAGCCGAGCTAGAGCATGTTATCGCAAATCATGGCTCGTATTATGGTGACGACTTTGTTTTGTTATATTGCCGCAGTCATTGCCGGTCGCACGGCTCTGTTTTGTTTATCGGCGGCTTGTCCAGAGCACTTACGGCCGATGATCACCATGTGCTTCAACTATTCTCCGAAAATGTACAACTGGCACAGGATAACGTGGTCTGTCTGGAAGACTCCGACCAGTTTCTGGCGCGTTTAGCCGATCAACTTATGCTGCACCATGCCAGCCATTTTAACGGCATTCTCGAGCAAAATAGTGAAGTCCGTCTGGCGTACGCTTTAGCTCAAAAAGTCGCGGCAGAAGACGCTGAGACAACCGCTTTGGCCTGGTCTTTATTTGCGCAGGCGCGCCCGTTGCTTAACTGCGCTTCGGATGCGGCTGCAGCGGTTGAAACTACCTGCCAGCAACGAGTTGCCCGCTCATTACGAGCGCTGGGGCACGGTGAGCACGAAGCAACACAAAGTGCGCACAGAGCACTTATCGAGAGACTGGAACGCTGGGACGGCCTGGGTTTACCCGAAGGTAAACAAGGCTCGGATATTGCGATAAGCACTCAGGTTCTTCTGTTGACTGAGCAGTTGCTGGATTGGTGGGAAAGTGGCATTAGTGACAGCGATATTGCTGTGCGCCTGAAAGACGAGCGGGGCCGCTATTATTCACCTAAGTTTCTTGATGTTGTTATAAAATCCCTGCCTGAGCTGAGAACCATTTAATTAAATTAAAAATAAGAGGTTACTGTGTACACTGCTTTTAAACACCTGCATGTATTATTTGTGCTGATTTCGATCAGCCTTTTTTTATTCCGTTTTGTGCTTTTGCTTCTTGACTCTCCTTTATTAAAAAAGAAGTGGCTGAAGATAGTCCCTCACATTAACGATACCTTATTGTTACTCAGTGCTGTGGGTATCATGGTGACGTTAAGCATGTACCCAATTCAGGTTCCATGGTTAACCGATAAAGTCATAGGTGTTATTGCTTATATTGGCTTTGGTGTCTTAGCTATGAAAGGAAAAACAGCGGGTGCGCGCTGGCTTGGTTTTATTGGTGCTTGTGGCTGGATAGCCTTCCTGTTGCATGTGGCCGTGTCCAAACAAGCACTTATTGCCGGTTAAGTTAAGGGAGTACCTATGTTAGCGCCTGAGTCTGTTGTTTCGGAAACGAATGCCTTAATCACTAACGATGGGGTTGTTATTGGTTTATTGCTGACCATCCTTGGTTTTGTATTTTACACCAATAGCAGCGAGCATCCTTTTTCAAGAAGTTCTATCGCTTTGTTCCGGCTTTATTGCTTTGCTATTTCATACCGTCTTTACTGAATACTTTTGGTATTGTCGACGGAAATCAAACCGCCGTAACAGATATAGCAATGGATTATCTGTTACCGGCTTGTATGGTATTGCTTACCTTAAGTCTGGATTTAAAAGCCGTAGTGGGTCTCGGGTCAAAGGCTCTTATTCTATTTTTAACCGGTACTTTCGGTATTGTCATTGGCGGCCCTATAGCCTTGTTACTGGTGTCTGCTATATTCCCTGAAATGCTTGGTGGCGCTGGCCCCGATGCAGTTTGGCGTGGCATGACAACCATTGCCGGAAGCTGGATTGGCGGTGGCGCAAACCAAGCTGCCATGAAAGAAGTTTACGAAGTTGGCGGTGATATTTTCTCAGCTATGGTGACTGTCGACATTATTGTTGCCAACTTATGGATGGCTGTACTGCTTTATATGGCCGCAAATGCCAAGAAAATTGATGCCCGCACCGGCGCTGACACATCCGCTATCGATAACATCCGTCGTAAAGTGGAGCAGTATGAAGCGGAGCACGTCAGAAACCCAAGCTTACGTGATTTAATGCTAATTCTGGCTATTGGCTTTGGTGTGGCCGGGATAGCGCATTTTCTGGCCGACTGGATAGCACCGGGAATAGCAACGAACTATCCTGCATTAAGTAAATTCAGTCTCGACAGTCTGTTTTTCTGGGTCATCGTGTTAGCCACTGCTGGCGGTATTGCGCTTTCCTTTACCCGGGCTCGTTCTTTGGAAGCTGCGGGGGCGTCTAAAATAGGTTCGGTCTTTGTTTACATATTGGTTGCCAGCATCGGCTTACATATGGACGTGACTAAAATTGTCGAGGCGCCTAAGTACTTCTTAATTGGTGCTATCTGGATGTTGATCCACGCCGGGCTTATGTTACTTGTGGCCAAACTGCTTCGTGCTCCTGTGTTTTATATGGCGGTGGGCAGTCAGGCTAATGTGGGGGGCGCAGCGTCGGCACCGGTTGTCGCTTCAGCTTTTCATCCGTCATTGGCGCCGGTTGGTGTATTATTAGCGGTAATGGGTTATGCGCTTGGAACCTATATGGCGTATTTCGCCGGACAGATTCTACGAGTTGTCGGTAGTTAACCGCGGGAGTTTATGATGATTAAAGAGTTACAGCTTGGTGACATTCAAATAGCAAATGATAAACCCTTTGTTTTATTTGGCGGAATGAACGTGTTGGAATCTCGTGATTTAGCGTTGCGAGTTGCCGAGCATTACGTTGAGGTAACCAGTAAACTTGGCATACCTTACGTGTTTAAGGCGTCGTTTGATAAAGCCAACCGGTCATCTATTCACTCTTTTCGCGGCCCCGGTCTGGAAGAAGGGTTACGCATTTTTGAAGAAGTGAAACAGCAGTTTAATGTGCCTTTAATTACCGATGTACACGAACCGCATCAGGCCGCTCCGGTCGCTGAAGTGGTTGACGTATTGCAGTTACCGGCGTTTCTTGCCCGTCAGACTGACCTGGTGGTAGCACTGGCTGAAACCGGGTCTATGGTGAATATTAAAAAGCCACAGTTTCTTGCACCACAGGAAATGAAGCACATCATTAAAAAGTTTGCCGAGGCTGGTAATGAAAAACTGATGCTGTGTGAGCGCGGCTCAAGCTTTGGCTATAACAATCTTATTGTTGATATGCTCGGCATGGACGAAATGAAGCCCATGGCGCCGGTTATTTTTGACGCAACCCACGCTTTGCAGCGTCCTGGTGGCCGAGCTGACTCTGCTGACGGACGCCGCGCACAAGCAGCACAGCTGGCTCGTTCTGGTATGTCGCTGGGTATTTCAGGATTGTTTATTGAAGCACACCCGAACCCCGATGAAGCGAAATGTGATGGTCCCTGTGCTTTGCCTCTGCATGCTCTGGAACCCTACCTTCAGCAGATGAAAGCGATTGATGATTTGGTAAAATCATTTGCTCCTTTAGACACGTCTAACTAGAACGATGTCAATGCAAGCCAGCCAGTCATTGCGTCAGACTCCGCTTGATAAACGTCAGGCTGTTAAGTTATTGCTGAAAGCCATTGGCGGCCTCATCGCCTTGCTTTCTATCGCCTTGCTCGCGCCTTTTGTTATGGCGGTGGTCAATGGTGAAAAAGAGCAGTGGACCTATCTGACGCTGTCCAGCTTAGGTTTGGTTTTTGGTTTGGTTTTGTTCCTGCAGCCAGCGGGTGATGCCAAGCTGCGGGCAAGACAGGTTTTCCTGTTAACCTCCTTGTGCTGGGTTTCGGCCAGCTTATTTGCAACTTTGCCATTTATTTTTGCACGCCCTTATCTGGACTTCTCCAGTGCCTGGTTTGAAGCCATGTCAGCCATTACCACTACCGGAGCGACAGTTATATCCGGGCTGGACGATTTACCCGCAAGTGTTTTGTTGTGGCGCGCTATGCTGCAATGGTTGGGCGGAATTGGAATTATCGTTATGGCTATGGCCATTTTGCCGTTTTTGCAAGTTGGCGGCATGCGGTTGTTCCAGGCTGAATCCTCGGACATGTCGGGGAAATTTATGCCGCGTTCCAGCCATATGGTTTTGGCAATAGGGCGGGTCTACCTCATTCTGACGGCTGCCGTTATTAGTTTGTACTTGATTGGCGGCATGGGCAGTTTTGATGCCTTCGTTCACGGCATGACCACCATAGCGACAGCCGGCTTCTCGAACTACGATGCGTCTTTTGGGCATTTCTCTGATACACCCTTTTTGGTCATAACCGGCACGCTTTTTATGGTCGCAGGCGCTTTGCCTTTTGTGCTCTACATTCGCTTTTTAAAAGGTGACTTTGGGCCACTTTGGAAGGATAGCCAAGTACGCGCTTTTGTTACCTTCCTTTTCATTGTTATTGCATTGATTACCTTGGTTCAGATAGTTAAAGGGCGGGAACTTGGTGACGCATTAATGCATACCGCGTTTAATGTTGTTTCGGTAGTGACCACAACCGGCTACGCAACCGAAGATTACGGAAACTGGGGAAGCTGGTCATTAATGGCGTTCTTCTACTTAATGTTTATTGGGGGATGTACCGGCTCCACTTCTGGCGGTATGAAGATTTTTCGTTTTCAGTTGTCGCAGCTTTTATTAAGAAAGCAGTTCAGCCAACTAATTCACCCTAACCTCGTTAGCGTCCAAACCTATCAGGATCGTCGGGTAAATGACTCTTTACTTGGTTCAATGGTCGCTTTTTGCTTTATGTACTTTTTGCTGATAGCCGTTATTGCATTAGGTTTGTCATTATTTGAACTGGATTTTATGACGGCAATATCTGGTGCAGCTTCCGCAGTAGGTAACGTTGGACCTGGATTAGGTGACATTATTGGCCCGGCTGGTAACTTCGCCAGCCTTGATGCTGGTGCTAAGTTGTTGCTAATTTTTGCTATGTTGGCAGGGCGGCTGGAAATTATGACCGTACTTATTTTGTTCCACCGTCATTACTGGCGGCACTAATAGTGTAGCCTACTAAGGTTTACACTCTCACCAAAAATAAATTCAGCGAACACTTGCACGCTGAAACCACATGAATTAAATTAAACGCATGTTTAAATCATGCGTTTATTTATTTCATGGCAGCCCGAATTCCGACTCAAAAGAAAATACTTAATGCCGCAGAAATGCTCTTTTCCCGCGATGGGTTTGAGCAGACTTCATTACGGCAAATTACGCAGGAAGCAGGGGTTAACCTTGCTTCTGTAAACTATCACTTTGGCTCAAAAAAAGCACTTATTCAGGCCGTAATGGCGCGTTACTTGGTTGTTTTCATGCCCGTTTTGGAGGAACAGTTGAAACTGGCAGAGCAGCAGAGCGAGCTAAAAACAGAAGAGCTGTTTAAGCGCTTTAAAATACCTCTGGCAAAGTTAACCGAGGTCAATAAACACGGTCCCGATATCTTTTTGAGGTTACTGGGCTTTGCTTACTCTGAAATTCAGGGCCATTTACGTAAATACACTCAGCAGGAGTTTGGTGAGGTATTGCAGCATTTAATGGCTTTATTAAAGCGCGCAAATCCACATTTGGATGAGCAACAAATGTTCTGGCGTCTACACTTTATTTTGGGAGCGGCAGTTTTTGCCCAAGTATCGGGACAAGCTCTGATTGAAATTGCGGAGGCGGAATTCAATCAAAAGGTGGGAGCGCAGGACGTTATCGATCATCTGATCCCATTTGTTTCCGGCGGGCTGGAAGAAGCGTAAATAACCTGTCGTAAGTTTGAGATTTGACTACACTTTTATTGTGATGGTGCACTGGAGATACCTATGGAAATTCTTATTCTGTTAGTGGTTTTAGTGGTACTGGTGTTTGCAGTCGGAGATATCCGTCGCAGCCTGGTAACTAAGCCCGTTTTTGCTATTTTTAAACGCATTTTGCCGCCCATGTCTGATACAGAACGTGAGGCCATGGAGGCGGGTGATGTTTGGTGGGACGGAGAACTGTTCAGCGGACGCCCGGACTGGCAGAAATTGCTGGATGTACCTGAACCTAAGCTCACCGCCGAGGAACAGACGTTTGTCGATAACCAGCTGGCTAAGCTGCTGGATATGCTTGACGATTTCAAAATTGTTCAGCAGGATCGCGACTTGCCCAAACAAGTTTGGGATTATCTGCGCAAAGAACGATTCTTCGCCATGATTATTGGTAAAGATTACGGCGGCCTTGATTTTACCCCGGCGGCAAATTCCTACATCGTCTCGCGCATTGCCAGTCGTTCTATCAGTGCTGCGGTATCTGTTATGGTTCCGAACTCTCTGGGGCCGGGCGAACTACTAACGCATTATGGTACTAAAGAACAAAAAGACTACTGGTTGCCGCGTCTTTCTGATGGCACTGACATTCCGTGTTTCGCCTTAACCGGACCAGAAGCTGGCTCCGATGCTGGTTCAATTCCGGATGAAGGTATTATTTGTAAAGGCGAGCACGAGGGTGAAGAAGTTGTTGGTATTCGTCTTAACTGGTCGAAGCGTTACATTACCTTAGCGCCTTCAGCAACAGTTCTGGGTCTGGCATTTAAGCTCTACGATCCGGAAGCCTTATTAGGTGATAAAAAAGAAATTGGTATTACTTGTGCGTTAATCCCGACATCGCACAAAGGTATTGAAATTGGCGATCGTCATTTCCCTCTGAACCAGGCGTTTCTGAACGGTACAACCTTTGGTAAAGACGTCTTTATTCCGTTGAAATGGATTATTGGTGGTTCAGATTATGCCGGTAAAGGCTGGCGTATGCTGGTTGAATGTTTGTCAGCAGGGCGTGGTATTTCATTGCCGGCACTGGCTGCTGCATCAGGCCACGTAACTCAGCGTATGACTGGCGCTTACGCTTATGTGCGTCAGCAATTCGGCATGCCAATTGGTATGTTCGAAGGTGTTCAGTCATCAATGGGTAAAATTGGCGGAACCAACTACACACTCGAATCTATGCGTCGTCTGACCATTTCTGCTTTATGTCAGGGGCAGAGTCCTTCGGTGGTAACCGCCATGACCAAATACCACATGACCGAAATGGGTCGTGAAGTATTAGAGCACGCAATGGATATTCACGCCGGTAAAGGCATTCAATTAGGTCCGCATAATTATCTGGGCCACGCCTACATGGCGACACCAGTGTCTATTACGGTTGAGGGCGCAAATATTCTGACCCGAAACTTGATGATATTTGGTCAGGGCGCAACGCGTTGTCACCCCTACGTACTTAAAGAAATGAAAGCTGCGGCTAACCCGAATGAAGACGAGGGCATGCGTGAGTTCGACGGTCTGCTGATGAAACATATCGGTTTTGCCGCCAGTAACGTCTTTGGCAGCTTATGGCTGGGTCTGAGCGGCGCACGCTTTAGCGAGTCTCCGGTGAGTGGTGAAACTGCGCATTATTATCGTAAGCTGGGTCGTATGAGTCGTGGTTTAGCTTTAGCATCAGATATTTCTATGCTGATGATGGGCGGCGATTTGAAACGTAAAGAAATGATTTCAGCCCGCTTAGGTGACATTTTAAGTCATTTATATATGGGTTCGGCAGTACTGAAGCGCTTTGAAGACGAAGGCCGTCAGGTAGCTGATTTACCTTACGTTCATTATGCGTTGAAGCACCATTTATACAGCATTGCCGATGCGTTTTACGGTTTCTTTGATAACTTCCCGAATCGCTTCATGGCGTGGGTAATGCGTATTTTGATATTCCCACTGGGCAATCATTTCAAAAAACCGTCTGATGAAATTTTACAGGACATCAGTGTCAGCATGATGGAGCCGGGCGTTACTCGTGACCGTCATACCTTCCTGTGTTACTGGAAAGACAGTATTGGTGATGCCACCGGACATATGGAAAAAGCCTTTATTTCGATGCTGGAAATGAAGTCGGTTTATAAAACGCTGCGTAAAGCGCAAAAACGCGGTGAATTGTCTTCTAACCTAAATGGTAAAGAGCTTGCCGATGTGGCGCTTGAGAAAGGCTTAATTGATAAAGACACTGCTGAAAAACTGGCAGAAACCGAAGAGCTTCGTTTAACCGCCATTGGCGTGGACAGCTTTGCTCCCGGTATTATCGAAAACAACCAGTTTTACACGGCTAAAGGCGACATAAGAAAAGCAGCGGTTAAAGATTAACCGCTGCTGCATCGGGTTCCTGCGTATAAACTTACTGCAGGGACTCGCGCTTATCCTTCATGTTGTGAATAGGTTTAACAAAAGAGCGCGCCTGAGCGCTCTTTTTTATTTCTGCGCTGGCGGAGTCTACCGGGCAACTGCCGGTGCTAATGTATGTATTGGCTGCCGCCGTTAATGGGTCCTCTGGGCTTCCCCAGTCAGCGACCAACTGGTCTTCAACCGAACAGGTTGGTGTCAGACCATTGTAGTATTTCCCTTCACCTTCTGAATTGACAGTTTCAAAGTTAATGGCAAAAGTGACTTTATCGCACAACTCGGCGGGCTGTTGTCCAACTGGTTTACCGCAAGTTGGCTGGCCTAACGTGACTACCTCTATATGAGGTTTTAAAGAGTTAATAATGATTTCTGAAGACGAACAACTGCTGCCGGTGGTCAACACAAACACCCGGTCTAAATCAAGTTGCTCGACACCATCGACCAAACTAAAAGGGAGTGTCTGGTTCTGGTCGCTGTTCTGCTCGTTAAAGCGGTATTGCAAAAAGGTTTTCCCCTCAACATTCGTGCCCGCAGTCTGAGTTGCAATTTGATTGGCATAACGAATTAAGCCCCCGCCGTTATAGCGCACGTCAATGACTAAATGGTTAATGCCTTCGCTGGCAAATTGGTCAAATGCGGTATTTAAATCTGCGCCAGTGCGGTTAATGAATGAGTCCAGTGCAAAGTAACCAACCGTGTCACCATTTTGCTCGTAAGTTTGAGCTCCCATAACGGTATTGGTTTCTACTTCAACTTTGCTCAACAACTCGGTCTGCTCGGTTCCATCCGGCTTTTGCCAGGTAATTTCACGGCTCAGACCTTGCTCACTCGGCCCCAGGGCTTGGTTAAATTCATCATTTGCCAGTAAGTCAGAAACGGACACGCCATCAATAGCCAGAATTTCGTCAGCACGCTCCATACCTGCAGAGGCAGCAGGCGAACCGTCATAAACAAAACGAATTTTTACCCGGCTGGCGCTAATTTGCTCCATAGAAAAACCAAACCCGAAATAAGTGGCACTGACAAACAGCTGATCATATTCTTCCTCTGTAAGAATATAGCTGTAGGTGTCTTCCGGTACGCGTAATTCTTCAAGAACCGCATAAACGTCGTCAAAGGCCTCAGGGTCTAAGCTGTCCTGTAGCTGACTTGCCCAGAAGTAATCCTCTTTCATGTACTCGAAAAACTCTTCATTTTGATATTCAGCGGAACAAAAAGCGTAATTATTGTCACCACCACCGGCAGAGCCACCGGATCTGCCGCTGTCCGAGCCGTCGCTGTCTGAACCGCCGCAGGCCGACAGTGCTAAAGTGATACCAATACATAAAAGCGATTTTTCGAGTTTCATATCGCGCCTCTTTTGTTGTAATAATGTTAATTTAGCACAGCGAACGAAAAGATAAACAAGGAACATGGCGTCTTTACTGAACTCATGGCAAACTGCTGACTATTGAAAACCAAACGAGAAAGCCGCTGTTATGGCACAACTAATGATAGATATTGCGGGCACAGAGCTGACCGCGGAGGATAAAAAACTTCTTGCGGCACCGGCCGTAAACGGACTCATTCTGTTTACACGGAATTTTGCCTCGCTGGAACAACTGCAGGAGTTAATAGGTGAGGCACGAGCCGCTGCGGCTAAGCCGTTGCTTATTGCAGTTGACCACGAAGGCGGGCGGGTGCAACGCTTCCGTCAAGGCTTTAGCGCCATTCCATCTATGGGATCGCTGCAAAAAATTGAAGATGAAGACGAACGCCAGCGCTCCGCGCGTGACTTAGGCTGGCTAATGGCAGCAGAAGTTCAGGCTGTGGGAATTGATATCAGCTTTGCGCCGGTGCTGGACGTAGACGACTGCAGTGACGTTATTGGTGACCGTGCATTTTCTGCGGTGCCGTCGGAAATTTCTAAGGTGGCGTCCTCCTTTATTGAAGGCATGCATGAAGCCGGTATGGCTTGTACGGGTAAGCATTTTCCCGGACACGGTTCTGTTCAGGCTGATTCCCACATTGCCATTCCGGAAGACGACCGTACCTTAGAGCAAATTCGCGCCCACGACTTAAAGCCGTTTTTGTCATTAAGCCAGAAACTGGACGGCATAATGCCGGCTCACGTTATATACCCGCAAATAGACCCACAGCCTGCCGGTTTTAGCGAGTTCTGGTTACAGCAAATACTGCGCAGCGAATTGCAGTTTAACGGCACTATTTTTAGTGACGACTTGTCTATGCAGGGCGCAACCGTTGCCGGTGACATGGAACAACGCGCTGTGGCGGCGCTAAAGGCTGGCTGCGACATGATACTGGTATGCAATGACAGAGCCGGAGCGGTGCAAGTGTTGGATGCTGATTTGCCAGCAACTGAGCCAGAAAGCGCACAACGCGTAAATAGAATGCTGATGTCATCGTCGGCGGTATCGCTGGAAGAGTTAAAACGCACCGAGCGCTGGGAACAAGCCCAACGCTGGCTGTAGGTTATTCGTAAACTATCATTCGTAAGTAATGGGGTCTTCAATGCCGTTGGCGGCGAAGGCCTCTAAACGTTCCTGGCAGGCACCGCATTTACCACAGGCTTTGTCGCGCCCGTTATAGCAAGTCCAGGTTTGGCTGTAGTCCAGCCCCATTTTTATGCCGTCGGCTAAAATCGCGTTTTTGTCCACGTCTAAATAGGGCGCATGAACCGCTACCGGTTCGTAGTTCGCCATTTTACTCACTACATCCATTTGCCGTACAAACTCCGGACGACAGTCCGGGTAAATAGCGTGGTCACCCGAATGTGCGCCGTAATACACCGCAGAGGCCTCTTCAGACACCGCGTAACCAATGGCCAGTGACAGCAAAATCATATTGCGGTTGGGCACCACAGTGGACTTCATTGACTCTTCTTCGTAGTGGCCTTCAGGAATGTCGATATTGTCGGTTAGCGAGCTACCCGACAGCAGCGAGTTAATAGCGGTAATATCCACCACTTTATGGGGTATTCCATGCTGTTTACAGACGTTAGCCGCAACTTCTAATTCTTTGACATGGCGTTGTCCGTAGTTAAACGACAGTGCCAGTACCTCTTTTCCCTCGGCCAGGGCTTTGTGCAAAACGGTAAAAGAGTCCATTCCGCCTGAATAAATAACAACGACCTTTTGCGACATGCTATAACTCCCCGTATAATCCGCATTCACTCATGTTAACCAAAGCCATTTTAACGGAAGCTATGTCTTACCGCATCAACGAAATTTTTGAAACCTTGCAAGGCGAGGGCACCTTTACCGGCGTGCCATCTATTTTTCTGCGTTTGCAGGGTTGTCCTGTAGGCTGCCCCTGGTGCGATACCCAGCACACATGGGAAACCAACCCCAGCGACCAGGTGAGCATAGACGCATTAATGGCAAAAACCGAAGCTTCAGTAAAATGGTCAGAAATGACCGCCGAGGACATTATCGCGCGCTTTGAACAAGAAAGTTACTCCGCCAAACACGTAGTAATAACCGGCGGTGAACCCGCTATGTTTGACTTACTGCCGCTTGGCAAAGCCTTAGAAGCCAAGGGCTACCAGTTGCAAATAGAAACCAGCGGTACCTTTGAGCTAAAAGTGACCGACAGCACCTGGGTAACGGTATCGCCCAAACTGGATATGCCCGGTGGTTATTTAGTGCGCCCCGACTGCATGGCTCGCGCTAATGAAATAAAGCACCCCATAGCCATGCAAAAGCACATAGATGCGCTAGATTCCTTACTAGAACGCTGCCCACCCAAAGCAGACGCCATTATTTGCCTGCAACCCATAAGCCAGCGCCCACGCGCTACAGAGCTTGCCATGAAAACCTGCATAGCGCGCAACTGGCGCCTTTCCGTGCAGATGCATAAATATCTTAATATTGAGTAAGACATTTGCTACTTCTGATCTGATCCTCTAAAACTCGTTCTATACTTCCTGACTTCAACGCCAATTGTGGTGTTGATTATTGCCAGGAGGGAATTATGAATACGCATTTAGCTCGGCGTTCTCGTGGTCAGGGAATGACGGAGTACATCATTATTGTCGCTTTGATTGCCGTTGCTGCAATCGGAGTCTATTCACTTTTTGGTAAGTCCATACGTAACCAGGTGGCTGGACTTGCTCAAGAAATGACAGGTCAATCATCTACGCAACAATTAAACAGAGCTCGGCAGTCTTCAAGACGCGCCGGAACTGTGGCCAATACTGAAGTAAACCTCGGAAATTATGACGAGGCCACTGAGCAAGGCAAGAAGAAATGATTGCTTTGGAAAAATCCAACACGCGAATAAAAGGACAAACCCTGATTTTAATGGTCGGGGTTTTGTTACTCGTTTCGATGTTGCTTTTCGCTGTGACCGATATGGGGAAGCACGCCAGGCGCCAGTGGTACTTGCAAAGTGTTGCTGATAACGCGGCTTATAGCGCAGCTGTTGCTATGTCCCGGCAGATGAACTTTCTAGCTTTAACAAATCGTGCACTTATTGGAAACCAGGTAGCAATAGCTCAGTGGGTTGGTCTAGCGAGCTATATGTCTATGTTAGACCGGACGGCGGACAACTTAGAGACAGTAACGTCATTCATTCCTTATATTGGGCAAATAACCAGAGTGTTATCCACCATTCTCGACCGAGTCGAGGAAGGTTATCAGCAATTGGCGCGTGTCTTAATCCGTTTTCAATCGGCTGTGATACAGGGAATATCAGCGGCACAGAGACTTTTAGATGCAAGTTTCGTCATGGAGCTACCACTTCTTATTCAAGATATCGTTGATAAGCATTCAGGAGATCTAGGTTGGGAAGCGTATCAGGGAGGTGGTGTTGTGCCATTTCCAACTCTTTGGTGGCGCAAAACAGAAGTCCGTAATACTAAAAACGCTAAGGAATCCAAAGAGTTTGAAGAGCTTACTTTAAATAGTCTGGATCCTTTTAGTAGAAGTAGAGGATACAACTGGGTAGACATATTCACTCATAAAATAGTAAAGCGTGGCGGAACAGAATTATCAAGAAACAGACACGGAGGTTGGGATTGGCACGCGCTGGATTCTGTTTCGCTTCACGGACGAAAATGGTTTGTAGGTAGTTATAGGGAGCAACTGCCATTAGGTTGGGGTGCGAAAGCACAAAAACAAAAACGTTATCATCGTTCCGGTTACGGGGGCGCTTTTCAAAAGAACTCAATGTCTTCCCGACTCGGGTTAGCGCAGATGGAGTCGTTTAATTCGAATCCGCAAAAATTTAGCTATATGCGGCTAAGCAACTTTTTAAAGATGAGCATGGATACGGTGATAATAAAAGTGGGGGGTATTAACCAAGTTGCATATGCTAAAGCAAAAACGCATTTTAGTCGTCCAGACAAAATCTTCTCTAGAAAAGATGAGCTTTATGAAACGGATAACTTGTTTAATGCGCTCTGGGAGCCTCAGCTAACTTCAATATCTTATAAAGATAAAACAGGAATTTTAGGTCGTGACGTGCTCTAAATATAAAGGTCAAGCTACTGTTGAGATCCTGTTATCAATTGGTATTTTGCTAGCTATTTATTTGTCGTTGTATCAAGTCCTTATACCTGTGGTTGACAACAGTACCATTAACCTTATTGAGGCTCGTAAAGTTATTTGGAGCAGGGTTATGGATGTTGATCGAGCTAAATTATCGGGAAATTACCGGTTAAATAAACATACAGAAAAGTTATTTATTCCTCTAAATGAGCTTCTCCCCGTAAAGCTCCAGGGAAAAAACTTAAGAGAGTTGAAGAAAATGGATAAAAAACCTTTTTATCCAATGAGTAGGCTAACAGATAGTTGGAAGGCAAAAAGCAGCGAGGAGCTATCGACTAGGCCTGCGTCTTTAGTTGTAAATAACTTACTCTCAGGAGAAATGACAGAATTAATCCAAGATAGGCTTGGCTCAATTTTTTTGGCTAAAGAGCTTAGTTCCGATTATTTAGTTTTCGGTACGATATCTCCGGATGTCGTGCCAGAGGATGTACTTCAAAAAAAGGAATAGTTATGGATTTACCCGTAGTTTTAGATGACTGGAGCTGGGCTGAGCAACCGATTAGTTCATCCATCAATATTGATGCTCTTTTTTTGAGAAAGCCAGAAACTCCTGACTGGAAAAAGTTGAGCCTGTTTTATCCATATTGTCCCGGAGGAGAAATAATATTTTGGCTTTGTCCCATAGAAAATACCGATTGGACGTTGTTTGAGGTAGAAAAAGGACAATGGATACTAATGCCACTGACTAATTTTCCAGCACATGAAGAATCTTTAAGAGGGCCTATTACTCCCATTTCAGAACATGAAAGAAATGGAGAGAAAATATGGATTTATTTGGCGAGATATCCGTTTAAACAGTTACAAACCGCGATGATGTCCTATTACAGTCAAAAAGTTGATTCTTTTCAATCTATTGAGAAGGAAAATGATGTTTGGATATTAAAAGAGAATATGGGGCGCGTAATTTTTTCTGAACAAGGCGAGTATGTGATTCTGGCTCATTTTTTATGAGGAAGATTCTAGTCATAGCCCGGTACGAACAACGAAGCCGACTTATTAGCTAACAATCCTGCGAGTGCGGCGGGAACTAAGGTGTGTTTATGATTGCTGATATTCCTGCAGGGTTTGATAAATGGGAATGGTCTGAAATGCCAATTTCTCAGAATGCGACGGCTACTGCCTATTTTTTACAAAGTCCTAATGTTCCAGACTGGAGTGTGATTGAAAATTTCTACTCCTACTGTCCGGCTCCTCATGGAGATTTTTGGATTTGTCCAATTGGAGAAGACAACTGGACTTTCTTCAAAGGAAAATATGGTTCATGGATTTTAAGTAAAATAATTCTTCCGTATATGGAAAAGCCTAAACTTGACGGGCCTTTTCATGCCATTTCAAAAACCCAGAAAAATGGAAAAGAGGTCTGGGTTTATTTATCGACATTCAAATTCAAAGATATAAAAAACGTATTAAAATTAACTTACAGCCAAAAAATCGATTCTTTTCAATCGATTGAGAAACCTCATGACTTTTGGATCTTTAAAGAAGATATGGGACGCTTAATGTTCTCCGAGCAAGGTGAGTATGTGATTTTGGTTCATGTCCTATGAGAAGAAAACAAAGTGGTCAGGCATCGACAGAGTGGTTATTGATCTCTCTCTTAATAATGACCACTTTACTTATTTTTGAAGAGCAATTTTCACTGATTGATTATTTAATTGAGACGGGTCGTAACGCGAAAGATTTTTATTATTTTATTTGGCGCTATTTAGTACTAATACCAGGAGGAGGCTCATGACAAAAAAGGCGAAATGGATTTTTGCCGTCATTTTTAGTTCAATAATTTCGATGGTGACTGTTTTTTTAATTCATCAATATCTACAGAAAGAAACTTCCCGACGACTTCAAGAGGCCTCAGGAAGTGCTGGTAGCGTTGTTGTTTTTTCCAAAGACCTTAATGCCGGAGATATTCTTGAAGTAAGCGACTTGCTGGTTCGAAAATATCCGCACGAACTTATCAATGAGCATTGGTACCTGGAGAGCTCGGCTAGTTTAGTTATCGGTAGGAAACTAAGAAATTCTGTTAAATCTGGTGAACCCGTTTCTGAACGAATTTTATCGAATAATCAGAACAGTGGTTTGTCGGAAGTTCTGCCTAATGGTTATTACGCTATCACGGTCACTACGGATAATTTAGGCCACCATAATGCGCTGCTGAAAGTCGGAGATCAGGTTGATATTGTATTTGCCGGAGATTCTTTCGAAAGTTCACGAGAGTACCTTTCTTTTGAAAAAATTGAAGTTTTCGATATCCACGGATTGCAGGAGGGATATGGTTCATATTCGCTGACATTGTTGGTGGAGCCTGAGAAGGTAGCGGCATTTACGAAAGCTATTGGAAGTCCAATGTTGGTGTGGGCGAGAAGCCGCCATTTGGATCAAGTAAGTATTTGGCATCAAGATTCTAAACAAAGCAAGGTGCAACCATGGAAGGTTCAGTAAAGTTCAAACATTACTTAGTCGTGGCTCTGTTATTGTTCGTCGTCCTTAATGCTCGGGCTGAGGTTAATCATAGCTCCTACTATCTTGAAGAAGGTGAGACTCGAATTATCAGTATAGAGCCAGGAAGTGACATTCTTATCAGTGACGAGACTGTTGTAGATGTTCATGTGCTCGATAATAGCCGTGCAATTTTAAGAGGGGTGGGAGTTGGTAAAGCTGATATCTGGCTAAAATCCGAAGAGGTATTAAAAGAGTTAAAGGTTATTGTAACAGCGAGCCTGGAGCTCTCCCTGGAGGGGCGTTTAGACGCTATATCTGAAGCAGAACAGACTCTTAACAAAACAGAAAAGTCCGGAATTACAGTTTTAACGGGCAAGGTATCCAAAAGAAATTACGAAGAGCTTGAGAAAATTTCCGAGAATCATGAAGAGATTTTAAATTTAACTGAATCTTTTCAGGAAGAGCCGCCTATGTTGACCTTGAGAGTCAATATTCTGGAAACCAAGCGCCAGTATCTCGAAGATCTTGGAATTAGATGGCAAGGGACAACGAGCGGCCCTACATTTTCGAGCTCTTTATCTGGTTTGTTCGAGTGGGACGCCGAAATTAATTCCCAACTGATGCTTATGCAGCGACGCGGTCTAGCCAAACTATTGGCAAATCCTGTTTTATCTACCCAAAGCGGTGAGAAGGCAACGTTTCTTGCGGGAGGGGAACTGCCTATTCCTCAAGTTGTCGCGCAGGGTATGCAGGACGTTACTTTCCGCGAATACGGCATAAAGCTTGTTATTCAGCCGGTCGTTTTAGATGACAACAGAATAAAAACTCAGCTTCACGCCGAATTAAGCAATATTGATCCTGCTGTTTCTGTTTCAGGTGTCCCCGGCATACTTAGTCGTCGTACGGAATCGGTGTTTCTTTCAAATGACGGAGACACGCTGGTTTTGTCTGGTCTTTTAAGTACAGATGAGTCAGCTCAGGATGACGAGATACCGGGCTTAGATTCATTGCCGATTCTGGGAAATGCCTTCAGAAGTCAGCAGAACAGAGAGCAAACCACGGAATTAATTATTATGGTTACCGCTGAGCGTATGGATACGGCTAAAGAGCGATTGAATGATAAGCAAAAACGATTAGCGCAAAAACACGACTGGTATCAGAAAGACTCCATTTTACAGCTAAGGGAGACATTTCGATGACATCAGTAAATTTAATCAACAGCCTCAAAGAGCATTTAGATACCAGAGATCCGCGTTTTGAGTCTATGAGTGAATGCGAGTTGAGACGCTATGCTGAATCCTATTTAAAGGAAACTACAGGTGAGTCCGGAAAAGACATAGCAGATGTAGTGGCTGAAGTGATTGGTCTGGGCCCTATTGAGCGCCTTTTAGAAGATGACTCAGTAACTGAAATTATGGTTAATAGCTATGATCAGATCTATGTTGAACGCTCAGGTAAGTTGCAAAAAGCGGATGAACAATTCAGTAACGAATTTTCTCTGCGGCGGACTATCGATAAGATCGTTCTGCCTTTAGGTCGTCACGTTGATGATGCTTCGCCTATGGTCGATGCTCGTTTACCGGACGGTTCTCGCGTAAACGCTGTTTTAGGACCTTTAGCGACCAAAGGATCGTGTCTCACTATTCGAAAGTTCATTAAGAAATCTTTAACGGTCAAGAACTTGGTAGATAGTGGCTCATTAACGGAGCAAGCTGCTGAATTCTTAAGGCTTGCTGTTCGTTGTCGCCAAAATATAATTGTTTCTGGCGGGACTGGAACGGGAAAAACAACCTTATTAAATATTCTGTCTCAGGCAATTCCTGAAGATGAAAGAATTATAAGTATCGAAGACGCGGCTGAACTGCGGTTAGATCACAATAATTTGATAAGTCTTGAGGCCAGACCCAAAAATCAAGAAGGGACCGGCGCTATAAATATTCGCGAGCTCGTTATTAATGCGCTGAGAATGCGTCCCGATCGACTTATTGTAGGCGAGTGCCGTGGGTCGGAAGCTTTAGACATGTTACAGGCTATGAACACTGGTCACGCGGGATCTCTGAGCACGGTTCATGCGAACAGTGCTCGCGATGCTTTAAGACGTTTGGAAATTATGGTCTTGATGGGTGGAATAGAGCTTCCTATTTCTGCGTTGCGGCAACAAATAGCCAGTGCCGTTAATATTGTGGTTCAGATAGCGCGTCTTTCTGATGGCAGAAGATCCGTGCTTAGTATCAGTGAAGTTACGGGTATAGACGATAATGTTTTACAGCTGTCACCACTATTTGAAAGGCGCAATACGACTCAGTCATTAATAAGTAATAAGACGTTATGTAAGTTTGCTGACGAACAAGGGGACGACATTCGCCAGGAGGTCTGGGAATCGATTATGGGAGATGGGTTATGTTCATCTTCGTTTTAGCGTTCTTAATCGTTTGCAGCGGACTTTGCTGGCTATGGATCTTTTCGCATTTAACACCAAAACGATATCAGCAACTTGAAGAGAAATTGACGCTATCAACAGTACGCTCTTTAGAAGAGTTTTTCTTGAGAATGCCGGTAACAATTTTGGTCAGAAGTTATTTGGTAGTCACGCTTTTATCGCCCTTAATCGTATGGTTTTATGTTAATAGAACCTGGGCAGTAGCGACGTTTGTTATGACTCTATTGGCTCCGCCATTTGTTTATCACCATTTTAAAAAGCAACGTTACATAAAAGTTGAAAAGCAGTTGCCCGGTATGTTGATTGGCCTCAGTAACCAGTTAAGAAGTGGTACAAGTGTCGGATCAGCATTGAAGAATTTAAAAGGAACGTTACTACCTCCCTTAGGGCAAGAGGTGGACGAGCTGTTGAGGCAGGAAAAAGTGGGTAAGCCATTAACTGATTGCTTGGAAGACTGGCAGCGGAGAGTTCCTGTTTTCTCCATTAAACTGGTGGTTCAATCTTTAGTTTTAGGTTTGAAAAGTGGAGGGCAACAATCGGATTTATTTCTAAGATTGGCTGATAATCTCCAACAACAGCAGCACATAAAAGAGCGGCAGATAACGCTGACTTCACAAGCTAGGATGCAGGCTAAAATTCTCGTTATGATGCCAGTTGGATTGTATTTTCTTTTAAGTTGGATGAAACCAGAACATACAGCACTTTTTACTGAGTCACGCGTTGGTATTTTTATGCTTATAGTGGCCCTTATATTAATGGTTATTGGTGGGTGGATGGTTAAGCGAATTATGCATCCGGAAGATGAAAAATGATTATAGTTGCTGCCTTAATATTTCTCGCTACTCTTAGCTTTTCGCTTTTAGTCCCCCCTGTCTGGCAAATACTGGGGCTTGGGCAAAAGCTTGATTATGCAGTATCAAAAATTTGGTCCGTTTTACCGGAAAATGTCAAAAGATGGACTGTTCGTTACCTGGAAGTAGATTTCCTAAAAGGAGCCGGTAGATCATTTTGTTTCTGGGTTTTTATGGCATGTGTGTCAGTCTCTATCTCTCTGCTTTCTGGATTTTGGCTTTTAAGCCTTGCTTATATTCTCTTATTACTAATGATCATAAATAAGAGAAGACAGTTAGTTCTAAAAAATAACAAAGCGATAGTTCGCCAACTTCCTGATTTTTGTGATCTAATTTCTATGATGATTGCTTCAGGTATTCCGTTAATTTCCGCTTTAGAAAAGGTATCTGCGTCGTGCAGCGATCTTCTGCTGGCGCGGGAGATCACATCGATGCTTAGTCGGCTAAGGCGAGGGACAAGTTTTGCTCGGTCAATGGATGAACTGAATGAACGGTATGACGCAAAGCAGCTCC
The DNA here is from genome assembly GCF_034422975.1 of Idiomarina sp. PL1-037. Taxonomy (NCBI): domain Bacteria; kingdom Pseudomonadati; phylum Pseudomonadota; class Gammaproteobacteria; order Alteromonadales; family Idiomarinaceae; genus Idiomarina; species Idiomarina sp. PL1-037. The sequence goes on from NZ_CP139873.1 coordinate 1,182,265, forward strand.
ATGAGTGGACTTCGATGCTAATAAAAGGATATCAGCAAGGAACTAGCCTAACCAAGTCGTTAAGGTTTTATGCTAATCAATTAAGACAGGATTTACTTAACTCAGCGGAGAAGAGAGCGCAAGAGGCGCCAGTAAAGCTTCTTTTTCCACTTGTAACCTGTTTTTTCCCGGTAAATTTTCTGGTTATTCTGGGGCCAGTAATTGTTCAAATAAGCCAAGGAGGGTTTGGATGACAAATGAGAAAGAAATTATATTATGGCCCAAAGTAAAAGCCATGAAAAAGTTTCATCAAAGGTTGATTGGCATGCTGGGCGAGCAGCAACCAACGACAGAGATGGCTTTTTGGTTCCCATTTTGTAAATCAATACACACCTGGGGAATGAAAGAGCCAATTGATGTTGTAGCCTTTGACAAAGGAAACAACATTATAGAGATTCGCCGATTCATTTGTCCCAACGAAATGGCCCGTTTTAAAGGGGCTCACGGATTAATTGAAATGGCTGCTGGAAACTTTTGGCCTTTAGAAAAATGGGTTGGGAAGAAACTAAAGTTTATTAATAAGCATGGAGAGCTAAATGAAAACAAGCATTTTGATTGCTGTATTGCTATTGAGCTTAACTAATCAAGGCTGCAGTGCGACAGTAGAAGAGAGGCAAGTTAGGGAACAGAGTCTGGAAAGCGCCATTAACTGGTATAAGGATGGGGATCTTTTATCAGCAGAACAGCACTTGCAATGGTTACATCGTAAGGGGTTAGGAACGGATAAAAGTTGGGCTCTGCTCGGTAATATTTACTTTAGACAGTATCGTTTTGAAGCTAGTGAATCAGCTTACGGGCGATCCCTGAAATTTAATTCCTCTGACCGGAATGTGTGGTTTAACCTGGCATTACTCAACTTACGTCAGACCACCAACATTCTTATGGATGCTCGGGTCGAGCTGGATACATTTGACGGAGAGCTTGAAAGGCTACTCAATCAACTATTGAAACTTCAACAGGCACGCCTGAATGACGCACCTGAAGTTCCAGTTAACGCACCGAATGCTTCATTATCCGAGCCTTCTGGCGTTGCCAGTCGCGCTCTTTAATGGTGTCGCGTTTATCATGTGACTTTTTACCCTGGGCTAAAAATATTTCCAGTTTTGCCCACGGGCCTTTCCAGTACATGGTTGTGGCAACTATGGAATAGCCCTCACGCTCTGAGGCGCCAATAAGCTTATCCAGCTCGCGGCGCTTCAGCAGCAGTTTACGGCTGCGGTCTGGCTCGCAATAAACATGGCTTGAGGCTTGGTTAAGTGGCTGAATTTCGGCACCCAAAAGGTAAGCCTCGCCATTTTTTATAATGACGTAGCTGTCGCTAATGTTGACCTTGCCAGCCCGTATGCTCTTAATTTCCCAGCCCTGCAAACTGACACCCGCCTCGAACTTGTCTTCAAGGAAGTATTCATGCCGCGCTTTTTTATTACGAGCTATGGTATTGGATGATTGTTGTGGTTTCTTTTTACTCATGACAGCCATTATACCTATGCGCACTGAAAAGAAAATTGCTTTAAGGGCTTCAAAGCGTTTCTGGTTGCGTTATTATTGCGCAGTTGATTTTAGTCGTAGGTAAAAAAATGCCGAGTATCGAGAAAAGTGCTTTAGTTTCGTACAGCGCCAAACAAATGTTCGACCTCGTTAACCACGTTGAAGCTTACCCGGAGTTTGTGCCCGGATGTGCTGCTGCGCGGGTGCTGGAGTCGTCCAGCCAACAAAAAGTGGCTGCGTTAGACATAAGCAAAGCGGGTATCAGCAAAACCTTTACCACCCGCAATACGCTGCACGAACCCGAACGTATAGACATGGACCTGGTAGACGGGCCATTTAAAAAATTAACCGGTGGCTGGGTATTTACGCCACTGGCCGACGACGCCTGCAAAGTTGAGCTTAAGCTGGACTTTGAGTTTTCCAGTCGCTTGCTGGGCATGGCCTTTGGTAAAATATTTAAAGAAGTGACTTCCCGTATGGTCGATGCCTTTGTGAAAAGGGCGGAGCAGGTGTATGGAAACCAGCATGGGCAATAAATTAACCATTGAAGTGGCATACGCTACTCCTGACAAGCAAGTGCTGCTAACGGTGCATCCGCAAGAGGGCGCAACGGTAGAAGAGTGCATACGAATGTCGGACGTGTTCGAGCAGTTTCCGGAAATTGATCTTGAACAGCAAAAAGTGGGTATCTGGAATAAGACGGTGAAATTAGATGCACAGCCGCGAGACGGTGACCGTATTGAGATTTATCGTCCGCTCATTGCCGATCCAAAAGCCGTACGCAAACGTCGTGCGGAAGAAGCCAAACAGTCCGGCCGGGCTAATCGGGTTACCGGTGGCCGACCTGACACAAATCGCCGAACGCAGGCCGAGGAGTCTAAGCCAGAATGAAGCTGTATATCATGCGTCATGGTGAAGCAAACTACCCACAGGGCAGTTATTCTGATCGCGAGCGTCGTTTAACCACTAACGGTGAACACGAAGTTATAACCACGGCGAAATGGCTGATAGACAAACAGCCGAAGGTTGACTGTGTTTATGTCAGCCCATATATACGGGCTCAGCAAACGGCTTCTATTTTATTGTCGCACCTGAAAACCGGACAGAAGCAAAATTGCGATGACATTACGCCCGATGGTCATGCCGGTTCGGTTGTCAGTTGGTTGGCCGCAGAAATTCAGCAGCACGGTTATGAAAGTGTGGTGTTGGTGTCGCACATGCCGCTAGTGAGTTATTTAGTGCATGAGCTGGATGCCAGTGTGCAGCCTCCTATTTTTCCGACAGCGGGTATTGCGGTTGTCGACTTTTCTCCGGAAACCTTACGCGGCAAATTTCAGCAGCTGTTAATAGCAGAGCGGTGTGCGGGCTAATTACTAGCTCGCAACTTTTAACAGTACCAATAGCGACGCCGCGCCACCCCATTCCAGCGGCGCCTGATGGAACGCCCGAACATGCGGATGCTGCACCAGCCAGTGTGGCAATTGCTGCTTTAATTTACCACTGCCGTGCCCGTGCATAATGCAGCAACAGTCTATGTGTTCGCGCTCACATGCCAGTAATAACGCCGCTAACTCCTGGCGTGCCGTGGCTAATGTCATGCCGTGTAAGTCCAGCAGTAACTCGGGTGTGTAGTCTCCCCGGCGTAACTGTTTAACCAAATACCCAGACTCCCCCTCCGCAGCAAAACGAACCGGGCCGTCGGCAAAATGGGCTTCAAAATCATCGGAAAAATAATGACTGGCCGAGCGGCTGGCATCGGCAATTTGCTGGGCGCTGGGGTGTTGCGACAACTGCCTGCGTTTACGTAATTCAGCAATTTTGGGTGGTTCCGGTGCCAGTTTGTCCTGCTTTATACGGGCAGCACCTTTTGCGGCTTCACGAAAAAGCTCGATATCGTCTTCCGAAAGTGATGATGACTGACGTTTGTTTGCAACCATGATTGATGAAAACCGCGCTGAATTAAGGTATCTTTAAGGCATTAAGTTTATTCAGTATAAAACATTCAGTGGTCGGGAGACAGCCTTTGCAAGTGCGTAATCTGGAACAAGCCATTCAAGAGTTAGTAAGCATTGACGACATTACTCGCTGGAGCGTTACTCAGCTGAACCAGTCTGACGTGTATTACGGCCATGGCACCGACAACCCAATTGATGAAGCCCGGGCTTTATTAAGCTTCGTGTTACAGTTAACAACGGCTCAGTTAGCCGCTATGGGTCATTGCCGTATGCTCAACTCTGAGAAACAAGAGTTTACCGAGTTATTAAAGCAACGCATTGAGCAGCACATTCCGGCTGCGTATCTGACTCATCAGGCCTGGTTTGCCGGATTACCATTTTATGTCGACGAACGGGTTCTGGTGCCACGCTCTCCAATAGCCGAGCTTATTGAAAATGGCTTTCAGACTTGGTTAGTCGAAGCCCCGCACCGTGTTCTGGATTTGTGCACCGGCGGCGGTTGTATCGCTATAGCCTGCGCCTATGCGTTTCCTGAAGCCGAGGTCGATGCGCTGGATATTTCCACGGAAGCGCTGGAAGTGGCGGAGTTCAATATTGAGCAGCACGGTTTAACTCATAGGGTTACGCCTATTCAGTCGGACTTATTCGACGCGGTAAAAGCAGAAAAATACGATTTAATTGTTACGAACCCTCCGTATGTTGATGCCGAGGATATGGCTGATCTACCGGCTGAGTATCACCATGAACCGGAACTTGGGCTGGCTGCCGGTGAAGATGGTTTAATTTTGGTAGATAAAATGCTGATGCAGGCGTCGGAATTACTGAACGATGGCGGCCTGTTTGTTTGTGAGGTGGGTAATTCAATGCCGGCTTTAGCTGAAAAGTATCCAAGAACGCCGTTTATGTGGCTTGAATTTGCTAACGGCGGCGACGGTGTATTCCTGTTGACGAAACAGCAACTCATTGAACATAAACAACGTGAAAGTAAGGCCAGCTAATGCCAGGAAACAGTTTTGGGCAGTTATTCAAAGTGACCACCTTTGGTGAAAGCCACGGGCCCTCGCTGGGTGCCGTTGTTGACGGTTGTCCTGCAGGTTTAGAGTTAACCGAAACCGACTTACAAGAAGCCTTAGACCGCCGCAAGCCCGGGCAAAATCGCTATACCACGGCACGTCGTGAGGCCGATCAAGTTAAGATCCTCTCTGGGGTATTTGAAGGCGTGACAACCGGGACTTCCATTGGTTTGTTGATTGAAAACACCGATCAGCGCAGTCAGGATTACTCTGACATCAAAGATACCTTCCGTCCCGGCCATGCCGATTACACCTACCAACATAAGTATGGTGTGCGGGATTATCGCGGTGGTGGGCGCTCTTCAGCGCGTGAAACCGCAATGCGGGTAGCCGCTGGTGCTATAGCCGATAAATTACTGCAGCAGCAGGGCATAAAAGTGCAAGCTGCATTAACGCAAATGGGCGATGTTGTGGCTAGTAACATTGACTGGCAGCAGGTTCGCGAAAATGAATTGTTCTGCGGCGATGCCAATGCCGTTGAAGCTATGCAGGAGCTTATTCGTCAGCTGAAAAAAGAAGGCGATTCAATTGGCGCTAAAATTCGGGTGCAGGCTACCGGTGTGCCACCAGGGTGGGGTGAACCGGTTTTTGACAGGCTGGATGCAGATTTAGCCAAAGCACTGATGAGTATTAATGCGGTAAAAGCGGTGAGTGTTGGCGACGGTTTCGAGGTGGTGAGCCAGCGAGGCAGCCAACACCGTGATGAAATGACGCCTGGCGGTTTCTTATCAAACCATGCCGGCGGAGTCTTAGGCGGTATTAGCAGTGGCCAGCCGATTTTCGCAGATATCGCACTGAAACCAACCTCAAGTATTGCTATTAACGGGCGCACAATTGACCGCTGGGGTAACGAACAGGCCATAGTAACGAAAGGTCGTCATGATCCTTGTGTTGGTATACGTGCGGTACCTATTGTTGAAGCTATGACCAGCCTGGTGTTAGCCGACCACTGGTTACGCCAGCGTGCGCATAATTTAACAGCGCAAACTGAAACACCGGATATTAGTCGCTAAGCGAATATGAGTGATACGTCAGAACACCATTATGAGCGCTTAATTGATATTTTTAAGCGCTGTTTCAGTGAAGATTACAACACAATACTGGTTGCCGGTGACGATGAACCGTATTATCAGCCGGCATCGGAAGAGGGTGAACCGCATAAAGTGGTGTTTGCTCATGGCTTTTTTGCGTCAGCGCTGCACGAGACCGCGCATTGGTGTATAGCCGGTGAAGCGCGCCGAAAGCAGTTTGATTATGGCTACTGGTACGAGCCGGATGGGCGCAACGAAGCTCAGCAAAAGTCTTTTGAACAGGTTGAGCAAAAACCACAGGCGCTGGAATGGCTGTTTTCTTTGTGTTGCGGCTTTCCATTTCAGGTAAGTGTGGATCATTTAAATGGCGTTGAGGTAGACAGGCAGGCGTTTACAGAAAAAGTGGCTGCGCAGTTAAGTCGTTTACTGGAAGAAAATACCATACCGCCACGCGCGGCACAGTTTGCAAAAGCGCTCTGTCACGACTTTAATTGTAGCTGGCCAAACGGTCAATCCGTCAATTTTTAGTCCTTGATAAGGAGTTATCTATGTTTTTAAGAGCATTGTTAGTCACCGTTGCAATACTGGGGTTAAGCGCTTGTGAAACAATAGAAGGCGCTGGCCGCGACTTGCAAAATGCCGGTGAAGCGATTGAAGATGAGGCTGATGACGAGTAGTAATGGAAACAAGTAGTAGATTAACCGTTGGTTTTATTATTAATCCGTACGCGGGTATTGGTGGCGCCTTAGCTTTGAAAGGAAGCGATGGCGCCGATATTCGGGAAAAAGCATTGGCGGCCGGGGCTGAGAAAAAGGCTGCTAAAAGAGCTGAGACCGCATTAAAGTTACTGCAGCCATACAAACAGCAACTTCATTTTGTTACTGCCGATAATGAAATGGGCGCTGATAGCCTCAAAGCGCTGGGTTTTTCATTTGATTCGGTCTACAAAGCTTCTGAAACGCCATCCTCACCAGAAGATACAAAAAAAGCGGTGTCTGAAATAGTGACTCATGACGTCGATATTCTTTTATTCGCCGGCGGAGACGGTACTGCGCGCGATATCTATCAGGTGGTTCCCGAACAACAGTTAGTTCTGGGTATACCGGCTGGCGTTAAAATTCATTCGGGTGTGTACGCTATCAGTCCAACCGGCGCCGGGCGGGTTATTGAGAAGATCCTGCAAGGCGAGTTATCCAGTATTCATAACGCCGATGTAATGGATATTGATGAAGATGCTTTCAGAAAAGGCACAGTAAAGGCCCGCCGTTTCGGTGAAATGTCGGTACCAGCCGAACTTGAATACGTTCAGGCGGTAAAAATGGGCGGTAAAGAAAGCGACGAGATGGTACTGGATGATATTGCTGCTGAAGTAACTGAGCGCATTGACGACGAGCTTTTAGTCATGGGGTCTGGCTCTACAGTAGAAGCTATTATGCAGTCTATGGGTCACGAGAACACCTTGCTTGGTGTTGACTTAGTCCAGCAGAATAACCTGCTAGCCGGTGACGTAACCGAGAGCCGTTTATACGAAGCTGTGGCTCAGCGCGAAACCGGAAGCGTCAAATTGGTTATAACCTTAATTGGCGGGCAGGGACATTTATTGGGTCGTGGAAATCAGCAGTTAAGTCCTCGGGTTATTCGGCATATTGGCAAAGAGAACATTTGGGTGGTTGCCACTAAAACTAAGTTGCAGGCTCTGAATAACAAACCACTACGAGTCGATACGGGCGATTCTGAACTAGACCGTGAACTCTCAGGTACCATTCGGGTTATTACCGGCTACCACGACGAAGTTCTTATGCCGGTGGCAGCCGTGTATTAATTTCAGGCTTATTTAGAACTGAGTTTTCGGCATGTGTACAACTAAGCCGTCTAATTCGTCAGTGACTTCTATCTGACAGCTTAAGCGGCTATTGTCCTGCGGCTCTAAAACCATATCTATCATGTCTTCTTCCTGCTCCGACGGGGCAGGAATTTTGTTTTGCCATTCTGGCGGTATGTAACAATGGCAGGTTGCGCACGACATAACGCCGCCGCATTCGCCAATAATGCCGTCAATAAAATTTTCGACAGCGGCTTCCATAACGTTGGTTCCTGCATCGACAGATGCTTCAAATTGGTTACCATCGGCATCAACAAAGTAAACGGTTGGCATGATAAATTCTGTATCCTGTTAAAAAATAAAAAGTGAGCAACAAATTCTGTAGCAGTTAGGATAAAATACCTGTCCTTTAACCACAACGCCAAACTTTCAAGGTTTCTCATGCTGGAAAAGCTGTTTTCAATAAAAGCAAGTGGTAGTTCGGTTAAGTCTGAAGTTATTGGAGGGCTCACAACCTTTCTGACTATGGCTTATATTATCTTTGTTAATCCGTCCATTTTAAGTGATACCGGTATGGATTACGGAGCCGTATTTGTCGCTACCTGTTTGGCGGCGGCTATTGGCTGTCTGGTCATGGGGCTGTGGGCGAATTATCCGGTGGCACTGGCGCCAGGTATGGGGCTCAATGCTTTTTTTACCTACACTGTTGTTTTTAGCATGGGTTACACTTGGCAGACAGCCCTTGGAGCCGTGTTCTTTTCCGGTTGCTTATTTTTCTTGCTTTCGGCTTTGCGTGTTCGTGAATGGATAATAAAGTCCATTCCAACAACATTACGTTTAGCTATTGCTGCAGGTATCGGGGCTTTTCTGGCGTTAATTGGCTTGCAAAATGCAAATATTATTGTGGCCAACGCCGACACCATGGTGACTTTAGGTTCTTTGTCTGAGCCCTCCGTATTGCTAGCTGCAGCGGGGTTCTTTCTCATTATTGGGTTAGTTGCGCGGCAAATACAGGGGGCGGCTTTAATCAGTATTTTGCTGGTAACCGTTATTGCCTGGGCAATGGGGTTGGTTGAATACAATGGTATTGTGTCTGCACCACCGAGTTTGCTGCCAACCTTTATGCAAATGGATTTAGCGGCAGCTTTTGATATTGGCATGTTATCGGTTATTTTTGCTTTCTTGTTTGTCGATCTGTTTGATACGTCCGGCACTTTACTGGCGGTGGCGCAGAAAGCGGGGCTGGCAAAATCCAATGGTGAAATGCCACGTTTGAATAGAGCATTAATGGCAGACAGTACGGCTACCGTTGCCGGGTCCATGCTGGGTACTTCAACCACCACCAGTTATATCGAGTCAGCTGCAGGAGTGGCATCGGGTGGTAAAACGGGGCTTGCCGCGGTGGTGGTCGGCATTTTGTTTTTATTGGCCATGTTCTTTGCGCCGCTGGCTGGTATGATCCCTGCCTACGCAACCGCAGGTGCAATCATTTATGTTGCGGTGTTAATGCTGTTTACGCTAAAAGATGTCGAATGGGACGACATTACCGAAGCCGCGCCGGTAACAGTGGTTTTACTAATGACGCCACTGACATTTTCGATAGCTGACGGCATTGCATTAGGGTTTATTAGTTACGTTGTGGTGAAATTACTGGGCGGACGCTATCAGGATTTAACACCAAGCGTCGTTTTCTTGGGCGCACTTTTTGTCGCTAAATTTATTTGGTTAGGGTAACGAAATTATGGGATGGCATTCAAACCGCGAGTTTTTTGTATCATGGGAAGAGTTGCACCGCGCAACGCGCGAACTAGCACGTCGCCAATTACCAGCGGAGCAATATAAAGGTATTATTGCGGTTAGCCGGGGCGGCTTAGTTCCGGCGGCAATTGTGTCGCGCGAGCTTAATCTTCGAGTTGTTGACTGTGTTGCTGTTAGCTCATATGACCACACAGAACAGCGTGACGATTTACAGGTAATGAAAGACGTAACGGCAACGGAAGACGGCGAAGGTTTTCTGGTCGTTGATGACTTAGTGGATACCGGCAATACGCTGAAATTCCTGCGGGAACGCTTACCGAAAGCTAAGTTTGTAACGGTGTACGCAAAACCCAGTGGTATGGAAATGGTCGACGATTTCGTTGCCGACTTAGCCCAGGACACCTGGATCCACTTTCCGTGGGATATGCACTTACATTACATTGAACCTTTGGCGGGCCAGGAGTCTTAGACTCTCTTGTTAAAAAAGTTAAGTCAAAAAAATGGCCTGATAGCGAAAACTATCAGGCCATTTTTATTAAAAGCATAAGCTAGAGTTGCTGCTGTATGAAGCTAATGCAGTCATCTAAATTGATTTTCTGCTTCTCTCCGCCTTTACGGCTTTGGTACTCAACCTGGTTTTCATCAAGGTTACGCTCACCAACCACGACTTGATGAGGAATACCTATGAGCTCCATGTCGGTAAACATGACCCCAGGGCGTTCCTTACGGTCATCAAACAGAACATCAATACCCTTAGCCTTCAAGTCAGTATAAAGCTTCTCAGCGGCTTCCTGTACTCGTGCCGATTTGTGCATATTCATTGGCACAATAACAACCTGGAAAGGCGCTAAAGCTTCAGGCCAGCAAATACCGCGCTCATCGTTATTCTGCTCTATGGCGGCAGCGACTATGCGCGAAACACCTATACCATAACAGCCCATGGTTAAGGTTTCGTGCTTACCGCTTTCAGACAACACTCCAACTTTCATAGCGTCGCTGTATTTTTTTCCGAGCTGGAAAATATGACCAACTTCAATACCGCGAGCAATTTTGACTTTGCCCTGACCACAAGGACTCGGGTCACCGGCAACGACGTTGCGAATATCGACAACGCTGAAATCACCCGTGTCACGGTTCCAGTTAACACCGGTTAGCCACTGACCATTTTCATTGGCACCACAGGCAAAATCGGCAAGGTGCGCTGCACTGCTGTCAACTAACAGAGGTAATTTCGCGTTTACAACACCAATGTAAGGGGCTTCTGCGCCGGTGGCTTTCTCTGTTTCAGTCAGTATTTCCAGCGGAGCCGCGACTTGAGCCAGTTTCTCGGCTTTTACTGTGTTCAGTTCATGGTCAGCGCGAAGAACGAGTTGAACGTATTCAGAATCAATGTCGTCCGCTGCTTTAACAATAAAAGACTTGGTTGCCTGCTGACTTTCTACCGACAAAGGCTGCAGAACAGCAGCAAGCTCGTCGCTTTGTACTTCATGCTTTTCTACTTTTTGATTCGGAGCAGGGCGCTTACCGGCAGGAGCCAGCGCTTCTGCCATTTCCACGTTTGCCGCGTAATCTGAAGAGTCAGAAAACGCGATGGCGTCCTCGCCCGAGCTTGCCAGCACATGAAACTCATGCGAGTGACTTCCGCCAATTGAGCCTGTGTCGGCTATGACCGGACGATAATCTAAACCAAGACGCTCGAAAATACGGCAGTAGGCCTGATACATATCGTCGTACGTTTTCTGCAGAGATTCGTCGGTCAAATGGAAAGAGTAGGCGTCTTTCATCAGAAATTCGCGCGCACGCATCACGCCAAACCGAGGGCGGATTTCGTCACGAAATTTAGTCTGTATTTGGAATAAGGTTAACGGCAGTTGCTTGTAGCTGCTCACTTCCTTACGTACAAGTTGACTGATAATTTCTTCGTGGGTTGGCCCCAGTAAAAAGTCACGCTGGTTACGATCTTTTATACGCAGTAACTCCGGGCCGTAGTCATCCCAGCGTCCTGATTCCTGCCAAAGATCGGCGGGTTGCACCATTGGCATTAAAATTTCCAACGCGTTAACGGCTTCCATTTCTTCACGCACAACGTTTTCAACTTTGCGCATTACACGCAAACCGGTTGGCGTCCAGGTATACAACCCGGCGGCGACTTTACGGATCATACCTGCCCGCAACATCAGCTGATGACTCACGATCTCAGCATCAGAAGGTGTCTCTTTAAGCGTTGATAATAAATATTTGCTGCTGCGCATAGTCCGGCGTCTCTGCAAGTTATAGTGGTCAGAAATTAGAGCGAAGTTTAGCAGTGTCTGACTCAGCCCAAAAGCCTTTTACAGCTGTTTTAATGAGATTTCTTCAACAAAAACGGTGTTTTGTTGTACATACCAGCGAATATTGTAATTCAAAAGCGCTGTGCCGTAATTTCTCTGATTTTCCTGTGACTTATGGTAAGCGGGTCTGGGGTCCTGTCTTAGTACCTCAGTAATCAGCGCTTTAAGCTCAGGAGTGCGCTCTGACTCTCTGGTAAGAGTCGATTCCGCAGCCTCCAAAAATTTCACCTTTAAGCTTTCTTCCGGTTTTTGCTGAGCAAACCCTGCTTGAGCGTCACTAATGGCGTCTACATAGGGAATGTAAGGTTTTATATCAACAATAGGGGTGTTATCCACTAAGTCAGCTCCGCGTACCGTCAACACCACCTTAGGTTCGGTTTCTACTGCAACTAACTCAACCACAGATAAGCCTAATTGATTCGGCCGAAAGGGCGAGCGGGTGGCAAAGACGCCCAGCTGTTCATTACCGCCAAGCCGGGGCGGGCGAACGCGCTCTTGCCACGAACTGTGCTGATGAAACTCGAAGGTTAACCAAAGATGAGAGAACTGCTCTATTCCCGCTATGGCTTGTGCATGTTGGTAATTTCCAACTAACTCAATCTGAGCCAATGCAGAGGGGGCCAAACCAGGTTGCCGGGGAACACTAAACTTTTCGGGAAAAGGCGTACGAATGATAGCGATGGGTGTTAATTGCTGCTGGCTTTTCATTCTGCCTCCGCTAGTGAATATCCAAAACTGTGGTAGCCAATTTCACCACATAGTTTGCAAATTCACTAACCACTAAAATTAAAGATATCTTAACCGCATGATTTTAAATAGTTTTTATTTTTGGCACAGGCGTTGCAAAAGCTAGTAATAAGCAACTTTTAGTGCTTTAGGGGTTAGCATGAATACCTTTAATAACAATAGGAAAAGAAAAATGATGAAACACAAAATTTGGCCTTTAACTTTAGGCTTTATTGGTTTGGTTACGGTAAGTACAGCTGCGTTTTCTGCTGAAAGTGAACGTACGTTAAGTAGCAGTTACATCGTTAGCGACGACACCGAAATTCATTTAGACGCAACAGTGGGAACGGTTGAGCTAAATGTAACCGACGGTGATACGGTTGGAATTGAGCTTCTTGTAGAGTCGGATGACGACGGCTGGTTTGTCGGTGGTGGTGAGCTCGACAAAGTGATTATAAAAGGTGAGCGAGACGGGAATCGTCTGGAGATTTCTGCTACGCCGGATGACGACATGTCACAACACTGGATAGTATCGGTACCGCGTAGCCGGTTGCTGGAGATAGACCTCGGTGTTGGGCAGATTGAAGGTGACGTACCATTCAACGATTTAAAAGTTGATTTAGGTGTTGGTGATGTATCTTTGAATCTGGCGAAGGGAAACTACAAGCAGGTAGAAGCTTCAGTAGGAGTCGGCGATACTAGTTTAAAGAACTTCGGTAATACTCAGGAAGACAGAATGATAGTGACATCTGAGTCGCGTTATCAGGGTAATGGCTCTGTCAGAGTTCAGGTGGAAGTTGGCGTTGGCGACGTGACCTTGAAACAAGGTCATTAATCACGCCACTGAACAGCACGACCTACGCAGCTGACTTCACTGTAACAGATGGAGTCGGCTTCGGGCTTAAAAGAAAAGCACTGAGTGCTGATAACCGCATGAGCTTTAAACCGCGCAGCGTCTTCCCGCAGGGTTTTAACTGCATCGTTAGCTGAGGCTTCTGCGCCTTTAAATTGTCGCTGGCAGCTTTCACCATTTACAATACTGATTAATTCGTATGCGCGCGATGGCTTATCGTCGTCACGGTAAATTTCAATGTCACCTGAATCGATCCGATGAGACCCTCCTGACATCTGAGGTAAGATGCTACAGGCAGAAAGGCCGAATAATGGCGTTAATACGAATGCTATGAAACGATAGCGCAATGTCGATCCTTGCCAGTTTGAATTTTCTATAGCCTAATCAAGCTGAGCCTATTGTTCAACAAAAAGCGTAATCAATACTCCCTATTCGTATCGATTACGCCGTATTTATGCTATTTAATTAAAAACCTTTCTAAGGGCGTGCCACTATCAACGGCCGTTTTTATGGCTTTTGGCATGCGTCCCTGGCCGGTCCAGGTTTGTTTCTCGCCATTTTCGTCAGTGTATTCGTATTTAGGAGGCTTAGGTGCTCGTTTTTTACGAGTAGTTTTAACAATAGGTTCGCCACCCAGCTCTTGCTCTAATATATCGGATAGCTCAATACCGGCATCAGCCATGGCATTTTTAAATTCATTAATCTTTTTCTGCTTTGCTTCGCTCTTGCGTTGCTTTTCAGCCTCTTCTTCACGACGCTGAGAAATAACAGAATCAAATTTAGCTTTAATACTTTCCAGCTCGTTTAAGTCCAGTTCTTTTAATGCGGCTTTTAAACGGCGTTCGTGACGAAGAATGTTAATGACTTCACTCATTTTTTGCTTACCTTATTTGATTGCTTAAATATTGGTTTCTCTTCATTGTAGCTGTTATTACAGTTTAAGTTGAAACTTCTTTTTATTGAATAAGTACATAGAAATAGAGGGAATGGATTAAAGCCACAGTCTAGTGTTATTTATTAACAATTATTTATAATTACTATCAATACTGCTCTCGCTTCCTTTGTGTGCTTCATTTGCAAGTAAATCTATCACTTAAATAAGTCGAAAAATTATAATTTTCAGTTCCAAAAACGAAAAAACACCAAAACATTTATCATGCTTTGGTGTTTTTTGTTATTCATTTTACGAAGTGTTTATTTACATATTAGGGTAGGTAGGTCCGCCGCCACCTTCAGGTACAACCCAGGTGATATTTTGGCTAGGATCTTTAATATCGCAAGTTTTACAATGTACGCAGTTTTGCGCGTTAATTTGAAAAACTTGTTTACCGTCCTCTTCAACAACTTCATAAACCCCAGCAGGGCAATAGCGTTGTGCAGGCTCCGCATATTTCGGCAAATTGACCTCTAATGGAATATTAGCGTCACTAAGCTTTAAATGGCAGGGTTGATCTTCTGCGTGATTAGTATTCGACAAAAATACCGATGACAGACGGTCAAATGTCAGTTTATTATCTGCTTTTGGATAGTCGATTTCCGTATAGTTTTCGGCTTTACCTGTCGCTTTATAATCTGGCGTCCACTCTTTAAATTTAAAGGGTAATTTACCGCCAAACCAATTTTGATCGACCATATTGTAAGCGCCACCAAGTATTGTGCCTAACTTATGTACAGCACCACCGAAATTGCGTGAGCGATACAATTCATCAAATACCCAGGACTTTTCAAACGCCTCTTTGTAGCGGGTAATGTCGTCGTTGGCTTTACCATTTTTTAGCTGTTCAAATACACATTCAGCAGCCACCATCCCCGACTTCATTGCGGTATGGTTTCCTTTAATTTTGGCAAAGTTTAAGGTGCCTGCGTTACAGCCAACCAGCAAACCTCCGGGAAAGGTCATTTTCGGTAACGAATAATAGCCACCTTTCGCAATAGCACGCGCGCCGTAGGACACTCGCTTACCATTTTCTATAACTTGCTTAATAGCCGGGTGAGTTTTGAACCGCTGAAACTCCTGAAATGGATTCAGGTAAGGGTTAGCGTAGTTAAGATCAACAATAAGGCCTAAGTACACTTGTCCGTCTTCGGCATGATAAAGATAACCCCCGCCAGTGGCGTCACTGTCGGTTAGTGGCCAGCCGGCGGTATGAACCACTTTGCCGGGCTCGTGCATGTCTTCTGGCACATCCCAAATTTCTTTAAAGCCTAAACCGTAATGTTGCGGGGTGCTGTCTTTGTCCAGTTCAAACTTGCTAATCAGCTCTTTGCCTAAATGACCGCGACAACCTTCTGCGAATAAGGTGTATTTAGCACGCAGTTCCATGCCCGGCATATAGCCGTCTTTTTCGCTGCCGTCTTTAGCAACGCCCATGTCTCCGGTTTGAATGCCGGCAACACTGCCATCATCGTTATACAGAATTTCAGAGGCCGCAAATCCCGGGAATATTTCAATACCCAGTTGTTCGGCTTGTTCTGCCATCCAGCGACACAGGTTACCCATACTGGCAATGTAGTTGCCTTTATTATGGAAGGTTTTAGGGACACTAAAGTCCGGCAGGCGACTGTGGTTATTTTCGTCTTTTAGCAATAAAACATCATCGCCGGTAACTTCGGTATTGAGCGGAGCGCCGCGATCTTTCCAGTCAGGGAAAAGCTCGTTCAGGGCTCGTGGTTCAAACACCGCGCCGGATAAGATATGAGCGCCGATATCAGCACCTTTTTCAACCACGCATATCATGAGCTCTTGCTCATTTTCCTGTGCGAGTTGTCCGAGTCGACAAGCGGTTGCCAGCCCCGAGGGGCCCGCACCGACTATAACGACGTCAAATTCCATGCTTTCGCGTTCCACGTTAACCTCCACTATATTCAGGCTATCTGGATAGGGATAAGCCCTTTATACTGCTGCAATAGTTCAGTGATTTGCCGCGCCGGAACCGGTCTACTGAAAAGAAAGCCTTGTCCGGTACTGCATTCACGTTGTAATAAAAATTCGACTTGTTCTTCGGTTTCAACACCCTCAGCAACCAATTGCAGATTTAAATTACGTGCCAGACTAATAATGGCCTGGGTAATGGTTGCGTCGTCTTCGTTGTGTGGTAAATCTCTGACAAAAGAGCGATCTATTTTCAACGAAGTAACCGGGAAATTCTTTAAATATGACAGTGATGAATAGCCCACACCAAAATCGTCTATAGCCAGTGACATTCCCTGTTCACGCACCGAGTGCATGAAGCGGGTATGAGACTGAATGTTTTCTATAAACACTTGCTCAGTTAGCTCTAATTCTACTTTGTTTGGCGGTATCTGGGCTTCGTTCACCCGTTCCATAATGTCATCGACCAAATCAGCTAAGTGTAGCTGCTTTCCTGATATATTGATGGCAATGCTCAATTCTTCGAAGCCAAGTTGGTGCCATTGCTTTAATTGGAGAAAGGCTTCTTCCATCACATATTCCGATATTGGAATAATGAGGCCGGTATCTTCAGCCAGTGGAATAAACTCATCCGGAGGAATGATACTGCCATCGTCATCAACCCAGCGAACCAGAGCCTCCAAACCACTGATACGGCGACTACCAAGTTCGACTTTAGGCTGGTAATAAACGGTAAGCTGCTGCTTGGAAACGGCATGGCGTAGCCGTTTAACCAGCTCCAGTTTTTTGGTTAAGTCACGATGAATGGCTTTATCGTAAACTTTATAGGTATTGCGGCCATGTTCTTTTGCCTGATAAAGCGCAGTGTCTGCATTACGAATAAAGTATTCAGCGTTGAAATCGGCATCATCCGCAAAAGTGACGCCAATAGAGGCACTAATAAAGAGCTCATAGACGTCCACGAAAAAGTGCGTGTCGAGCGCCTGAAGCAGTTGTTCCGAAAGCTTAATAACACTTTCACGACTATCAGGCTTTGCTATTGCCAGTAAAAACTCATCACCGCCGGATCTTGCCAGAACACTACCTTTAGGCGCTAATTTTGTGATGCGCCGCGCAACCCGGCGGAGCAATTCGTCACCAACTGTATGACCCAATGCGTCATTGACCTCTTTAAACCTATCTAAATCAATAAACAACAAAGCGGCTTTTTTGTAGGGTGACTCGGTTTCTAACCACTCACCCAGAATGCGTTTTAAGGCGTTTCGGTTTACAAGGCCGGTAAGAGAATCATGTTCGGCAAGGTAAGCCATTTGCTTTTCAATGCGTTCGCGCTCATCAATTTCACTATAAAGTTCAATATTGGAATCGGCGAGCTGCTGTGCCTTAAAGCGGCTTTGACCTAAAATATAAAGTACAAAAGTTAGCATGCCAGTGACGAGTAAGCTGGCAATTAACGCAGCTACCGAAATGCCCCCACGGAGTTGCTCCAGGTGATCAGCGGTTGGCCAGACTGAGAGCTCCCAGCTATTCCCCACCAATTGCAGTGAATGAAAATGCGACCATTCTTCGCGTAATGAGGTATCGCCGGCAAATTGATACAGTATGTCGTTGTTACTGCGAACACTGAGTTGGAAGCCTTCACTGATGTTGCTGCGCACAACATTATTAAACAGGCTTTGCAGACTTATCACAAACCCCAGAAAGCCGTGGGTTTGCTCTTGCTCTACACGGACGAAAATAGCTATGTCGCTGCTAATACGGCCTAAATTGCCGGCAGGGCCCATCATCGCATGACGGTTTCCTTCAGACGTTTTTAATTTTTCCAGCAATGGTGTCTTAGCAAAAGGCGTTCCCAGTAGCTCAGGCTGCCCGTTTGGAGGGTAGATAAGCTCAATATCCAGTTCATCATTGAGCCAAGTGATGCCTTTTACGTTCTGATAGTAAAGAGTCACGATATCGGCGTTGTCTTTCCAGCGTTCTTCTATAGAAAGAGCATTGCGTTCCCACTCGCGCGCTAACAGTTCAGCTACAAATAAATGAGAGACCAGGCTTTGCCGAATGTCTCGTTGCAAGTTGTAAGTTTCCGCTTCGAGGGCATCGTGGACAACTTGATTTTCCTGATAACGCAAATAGCTAAAAGCGGTAACCGTAATAACCAAACCAACAAGGGCTGCTATAACAGCCTGCCGTGATCCGTGCAGGAACATCATGGATTAACGCAACTCCTCTCTATCACGGAAGTAATCCAGTGCCTCTGGGTTTGCCAGAGCATCCGTGTTTTTCACGGGCTCACCGTGAATCACATTACGTACCGCTAATTCGACTATCTTACCGCTTATAGTACGGGGTATGTCGTCAACCTGCAAAATTACAGCAGGTACGTGCCGTGGAGTCGCGTTAGCACGAATGGTTTTCGCAATGGTTTGGCGAAGTTCGTTATTTAGCTCTCTGCCGTCTCTGAGTTTTACAAAGAGAACGACGCGTTCGTCATCTTCGTACTGCTGACCGACAGCAATACTCTCCAGCACGTCATCAACCTTTTCTACCTGACGGTAAATTTCAGCGGTGCCAATACGCACGCCGCCCGGGTTAAGAACGGCATCGGAACGACCGTAAATAATAACGCCGTCATGCTTGGTGAGCTCGGCAAAGTCACCATGTGCCCAGGTATTTTTAAATCGATCGAAATACGCATTAAAATAACGCTCGCCATTCTCGTCGTTCCAGAAGCTTACGGGCATGCAGGGGAACGAGTTTTCGCAAACCAGTTCACCTTTTTCACCTTTAACCGGTTTTCCGTTCTCGTCATAAACGTTAACGGCTAAACCAAGGCCCCGGCATTGTAGTTCGCCCCGGTAAACCGGCAGAATAGGGCAGCCAAGGGCAAAGCAGGAGACAATGTCTGTACCACCTGATATTGAGGAAAGACACAGGTCTGTTTTAATGTCGCGGTAAACGTAGTCAAAGCTTTCTGGAGGTAGTACCGACCCCGTGGTTAAGATGCTGCGCAGGTTTTCCAGGTTATGACTTTCTCCCGGTTTAACGCCTTCTTTCTCAAGCGCTGCTAAATACTTGGCACTGGTACCAAATACGGTAATGCCTTCTTCGTCAGCTACGTCCCATAAAAACTCAGGCTCAGGCGCAAAGGGCGAACCATCGAATAAGGTTAGGGTCGCGCCCACAGCCAGACCACTGACCAGCCAGTTCCACATCATCCAGCCGCAGGTGGTGAAGTAAAACAGATTGTCGTCACGGTCTAGGTCGGTATGCAGACCGTGCTCTTTTAAGTGCTGCAATAAAGTACCGCCCGTACCATGAACAATGCATTTAGGAACGCCCGTAGTGCCCGACGAAAACATAATATAGAGGGGGTCATTAAAGTTGCGCGGAGCGAAATCTATCTGTGTTTGTTCGGCATCTCCAAAATCGCTCCATGAAAACACATTGTCGCCTTCTATACGGTCTTTTTGTTGACTGAAATTAACCAATGCCGTGGCTTCAATGCTTGGAATTTGTTTGATGATATCGGCGGTTTTGTTTTTTATATTGATGTTTTTGCCGTTATAAAAATAACCATCAACAGTAATCAGAACTTTAGGCTCTATCTGACCGAAACGGTCAAGTACGCCCTGAACGCCAAAGTCTGGCGAGCAAGACGACCAGATAGCGCCGATACTGGTGGTTGCCAGCATACCAATGATGGTTTCAATGCAGTTAGGCATCATGGCAGCAACACGGTCACCGGCTTCAACTCCGCGTTGGCGTAAGCCTTCGGCAAAAGCAGCAACTTCGTGGTTGAGTTCGGCATAAGTTAGCTGTTGGCGTGTGCCATTCTCACCGCGAAAAATTAGAGCAATATGGTCGTCTTTATGACGCAGCAGGTTTTCGGCAAAATTTAGGCTGGCATCAGGAAACCACTGAGCGCCGGGCATCTTTTCTTTATCGGTGACTATCGTAGTGCCTTTTTCACCAATAACATCAAAGTAGTCCCATATCATAGACCAGAAACTTTCGTCGTTGTCGACGGACCACTGATAAAGGTCGTGGTAATTGGCCAGCGCGGCAGATTTTTCGGTATTCACTTGTTGTAGAAAGTCTGTCATGCGGGCATTAGCAATGGTATCTGCTGACGGTTGCCATAAAGCTTCTGAAGTCATTTTAATCCCCTTATTTTGCTAATTAAGCTTTTGCCAATTCTGCTATTGCGACCTGAGAGCGAGCGCCGTGCGATAAATGCTGGCAAATACCTGCTCCGGCCGCGATTAACTTGTTCAGGTCAATACCGGTTTTTATGCCCATACCATTTAACATGTAAACCACATCTTCAGTGGCAACATTGCCACTGGCGCCTTTAGCGTATGGGCAGCCACCCAGACCAGCTACGGCTGAGTCAATAGTTGCAACGCCTAGTGGCAGGCAGGCTATGATATTAGCCAAAGCTTGCCCGTAAGTATTGTGAAAATGCAGCGCTAGCCTGTCCATGGGGACTTTCTCTGCAACAGCGGCAAGCATTTCCTGGGCTTTTAACGGCGTACCGACGCCTATGGTGTCGCCCAGCGATATTTCATAACAGCCCATGTGGTATAAGGCTTCTGCAACTTTAACCACATTTTCTAGCGGAACTTCACCCTGGTAGGGACAACCTAAAACGCAGGAAACATAACCTCTGACGGGAATGCCTTTTTCTTTAGCTGCGGCAATAACTGGCTTAAAACGCTCCAGCGACTCGTCGATACTGCAGTTAATGTTCTTTTGGGTAAAAGCTTCCGACGCTGCACCGAACACTGCGACTTCGTCCATGTCGGCTGCAACTGCCGCTTCAAAGCCCTTCAAATTTGGCGTTAGACCGGCGTAAGTGATTCCCGGACGACGTTTAATCTGCTCCATAACGGCAGTGCTGTCAGCCATTTGTGGCACCCATTTGGGGCTGACAAAGCTGGCACTTTCGATATAAGAAACGCCGGCTTCTGCCAGCGCTCCAATTAAGGCAACTTTTGCATCAACAGAAACAGCAGTTTCATTTTGCAAGCCGTCACGAGGACCAACTTCGACGATTTTTATCTGTTCTGCAATAGCCATAGTCACTCCTGATCACTTCTGATTATTTTTTATTATTCGGTTTCGTTCACTGCAAGCAGTTCATCGCCGTCACTGACCAAATCTCCTGCGGCGAAAAAGACATCGGTGACTTCACCTTCATGGCCAGCTTTAATGGTGTACTCCATTTTCATGGCTTCCATAATGACCAACGGCTGATCTTTCTTGACCGTGTCACCTTTTTCAACCAGTACTTCCATGATGGTTCCGTTCATTGGGGCAACGTGACCACCGTGAGCCGCTTCATCCGACAGCGTATCAGCCACACGGTGTCGATGGAAAGTCATAGGGCCGTTATCAGTGAATACCGTAATTTGCTGGTGGTCGGCACTGACGTAGCGATGATAGCGCATACTACCGGAAGTTAGCGTGAGTTTGTCGTCGGTTAAAGACGCCTGCCATTGTATGCTTTCGTTATCAATTTGCTGCAGGAATTCTCCGTTAGCGCCTTCGACTAGTGAAATAGGGTAAGTTTCTTCGCCGAATTGCAGTGAAACTGTATGTGTGGCTGCTGAGTTCATTCTAAACGCATTACCACTTTGCCATGGTGAACTGCCTCGTTGCTGTTGGCGCTGACAAATATCAAATAAAGCCGCTTCCGTCGCAATTTGCTGATAATTCACTGAACTATCGGGCAGCAACTCCTCTTGATGTTGTTGAATAAACTCAGTAGTGAGGTTGGTCTTCACAAATTCGGGATGTGAAGCTAAACGATGTAAAAAGTCGACGTTAGTCGTTAAGCCGGTTAAACGATATTCACGCAAAGCCTTTTGCAGACGCAACAGGGCGCGGGTACGGTCGGTGTCCCAGACAATCAGTTTGGCTATCATTGGGTCATAGAAAGCAGATATCTCGTCGCCTTCTTCAATGCCGGTGTCAATGCGGATGCCGCTCTTTTCTGCAGGCGTACGTAAATGTTTAATAGTACCAGTGCAGGGCAAGAAATCGTTGTCCGGATCTTCGGCGTATATCCGTGCTTCGAATGCGTGACCGTTTACTTGAATGTCATTTTGCGCCAGAGGTAGTGGTTGACCTGAAGCGACCAGCAATTGCCATTCGACTAAATCCTGGCCGGTGATCATTTCCGTAACCGGATGCTCAACCTGTAAGCGAGTGTTCATCTCCATGAAGTAGAACTCGCCACTTTGATCAAACAAAAACTCAACCGTTCCAGCACCAACATAATCTATTGCCTGGGCTGCGCGAATTGCAGCTTCGCCCATTTCTGTGCGCGTTTTTTCAGTCAATGCCGGAGCAGGGGCTTCTTCAAGCACCTTTTGGTGACGGCGCTGCACCGAACAGTCGCGTTCCGCCAGGTAAACGGCGTTACCATGTTCGTCGGTAAACACCTGAATTTCCACGTGACGGGGGTTACGAATAAAACGCTCCATCAGCATTTTATCGTTACCGAAAGAGGACTTCGCTTCGCGTTTGGCAGAATTCAGGGCGTCGTCGAATTCGCCCATGTTTTCTACCACACGCATACCTTTACCACCGCCGCCGTACGCCGCTTTTAGTAGTAATGGGAAGCCAACTTTCTCAGCTTCGGCTTTTAGCGTTTCAATATCCTGTTCGCTGCCATGGTAACCCGGAACCAGAGGTACACCGGCGTCCTGCATAATGGATTTAGCCGCGCTCTTAGAGCCCATAGCGGCAATAGACGATACCGGTGGTCCCACAAAAATGATGTTGTTCAGCTCACATTGGTCAGCGAAGTCTTCGTTCTCTGAGAGAAAACCATAGCCCGGGTGAATGGCTTCAGCACCGGTTTGTTTAGCAGCGGCGATAATTTTATCGGCACGCAGATAACTGTCAGTGCTGGCTGCAGGACCAATATGTACGGCCTGATCCGCCAGCTTAACGTGGCGTGAGTTGCGGTCGGCATCGGAGAATACCGCTACGGAGCGAATTCCCATTTTCTTTGCTGTGGCAATAATACGACAGGCAATTTCACCACGGTTCGCAATCAATAATGTTTTGATCATAATGAGACCTGTTGTTAACTCTGTTTAAGCCAGGCGGCGGGGCGTTTTTCAAGAAACGCACTGAGTCCTTCCTGGCCTTCGTCCGACACGCGAATTTCGGCAATGGCTTTAATGGTATGTTCACGTACGTCTTTATCAATTGGACGTGAACCAACATTGCGGATCAGTTGCTTACAGGCGGTTACCGCTTGTGGACTATTCGCTAGAAGCGCGTCTAGTAGTTTGTTTAACGGCTCTTCAAAGCTTTCTACAATTTCGTTGACCAAACCTAGCTCTTGCGCTTTGTCGGCAAAGAAGCGCTCAGCGGTCAGCATATAGCGGCGTGACTGGCGCTCACCAATAGTACGCACAACATAAGGACTGATAACTGCCGGAATAAGCCCAATTTTGACTTCACTCAAGCAGAAGCTGCTACGCGGTTGTGCCAGTACAATGTCACAGCAAGCGGCAAGGCCTACTGCGCCACCAAAGGCCGCACCTTGGACTAACGCGATACTGGGCTTGCTAAGCAAGTCCAGGCGTTCCATTAGCAGGCCAAGCTCACCGGCGTCATCCACGTTTTGCTGGTAGTTTTTATCCGCCATTGAGCGCATCCAGTTCAGATCCGCACCGGCAGAAAAGTTTTTGCCCTCTGAGCGAAGCACCAGTACTCTCGCGCTGGCACTTTCTTCAACCTTTTTTAACGCCTGTAGCAGCTCTGCAATCATCACATCGTCAAATGCGTTGTGAACATCCGGGCGGTTTAACGTCAGTGTCGCAACGCCCTGATCGTTGATATTGAGTTCTGTGTATTTTGCCATGGTTAATAACCTCCGATTACATGCGAAAGACGCCGAAGCGGCTGTCTTCAATCGGTGCATTTAATGAAGCGGCAAGGCTTAATGCCAGAACTTCGCGCGTTTGTGCCGGGTCAATAATGCCGTCGTCCCATAAGCGTGCTGACGCATAATAGGGGTGGCCCTGTTTATCGTACTGCTCGACAATGGGCTTTTTAAGTTCTTGTTCTTTTTCTTCACTTAAGCTTTCGCCTTTGCGGGCTAAGTTGTCTTTGGTCACCTGCGCCATAACGCCAGCGGCCTGTTCACCGCCCATAACAGAGATACGGGCATTCGGCCACATGAACATCATGGTGGGATCATACGCACGGCCACACATGCCATAGTTACCGGCGCCGTAGCTGCCGCCGATTAACACAGTAAACTTAGGCACTTTAGCGCAGGAAACCGCCATAACCATTTTCGCGCCATGCTTGGCAATGCCCTCGGCCTCGTACTTTTTACCGACCATAAAGCCGGTAATGTTTTGTAGAAACACCAGTGGGATTTTGCGCTGGGCACAAAGCTCAATAAAGTGGGCGCCTTTTTGTGCCGACTCAGAGAACAAGATGCCGTTATTCGCGACAATACCGACGGGGTAGCCATCAATGCGGGCAAACCCCGTCACCAACGTATTACCGTAGTTGGCTTTAAATTCGTCGAAGTCTGAGTCATCAACAATGCGCGCAATCACTTCGTGAACGTCATAAGGTTTGCGTAGGTCGGTGCCGACAATGCCGTATAACTCTTTTGCATCGTAACGCGGTGGCTTAGCCGGTTGACGATCCAGTTTGGTTGGTTCACCGCGGTTAAGGCGTGCGACCGAGCGGCGCGCTAAGGCTAAGGCGTGTTCATCGTTGTGAGCGAAATGATCCGCAACACCGGAAATGCGTGTGTGCACGTCGGCACCGCCAAGCTCTTCGGCTGACACTTCTTCGCCCGTTGCTGCTTTAACTAACGGCGGACCTGCAAGGAAAATAGTGCCTTGCTCTTTTACTATGACGCTTTCATCGGCCATAGCCGGCACGTAAGCGCCACCGGCAGTACACAGGCCCATAACCACAGCAATTTGTGGAATGCCTTTGGCAGACATATTCGCCTGATTAAAGAAAATGCGACCAAAGTGCTCTTTGTCCGGGAAGACTTCATCCTGACGGGGCAGGTTAGCGCCTCCGGAGTCCACCAGATAAATACAAGGCAGGTGACAACGCTCGGCAATTTCCTGGGCACGCAGATGCTTTTTCACGGTCAGCGGGTAATAGGTGCCGCCTTTGACGGTAGCATCGTTGGCGATGATCATACACTCAGTGCCTTCAACCTGACCAATACCGGCAACTACACCAGCAGAAGGAACGTAGTCTTCGTAACATTCCCAGGCCGCAAACTGACCGACTTCCAGAAACGGTGAACCCGCGTCCAGCAGTTTATTAATACGGTCGCGGGGCAATAATTTACCCCGGGACAAATGGCGTTCCTGATACTTAGGCCCGCCACCCTGATGAATTTTTGCCGCTTTTTCCTGCAGGTCGTTAACGACGGCCCGCATAGACTCGCTGTTAGCTGCAAATTGTGCATCGCGGGTGTTGATTTTACTGGATAAAATCGCCACGGCGTTGCCTCCTTATTATTTGGATTCAGTGAACAGTTCGCGACCAATAAGCATGCGGCGAATTTCCGATGTGCCAGCGCCGATTTCATAAAGCTTCGCGTCGCGCAGCAGGCGTCCTGTGGGGTATTCGTTAATGTAGCCGTTGCCGCCTAATAACTGTATAGCGTCCAGTGCAAGTTGGGTGGCCAGTTCTGCGGCGTAAAGAATCGCTCCGGCGGCATCTTTACGGGTGGTTTCGCCACGGTCGCAAGATTGAGCCACGGCGTAAACATAGGCACGCGCCGCATTGGTGCGAGTGTACATATCAGCAACTTTGCCCTGAATTAGCTGGAATTCGCCGATTTCTTTACCGAACTGTTTACGATCATGAATATAAGGCACGCAAGTATCAAGGCAGGCCTGCATAATGCCTAAAGGACCTGCAGCAAGAACGGCACGCTCGTAATCAAGACCACTCATCAATACTTTAACGCCTTCGTTTAGCTCTCCCAAAATGTTTTCTTCAGGGACTTCTACGTCTTCGAAGACCAGTTCACAGGTATTTGACCCACGCATACCCAGCTTGTCGAGTTTTTGCGCCTGGCTGAACCCTGGTGTGTCTTTTTCAACGATAAAGGCGGTAATGCCCCGAGAGTTTTTCTCCGGTTCGGTTTTTGCGTAAATTACGAAGACATTAGCTTCCGGACCGTTAGTGATCCACATTTTATTGCCGTTCAGAATGTACTTGTCGCCTTTCTTCTCCGCGCGCAGCTTCATACTGACTACATCAGAACCCGCATTAGGTTCACTCATAGCTAAAGCGC
Organism: Idiomarina sp. PL1-037; assembly: GCF_034422975.1. Lineage (NCBI taxonomy): Bacteria > Pseudomonadati > Pseudomonadota > Gammaproteobacteria > Alteromonadales > Idiomarinaceae > Idiomarina > Idiomarina sp. PL1-037. The sequence goes on from NZ_CP139873.1 coordinate 1,208,521, forward strand.
CAACGTGTTCACCGGTGCATAACTTAGGCAAATACTTTTGTTTTTGTTCTTCGTTACCGTTGCGATGAATTTGATTAACACAAAGGTTTGAATGGGCACCATAGCTTAAGCCAACTGAGGCAGAAGCACGGCTAATTTCTTCCATAGCAATAACATGTTCAAGGTAGCCCATGCCGGAACCACCGTATTCTTCGGCAACGGTTAAGCCCAGCAGACCCATGTCGCCAAGTTTTTGCCATAAGTCGCCGGGAAATTGATTTTTTTCATCAATTTCTGTGGCGCGTGGGGCGATTTCATCACGCGCGAAGGCATTAACTTGTTCACGGATCATATCGGCTGTTTCGCCGAGACCAAAATTAAAGGTGGTATATTGACTGATCATAACGACTCCTGAGAATGAACTTCTGAAACTGACGACTGAATGTTCTCGAGCTCGTCCTGACAACGCTGCTCCAGACCACTGAGCTCGGTCAGTAACACATTAATATCTTCCATTTGTTGCTTGAGTGAGTGTTTCTTCTCACTGACCAGCTCAAGTACCTTTTCGAGCTGGGCCGCACTGCTGTTATCCGCGTCGTAAAGTTCGAATAAACGACGGGTTTCGGCCAGTGAAAAACCGAGTCGTTTGCCGCGTAGAATCAGCTTTAAACGAACCCGGTCTTTGTTGGTATATATGCGTTGTTGCCCTTGGCGTCTGGGGGAAAGCAAGCCTTCGTCTTCGTAAAAACGAATGCTGCGGGTGGTAATGTCAAATTCTTTTGCCAGTTCGCCAATAGTGTAGGTCACTTTATTGTTCATCGGTACTTGCTTTTTGGTTGTCCTAAGATCTAAGCTTAGAGGAAGTTTACGTTAACGTAAAGTGAATTTGGAGGAAAAATGTCGAGCGATTCTATCGTTATTGTAGCGGCCAACCGCACGCCAATGGGCGGTTTTCAGGGCAGTTTGAGTGAAGTTACGGCTCCTGATTTGGGCGCAACAGCTATAAAAGCAGCGCTGAGTAACAGCGGTTTAACAGCCGATGATATTTCAGAAGTTATCATGGGCAATGTGTTACCTGCCGGTTTAGGTCAGGCACCAGCGCGTCAGGCAATGCTGCATGCCGATTTACCTCGCTCTACCGGCGCGACAACCATTAATAAAGTATGCGGCTCTGGCTTGAAAGCTGCAATGATGGCGCACGATTTAATTAAAGCAGGCTCAGCAGATGTGGTGCTTGCCGGTGGCATGGAAAGTATGTCGAATGCACCTTACATGCTGCCAAAAGGCCGTAGCGGTTATCGTATGGGGCACGGACAAGTGCTGGATCATATGATGCTGGACGGGCTGGAAGACGCCTACGAGCATAAAGCTATGGGATGTTACGCACAGGACACTGCTGATGAATACGGTTTGGATCGTGAAGCAATGGATGAGTTTGCCATTCATTCGCTTACCAAAGCTCAGACTGCTATTAAAGATGGCCTTTTTAAAGACGAAATTACCCCGGTTACATACTCCACCCGTAAAGGTGACGTGACTGTCGATATCGACGAACAACCGGGTAAAGCGCGTCTGGATAAAATTTCTCAGTTGCGTGCGGCATTCAAAAAGGATGGTACCATTACCGCAGCTAATTCCAGTTCCATTTCTGACGGTGCAGCAGCGCTTATTTTAATGCGTGAGAGCGATGCAAAGGCCAAAGGTTTGCAACCGCTGGCGCGAGTAATGGGTCACACGACGCACTCGCAGGAACCGTCTGAATTTACCGTCGCACCAATTGGGGCAATGAACTCCTTGCTCAGCAAGCTGGACTGGACAAAAGACGACGTCGATTTATGGGAAATTAACGAAGCTTTTGCCATGGTAACTATGCTGGCCATTCAGCAAATGAAGTTAGACCCGGCTAAAGTCAATGTGCATGGCGGAGCTTGTGCGTTAGGGCATCCGATTGGCGCAAGCGGCGCACGTTTGCTGGTAACGTTGTTGCACGCTTTGAAACAGAAAGGCCAGAAACGAGGCATTACCTCACTGTGTATCGGCGGCGGTGAAGCCGTCGCTCTGGCTGTGGAAATGGTGTAATAGGGCTTTGCTGATATAGGCTAGCCGGAGGGTTTCAGTTTTTGAGCTCGTCCGGCTAGCCAAATGGCAAGTACTATAATCAAAGCACCAATACTTAAGCGGGTGTAGTCAAATGACTGTTCCCAGAATAAGACATTAACCAGAATTCCAGTGGGAATTAACGCATTGTTCATCGTGGCCAGTTGCCCGGTGTTGACCCATTTACTGGCAAGGTTCCAACCAAGGTAACCAAGCCCGGAGGCAACAGTACCGAGCCACAATAAGATGCCCCATTGAAGATGGGTGGTCGGCATTTTGGTTAAGTTGCCAAAGAATAAAACACCAAGGCCGGCAACGACGCTGGCGCCAAAGAAAAAGGCGGCAAATTGTTGACTTTGTTCTAAGGTTTTACCTGTGGGTAAACGTTTATAAGCGACTTGACCGGCGGCAAAGCATGCGTTGGCTGCCTGAATTAAAAAGAAGCCGGTGACGAAGTCATCGGACAAAGGTTGATAGCGAATAATGGCGGCACCGCATACCGATACCGCTGCGGCTATCCACCATAAGAGCGGGAGATGCTTGCGGTTAAGTATCAGCTCGTCAATTAGCGTTATATAGAGTGGTGTAAAAATAGTGAACAAAAGCACTTCGGCAACGCTCAAATACAAAAACGCATGGTAAAGAAACAAATACATGGCGCCAATTTGTACAGCGCCAATAACGGCCAGTTTAGCCAGTTGAGGTAGCTGCCCACTTTTGGGAGACAAATGCCGCCAACGAAATAGCGGCAATACGGTTATCAGGGCTAAAACCATGCGGATAAAGACAACAATATAACCGTCAACCTGGCCAGCAAGATAAACGCCGATTAGCGAAAAGCTGGCGGCCCAAAGTAAAGTAATCAGAATTAAGAGGGTCACGTTAAGGCTCACTTAACTAAATTTAGCTCATCAATAGATGACAAAATAACACAATAAGAAGGTGAATTATGTCTAAGAAAGTGCCTCTGTATATAGATGGCGAATTTATCGCCTCGAAGTCAGAACAGTGGATTCCTGTCACCAACCCGGCAACTCAGGAAGTTATTGCACAAGTGCCTGTTGCTACCCAAAGCGAAATGGACGCCGCGGTTGAGAGTGCTCGCGAAGCCTTTAAAACCTGGAAAGAAGTGCCGGTTTCTGAGCGTGCTCGCGTAATGATGCGCTATCAGGCTTTGTTAAAAGAACATCAGGAAGAAATAGCTGAAACGCTGGCACAAGAAACTGGTAAAACTTTTGAAGATGCCAAAGGTGATGTTTGGCGTGGTATAGAAGTGGTTGAACACGCAGCGAACATTCCTTCGTTATTGATGGGCGAGACCGTTGAAAACGTTGCCCGTAAAATTGATTCTTACAGTTACACTCAGCCACTTGGCGTTTGTGCAGGTATTACACCATTTAACTTTCCGGCGATGATTCCACTTTGGATGTTCCCGCTGGCCATTGCTTGTGGTAACACCTTTATTCTTAAACCTTCTGAGCAAGATCCATTAACGCCAAATCGTTTGGTGGAATTATTTGAACAAGCTGGCGCGCCTAAAGGGGTGTTGCAGGTCTTGCATGGCAATAAAGATCAGGTTGATTTTCTGCTGGATCATCCGGCAGTTCGTGCCTTGTCGTTCGTTGGCTCTGTACCGGTTGCAGAGTACATCTACCGTCGTGGTACAGAAAATGGTAAGCGCGTACAAGCCTTTGCCGGTGCGAAAAACCATTGCGTTATTATGCCAGATGCCAATAAACAGCAAGTGATCAACAATATGGTTGGCTCTTCTGTCGGTGCGGCAGGTCAACGTTGTATGGCGATTTCTGTCGCGGTATTTGTTGGTGCGGCAAAAGAGTGGATCCCTGAAATTGCGGAAGCCATTGCAAAAGTTCGTCCGGGCGCATGGAATGATGAAAATGCCGCTTATGGTCCGGTGATTAGCCCACAAGCAAAAGAGCGCGTTGAAGCTTTGATTACTCAGGGTGAAAAAGAAGGCGCGAAGCTGCTGGTTGATGGCCGTAACTGTAAAGTTGACGGTTTGCCAGACGGCAACTGGGTTGGTCCAACGGTCTTCTCTAACGTAACGCCGGATATGGAAATTTATAAAACGGAAATTTTCGGTCCAGTATTGTGCGCCACAGAAGTGGACAGCTTAGAAGATGCATTAGAGCTGGTTAACAACAATCCTTACGGTAATGGTACTTCTATCTTTACAGCAAGCGGTGCCGCAGCGCGTAAATACCAACACGAAGTTGAAGTGGGTCAGGTAGGGATTAACATTCCAATTCCGGTACCACTGCCGTTCTTCTCATTTACTGGCTGGAAGCGTTCATTCTTTGGTGACCTACACGCTTATGGTAAGCAGGGCGTTCGTTTCTACAGCGAAACTAAGACCGTAACGGCGCGTTGGTTTGAGAGCGACCTGGAAGATCCGGCAGGTCCTAACATGTCAATTAACCTAAGATAACAGGGGATAACGATGAATTTCGAATTGACAGAAGATCAGCAAGCTTTTGTAGACACTGCTAAGGCCTTCGCTGATAAAGAGCTGGCGCCCAATGCGGCTAAATGGGACGAAGAGCATTACTTCCCAATAGAAGTGTTTCGTAAAGCTGGTGAAATGGGCTTTATGGGCATGTATACACCGGAAGAGGCTGGCGGCTTTGGAATGAGCCGCCTGGACTCTGCGCTTATTTTTGAGCAACTGGCGGGCGGTTGTACAGCAACCACGGCTATGATGACCATTCATAATATGGTTACCTGGATGATTGGCTCATTCGGTCAACAGTCTGTGATTGACCAGTGGGTACCAGAATTAGTGACAGGCGAGAAGCTTGGCTCCTATTGCTTGACTGAACCCGGATCTGGTTCGGACGCTGCGAGCTTACGCACCAGTGCGAAAAAAGACGGCGACGAGTACGTTCTGAACGGCTCTAAAATGTTTATCTCCGGTGCCGGCGAAACCGATGTTTTAGTGGTTATGGCTCGTACAGGTGAAGACGGACCTAAAGGCATTTCTGCCTTTGCGGTACCGGCGGACGCCAAAGGTGTTATTTACGGGAAAGCCGAAGATAAAATGGGCTGGAATGCACAGCCTACCCGCTTAGTGACTTTTGAAGACGTTCGTATTCCGGCAGAAAATCTGCTGGGCAAAGAAGGCGAAGGTTTTAAGTTTGCGATGATGGGCTTAGACGGCGGCCGCATTAACATTGCGGTATGTTCAGTGGGTACAGCGCAGGCGGCACTAAATACTGCCAAAGCTTATATGCAGGAGCGTACGCAATTCGGTAAGCCCCTGGCGGCTTTTCAGGCGCTGCAGTTTAAGTTGGCCGATATGGCGACTGAGCTGGTTGCAGCCCGCCAAATGGTTCGTCTGGCTGCCAGTAAAGTCGATAACAACGACGCTGATAAAACCACCTATTGTGCTATGGCAAAACAGTTTGCGACCGATGTTGGTTTTAAAGTGTGTAACGATGCACTGCAGCTTCACGGTGGTTATGGTTACATTAAAGAGTATCCGTTAGAGCGCCATGTAAGAGATGTTCGTGTACACCAGATTCTGGAAGGCACTAACGAAGTGATGCGCATGATTATTGGGCGCCGTATACTGGCGGATGACGATCGCGAAATCTTGTAAGGAGATTCCATGCAAGACGTTGTACTTTTTGAAGAACTGAACGCCGGTGACAAAGTCATCGGCGTTGCTACGTTAAATTCCGAGAAATCGCTGAATGCTCTGAGCCTGGCGATGGCTGAAAAGCTCTTACCGCAGCTGGAAAAATGGGCAGAAGACGACAAAGTCGCCTGTGTCTGGTTGCAGGGGGCTGGTGAAAAAGCTTTCTGTGCCGGTGGTGACATTGTCGCCATGTATAAAGCCATGCAAGCGGAGCCGGGCAAATTAGTAGAGGAAGTCGAAAACTTCTTCACGAAGGAATATCAACTGGACTACTTTATTCAGACCTTCCCCAAACCTCTTATTTGCTGGGGTGACGGCATTGTGATGGGCGGCGGTATGGGGCTGATGAATGGCGCCAGTCATCGTATCGTGACCGAACGTTCGTTACTGGCTATGCCGGAAGTGACTATTGGCTTGTACCCAGATGTTGGTGCGACCTCCTTCCTTAATCGTATGCCACAAGGTTGCGGTTTGTTCTTAGGCATTACCGGCGCGACGATGAATGCGAACGATGCACTGTATCTGAACCTGGCCGATCACTTTGTTGGGCATGAAAGCAAAGAAAGCATTCTGAATAAACTGAAAGAAGTTCAGTGGGGCAATACTGAGGCATTGAACAAACAAAAGGTGACGGACTTACTAAGTGACGAGGCAAGTAATGACCCAACAGCGTTACCCACGCCTCAGGTAGAACCGCATCAGAAGCTAATAACAGAGCTTACAACGGGCAACGACATTGGTGAAATTGTTGAACGTATTGTCAATGATGAAACGGATGATAAATGGCTGGCGCGGGCGCGTAAGAATCTGGCCAATGGTTGTCCTTTTACATCGCACCTGGTCTGGAACCAGTTGCAGCAAGGCTCTGATTTGTCGTTGGCTGATTGTTTCCGTTTAGAGCTAACCTTGTCCTGTAACTGTGCGGTTCGTGGCGATTTTGCGGAAGGTATTCGGGCACTGCTGATTGATAAAGATAAGAATCCACAATGGCAGCATAACTCGGTAGCCGAAGTACCAGCGGAAGAAGTTGATGCATTCTTTTTACCGCCTTGGGGCGAGCGAACGCATCCATTAGCCGATCTTGATAAATAGAACGAATAACGAGAAGGAGTGCCAACATGGCAACCGTAGGATTTATTGGACTGGGTAACATGGGTGGCCCAATGGCCAGCAACCTGGCAAAAGCCGGCCACAAGGTTAAGGCTTTTGACTTATCGGAAGAAGCACTTAAAGCGATAGTTGCTGACGGTGCACAGGCGGCGAAAACAGCAGCTGAAGCCATCGAAGGAGCCGAGTTTGTAGTGTCTATGCTGCCTGCAGACCGTCACGTAAAAGGCGTTTATCTCGGTGACGATGGCCTAATCAACAAGCTGAATAAAGATCAGTTGGTTATTGACTGCAGTACCATTTCTTCTGAAACCGCTATGTATGTGGGTGAACATTTAGAGAAAGCTGGTATTGCCTTTATCGACGCCCCGGTTTCCGGTGGTGTTGGTGGCGCGAAAGCTGGTACTTTAACCTTTATTTGCGGCGGCACAGAAACTAACGTTGACCGGGCTCGTAGCGTGCTTAACGACATGGGCAAAAATGTTTTCCGCGCCGGAGATGTCGGTGCCGGACAGATTGCAAAAATCTGTAATAACATGTTGTTGTCAGTATTAATGGTAGGTACCTCTGAAGCTTTGCAATTGGGTAAGGCAAACGGGCTGGACCCAAAAGTTTTATCGGAAATTATGCTAGCAAGCTCAGGTAGCAATTGGACATTACAGGTATATAATCCGTGCCCTGGGGTAATGGATAACGTGCCTTCAAGCAATGACTATCAGGGCGGCTTTTTGGTTGACTTAATGGCTAAAGATTTAGGCCTTGCGCAACAAACCGCATTAGAAAGCGGTGCCGCAACGCCTATTGGGTCACTGACTCGCAACCTTTACCATAGCTGGTCTGAGCAAGGCCATGGTCGCCAGGACTTTTCCAGTATTTTTAATTATGTGGCACCTAAGTCACAGAAGTAACCTAAGAATTGGGGAAACACATGCAAATTAAAGACAGTGTCATTGTTATTACCGGTGGTGCTCAGGGGCTGGGCCTCGCAATGGCTGAAGATTTCGCCCGGCAAGGTGCCAAACTTGCGCTTATCGATATTAACGGCGACGTATTAGGTGAAGCTCAGGAACAATGCGAAAAGCTGGGCGCAGCCAAAGTGGTTGGTTATGAAGTTGATATTACCGATGAAGAGTCGGTAGAAACCGTATTTGAGCAAATTCAGCAAGAATTTGATGGCATCGATGTGCTAGTGAACAACGCAGGCTTACTGCGCGATGGCTTGCTGATCAAATTCAAAGACGGCGAACTGAAACAGAAAATGCCATTACAGCAGTTTCAGTCGGTACTGGATGTGAACCTCACCGGTACCTTCTTATGCGGACGTGAAGCCGCAGCGCAGATGGTAAAAGCTGGTAAGAAAGGCGTTATCATCAATATTTCCAGTGTCGCGCGAGCCGGCAACATGGGGCAGACTAACTACTCCGCAACGAAAGCCGGTGTGGTTGCTATGACAGTCACCTGGGCTCGTGAACTGGGTCGTTACGGCATTCGCTGTGGTGCCATTGCGCCTGGCTTTATTGAAACGCCAATGACGGCACAGATGAAACCTGAAGCGGTTGATCGCGCGTTGTCTATGGTGCCGCTAAAACGCTGGGGCCAGCCCAATGAAATTGCCCACAGTGCTCGCTACATTATTGAAAATGACTTCTTTAGCGGCCGTGTGGTCGAAATTGACGGCGGCGTTCGTCTGTAAGTCACATTAGTTAAAGTAATGATAAATAGCCGAACGAAGGGCGTCTCTGTTATAGTGGTGGTTATCTACTAAACAGAGACGCTTTTTAGTTAATGGCATGCGGAAATTACCTCCCTTAAACGCGCTAAAATCATTTGAAGTGGCAGCGCGTCATCTCAGTTTTACCAAAGCAGCCGAAGAGTTATTTGTGACTCAGGCGGCCGTCAGTCATCAGGTAAAAGCGTTAGAAGACTTCCTTGAGCTTAAGCTTTTTATCCGGCGTAACCGCTCGCTGTTGCTGACCGAAGAAGGGCAGGAATACTACTTAGAGTTACGCGATATTTTTGAGCAACTGGCACAGGCGACCGATAAACTTCGATTAGTGTCCGAACGCGGCGCATTGACCGTGTCGGTTCCGCCCAGTTTCGCTATTTTATGGTTTGTTCCACGGCTCAGCAGTTTTCGCGAAGAACACCCAGATATGGACATACGCATTAAAGCGGTGGATGAGATTAGCGGCTCTTTGACGGACGATGTAGACGTTGCTATTTACTATGGTGATGGTCGCTGGCCCGGCGTAAAAGCTTACCAGCTGCATGAAGAATACTTATGGCCTGTCTGTTCGCCGTTGTTATTGAACAAAGCGAATATCAAAGAGCCGATAGATTTATTCAAACAAACCTTGCTGCACGACGAAACGCGTAACGCCTGGAAGGACTGGTTCCAGCTGGTGGGGTTACCTCAGTATAAAGGCGATAACGGACCGGTATTCAGTCATTCCAGCCTGGCTTTGCAGGCTGCAGTCCACGGGCAGGGCATTGCATTAGCCAATAACGTGCTGGTGAAGTCCGAAATTGACAGTGGCCACCTGGTTCGTATTTTTCCTCAGGCACTGCAGCGGAATAAAGCGTTTTATCTGGTTTGTCGTGACAATCAGGCGGAGATAGGTAAAATCGCGACCTTCCGTCAGTGGCTGCTAAACTTGGTTCAAAAAGAAGAGCAAGAGTTTAACCAATAATGCGTTATCAACAACAGAACCCGGAAGGAGCGTTCCGCATCGTGTTTTTGCACGGCTCAGGAGGCGGTCCCGACACAGCTTTTATGAATTTCTTTGCAGAGCATGGCATAGCGCTTGGTGCGGAGGTTGTGCGCCCGGACTTTCCTTATTGGGAAAAGGTTCGTGAAACCGGTAAGCCACGTCCGCCGAATAAAATGCAGGCATTGGTCGATGCGATTGATGAACTGCTGAGCGAGTTACAGCAAGATAATAAACCGTTAGTTTTGATGGGCAAGTCGTTAGGAAGCCGGGTAATGTTGCGCTTAGCCGATAAATACGGCGCGAAAGCAGTCATTGCTTTGGGCTTTCCGTTCCACCCACCGCAAAAACCTGAGAAGTCACGCCTTGAAGAATTAAAGATGACGCAGGCGCCCGGCCTTATTTTGCAGGGAACGCGCGACCCGTTCAGTAAGCCGCTTTTAAAAAGAGCCGAGCAGGGGCAAGGCGTGGAGCTGCCGCATAACTGGCAGTTACAATGGCTAGAGGGTGCCGATCACGGATTTGCCGCCACAAAAGCCAAGGCGGTGAATACACCTAAGCTTTGGCAGCAGGCAGCAGATGCCATTAAGGAGTTTATTCAATGAGTCAGGTATTTTTAATTGTGGCCGCCATTTTAGGCAGTACCGGCGTTATGTTGGGCGCTTTTGCTTCGCACGGTTTAAAATCGAAATTAAGTGAGAGTTTGCTGAGCGCTTTTGAGACCGGAGTCACCTATCAGTTTTATCATGCGTTGGCACTGTTTGCTTTAGCGCTTTGGTTAAAGCAGTCACCGTCGGTTTGGTTTGTTGCCAGCGGCTATTTGTGGCTGGCTGGCGTGGTTTTATTTTCCGGTAGTTTGTATGCCTTAGCACTTACCGGTGTTAAATGGTTTGGACCTATAACGCCTATTGGCGGAGTATTATTTATTGCTGGCTGGGTCTGTTTATTAGTTGGCGCAATGAAGTTAGGAGCAGGTAGTTAATGAGTGAGATTGTTAACGGCAGAGGTAGTGGCATTGTATTGCTGTGTCGTGCGGGGTTCGAAGGTGATTGCGCGGCCGAAATTCAGGATAAAACCGCGGAACTGGGTGTTTATGGTTATTGCCAGACACAACCCGAACAAGCTTACGTTACCTACCATTGTCAGCACGAAGAAGCAGAGCATATTGCCCGTAAACTGACGCTGAAAGACCTGGTCTTTGCGCGCGAAATGTTTGCCTTGCTGGGGCCGGTTAAAGTGGCCGGTATTGAAGACCGTGCCAGCGAAGTCATAAAGGTACTAAAACCTCACCAGGAAACTTTTGGTTTAGCCGGTGAGTTACGGGTGGAAACCCCAGATACTAACGAAGCTAACCAGCTATCCAAATTTTGCCGAAAATTCAGCGTGCCGCTGCGTCAGGCATTACGCAAAGAAGAGCTTTTAAGTAATAAACCGTTAGCCAAACGACCGATGCTTCACGTGTTATTTGTCAATGCGGCACATGCTTTGGTGGGGTATTCGTACAGCTATAACCAGACAGTGCACGATGGTGGCATTGTGCGTTTGCGCATGCCAAAAGAGGCACCAAGCCGTTCAACGTTAAAACTGGATGAAGCCTTTCAGGTATTTGTGCCTGAAAACGAACATGAAAAACGTGTTCATTCGGGCATGAAGGCGGTAGATCTTGGTGCAGCGCCGGGAGGCTGGACTTATCAGTTGGTACGCCGCGGTATGATGGTACAGGCTGTGGACAACGGACCAATGGCAGAATCTTTAATGGAAACCGGTCAGGTAAAGCACATTCAGGAAGACGGCTTTAAATTTCGCCCGAAACGCAAAAATGTTACCTGGTTGGTGTGCGATATGGTTGAAAAACCCGCACGTGTCGGCGAGCTGATGACCAGTTGGTTACTAGACGGTGATTGTGAAGAAGCCATCTTTAACCTTAAGTTACCAATGCGTCAGCGCTACGCCGCAGTTAAAGGCTACCTGGATCAGATTAAAGAACAGCTACAAACCGAGGGGACTAAGCCGTTTGAAATTCAGGCCAAGCACCTTTACCACGACCGTGAAGAAATTACTGTACACTTGCGCTGGTTGCCCCGCAGCTAGCTTTAAAGGCATAGCCTGAGTTCATTCATGGCTATGCCTTTCGCCTTAAAGACGCTCAATAACTGCCTGAGTAAAATCAGTGGTACCGTGCGAGCCGCCCAAATCACGAGTGGTACGGTCGCCACTGGAAATCACATCTTCTAATGCTTTGGTGATTTTTTCGGCTTGCTCTTGCATGCCTAAGTATTCGAGCATTTGAATTGACGCTAAGATAACTGAGGTTGGGTTTGCCAGGTTCTTACCGGCAATATCCGGGGCTGAGCCGTGTACAGCTTCGAAAATGGCACAGTCTTTACCAATGTTAGCGCCGGGTGCCATACCTAAGCCGCCGACCAAACCTGCGCACAGGTCTGACAGAATATCGCCAAACAGGTTGGTGGTAACAATAACGTCAAACTCTTCCGGGTTCATAACTAAGCGCATGCAGGCCGCATCAACAATCATTTCTGTTGACTCAATGTCCGGATACTCGTCCGCAATTTCACGCGCTACTTTCAGGAATAATCCGGAAGTGGATTTCAGAATGTTGGCTTTATGCACCGCGGTGACTTTCTTACGGCCTTCGCGACGTGCGGTTTCATAGGCAAAACGAACAATGCGCTCAGCGCCTTCACGAGTGATTTTGCTTACTGCTTCGGCTTCGTTACCGTCTTCAGATACTTTTTGGCCTAAGCCGGAGTACATACCTTCGGTATTTTCACGAATGGTAATAATATCAATGTTTTCGTAGCGCGCTTGTGTGCCGGTAAAAGACAAAACAGGGCGCACGTTAGCGTATAATGAAAAATGTTTGCGGAGGCTGACATTAATAGAGGTAAAGCCTTCACCAACCGGAGTGGTTAGCGGACCTTTTAAGGTAACACCGTTACGCTCAATCGCATCAAGAGTGTCCTGTGGCAGTAACTCTCCGGTTTTTTCCAAAGCAGTTAAACCAGCGTCGACGTATTCATATTCAAAGTCACAACCTGCTTTATCAAGAATGGCTGTTGCGGACTCGACAATATCCGGACCGATGCCGTCACCTGGAATTACTGTGATAGTTCTACTCATGAATTGATTCCTTTAAACCGTGTTACAACAAAAACAGGAATGGTAATTCTACCATTGCGGCGTTAATACTGACTAGCAAAGCATTATTCAGCCAGTAAATGTAGGTTATAACGGTGAGTAACAGTGACTTTCAAAAGCTGATTTAGCTTTAATTCGGGTCAGTTGCTCACCGTTTACTTGAAGTTGCTGACAATAAGACTTTAGCAGTGATTTGACCGAGTCGCTTAATAACACATTGGGGTAATAGGTACTTATGGTCAAATAATTGGCTAAGAAAAACAAAGCATTGAGTTCATTGTCTTCACTCTTATCGGGATCCAATAAATTTTCAGTGGCGGCCGGCAATTGCCAACGCTTAACTAATTGTCGACTGCGACGAAAGTCACTGATATCCAGTGCAGAGCCTACCCAACTTGTACTGTAGCAATGCTCTATTTCTCGCGGACGGGGCCACCTTGCCGATTTAAGCAGCTCTGGGTGACGAAAAAGATCGGAGCCTGAAAGTAGAGCAAGCAGTGGTGCCGGGGTTGGCAGGCTAACGCCGGTTTCTGTTGATAAGTGCTGTAGCGTTGTGGTCAGTAAGCCGAGCTTTTGCATCAATGCGTTATGCTGAGGAATGGTATTTAATGAAAACTGATGCTGCAAAAAAGCAGTAGCAAGAATAACTGAAGCTCGTTTAGAGCCTAACCATAAATAAGACTGCTTTAAGTCCATACGGCTGGCTTCGTTGTAGCCAATGCGTTCGCTCTGATGCACGGCAGCATGGAGGCTGCTGGCTAAAAAAGGCAGTTGGTTAATTTGCTGAATTACTGCGTTTAAGGCGCCACTGGCATTGGCGTAACGGTTTATTGCCTGTAACAGTTTCCTGGGCGTTTGTTGTGTTGCACTTTTTGGCTTGTGCTTTAGCAATCGGTGCTGAGCCAGAGCGTTCACCTGTTCCTGAGTCAGAGGTTTGTCGTTAACGTCCCAATTTTGTGTCTCGTCCGGGCTGACATAAAATGGGCTGTCCAGCTTATGTATAAGAGCCAGAATCTGATGTTTTCCTTCAAAACCTAAAAGTACTGCGGTCTGCTGGTTCTTATGATGTGAAAACTTCTGACCCGTGAGTCTTAAAGGAAGTGTATCCTGCTGATTTAACAGCGCCCAGAAGCGATAGCGGAATTCACTGTTCAATAAGGGGAAAAAAGCTTGAGTAGGCTCACAGCGTTGCAGCTGAACCTGAGTTAAGGCGTTAACCCAATAGCGAAAAACGACAATGTCAGCAGATTTTAGCGTTAAAGGCTCTAAAGCAGAGAGCCACAGCGGCTGTCTTAAATGCAGCTGCTTCCAGTGGGCAGGGTCTGGATTAAGCTTTTCACTGACACAAGCAGCGGCCAGAATTCGGCGATATTGTGAGTGCAAAGACCATTGATAACCGCAATGCAGCGCGTTCACACAAACCGCGAGTAACTCACTTATTATCTGATTATCCGCAGGAGCGTATTGCTGAGCGTAAAGGGGAAGCAGTTCAGGCCAGCGGTTTTGCTGATATTCTTCATCAATAAACTGAACCAGACGATAAAGCTGACGAACGTCGTGTTGTTTCAGTAAACTTGCCGCTTTTTCACAACACTCGGTCAGCTCTCTCATTCTCGCCTCTGATAATTCTGATAGTCACGATAAGAGTCGTTGCCCCAGGCGATAAGCTTATTATCGCGAAAAACCAAAGGGGTACATTCATCTTTAGTCGTTATTCCGTCAGAAGTCACGTGATGAGTTCGATAAAACAGAACTTGCATGTCACCTTCAGATGAGGCTTTTGCTTCGTTGATATCGGGTGAGCCTAAAATACGAATAACACTGTCTTTGGACATACCGAGATCCAACTGGCCAATTTGTCTGGCGTTATAGGTCTCTCGTTCCTGCCACTGTAAATCAGCAGGATCAGCCTGATAAAGCATCAGCACTGCTCCTACTATGGCTAGATAAGAAACAGCGCCAATGGCGAGTATGACAAAGACTTTATTTTTCATAAATCCTTCAGTCAGTAACAACCTTATAACAAGGATGATACACCGAACCTGGCAATTTCATACGTCCTTGTTCGACGAATGCTCTTAACAATACGTCCAGTCGTTTCATTAACTCCTTTTCACCGTGAATGGTAAATACGCCTTTTTCCCGAATTTGACGAATGCCACCATCTTTCACGTTCCCGGCTACAATAGCTGAAAACGCACGTCGTAAGTCGGCTGCTAGCTCTTCTTTAGGCTGTTCCGGGTGCAGGTTCAGTGACGCAACATTTTCGTGAGTCGGGTAGAACGGCCGCTGGAAGTTTTCATCAATAAATAAGGTCCAGTTAAAGTAGTAAGCGTCACCAGAATCACGGCGGTATTGTTTTACTGCGGCCATGCCGGCGTGCATGTGCTGTGCAACACCTGAGGGGTCAGCAATAATAATACGGTAAAAGCCTCGAGCCTCTTCACCCAGAGTTTCAACAATAAAGGTGTCCAGCGCATCAAAGTAATCTTTAGACGCCTCAGGGCCTGTCAATATAACCGGTAAGCTTTGTTGTTGGTTTTTCGGGTGCATCAGTATGCCAAGAAGATACAACAGCTCTTCAGCGGTACCAGCGCCACCTGGGAAAATAACAATACCGTGCGCACAGCGAACGAAAGCTTCCAGGCGTTTTTCAATATCGGGCAAAATAACCAGTTCGTTAACAATAGGGTTAGGTGGCTCGGCAGCAATAATGCCAGGCTCAGTAAGACCTAAGTAGCGACCACCACTAATACGCTGTTTAGCATGACCAATAGTCGCGCCTTTCATAGGGCCTTTCATTGCACCCGGGCCACATCCGGTACAGATATTTAAGCCACGCAAGCCCAACTGATAACCCACTTCTTTAGTGTATTTGTACTCAGCTTCGTTAATTGAGTGACCGCCCCAGCAAACCACCATATCGGGCTCTTGCATGGCCTGAATAGTACGGGCGTTGCGTAAAATGTCGAACACCACGTGGGTTAGGGTGGCACTGTCAGCGTCTTTCAGTTCTTCTTCTGAGTAACGTTCTCCGGTAAAGAGAATGTCGCGCAATACGGATTCCAGTAATTCGCGAATGCCGACAATCAGTTCGCCATCAACAAAAGCTTCAGCCGGCGGCTCAATCAATTCAATTTTTATACCGCGCTCTTTGCGGATAATATTAACGGCGAAGTCTTCATATTTATCGTAAATTTCAGCGCTGCTATCGGTATTGCTTCCGGCATTTAAAACCGCGAGACAGCAATTGCGAAATAATTTATAGAGTTGGCTGTTTGAGGATTGCTTTAAACGTTCTATTTCCAGTTGTGACAAAAGAGACATGCTGCCTCTTGGAGAAATACTTGCTCTCATTATCTTTTCATACTCCTGTAATAACGATGACTCGGGGTCATTCTTGTACCGGCGGTGCCCATCAGCTTTGCTCTTTATTTTGCTGTGATGACTTTGTTGCGCCCGCTGTTTTTTGCTTCATAGAGCGCCTTATCGGCTCTTTCAAAAACCGCCAGTGGTATATCTTCATTGTACTTAAATTCAGCTATTCCTGCGGAAATAGTAATGCGTATATCGTCGGTTTTAAATCTAAACGGGATATTAGCCACTTTCTCCCGAGTATTCTCTATATGTTGACAGGCACTTTGTCCGTCAGAACAGAATATGATAGCAAACTCTTCGCCACCATAGCGACAAACAAAGGCTGATTCTCGTAGCGATTTGCTGAGAGTACCTGCGATAACTTGTAAGGTCTTGTCGCCGGCAATATGGCCAAAGCTATCGTTAATATTCTTAAAATGATCAACGTCGATAATGGCTATGCTGAGTGGCGTTTCACCGTTTTTCCAGCGTTGGAATTCCAGGTTTAAACGCTCATCAAAAGCAGAGCGGTTCGGCAACTTGGTCAGATTGTCCTGTAAGCTGCGGAACTTTTGTTTAGCCAGCTCCTGCTTGTAATGTAAAACCTGTTCTTCGGTTTCACGGAGTTTCTGCTCCATGGCTTGCGTGTTGCTATGGAAACTTTGACGCTCTTCGTCATGTAACTTGAGGTGTCGATTCAAAGTTTCACCTAAACGGTGCAACTGCAAGCCGACCGACTCTTTTAAATCGTTCAATTCATACGCGTCAGTGACGCAAGCTTTTATCTCGGAAACGCCACTTTTTAGTTGTTGGTTCAGATGCAGTCGTTGGTCAGCAAAGTCAGCAGAGTGATTTATGGTTTTACCTAATACACTCTGGACAGATTCTAATGAAGCATTTAATTGTTGCAGGAACAGCTGTGCTGAGCGGCGTTCATCGTTAATATTGTTAAATACCAGCCGCATAACTTTTAATGTGATAGCTAACAAGGTTTCGCTGGTTTGCGGCTTTTGTAAAGCTACCCTTACTTGCTGCAAAGTATCAGCGGCGCTTCCAAGAAACTCGACCTCACTTAGTAAATCAAGCAATTGACTTTGATATTGGGTTACTTGCGTTTCTGTCTGAGTACCTTGCTGCTGGTAGGAAAGTGTCAGCAATTGGTTTACTAATGGCAAATAATGAGAAACCGTCATTGTTGGTTGCTCGAATTCATTTGCTATTTTTTGTAGTTGGCTTCTGCCACTGCTATCGCGTGGCTTAATAGACTGTAATGCCAGGTGAATACTTTCGTTGGTTTTTTTTAGCAGCGTTTGCATACGAACAGTATGCTGAGAAATCACCTCACCCACTTGTTGCATTATGGGCTCTATAACCGCAGCGGACGCATTTTGCTGCAGATGACCTCGTAATTTATGCAGTAAACCGTCTAACTCACTATCAACACCATTTAATGCCAGACAAAGATCGTTCACAAAGTTTGAGTAACGTTGCGAGTCGCGCAGATAATCGTCTTCTATCTGCTTACGCGACTGGATGCTCTGTCGCAGTTTCTTGCTAAGGTGCTGAACCTGCTCTTGTGGTGTTTCTGGTAATGCCAATGCTCACCTACCAAATGTTGAAGTCAATACGCATAATACGAAAAATAATGTCATAAAGTCTAACCTATCTGAATTTATTTTCTATCGGTGGATTGTGGTAGTCTTTAAACAAGTTAACTAACAAATAAAGCGAAACTAACGGAGATAAACTGTGCGCAAGAGCTTATTAGCTGTTGGTGTTATGTTGGCACCTTCCATTGTATTGGCAAATACCAATTATAAAATTGATTTAACACAACCTGAGCACCACAAAGGCGAAGTGTCTATAACCTTTCCAGCCAGTGATACTAAGTTTCTGGATGTAAAAATGCCAGCCTGGAGAACCGGATATTATCGCATTTTGAATCTGGCTAATGGGGTTCGGGATTTTGATGCTCAGAGCAACGGGGAAGAACTTCGCTGGGAAAAGGTCGATAAAAGCACCTGGCGCGTATATTTACCTGAAGACAGTGGTGAAGTAACCGTCGATTACGAAATTTACGCGAATCAGCTCGGGCGCCGTAGCCGCCATATCGACGACAGCCATGCTTACTTAGATGCATCCGCTGTATTTATGTATGCAGACGCCTGGCGCGATAAACCGGTGTCAGTGTCTCTGGATGTTCCGGATGAGTGGAAGAGTTACTCCGGTATGGACAGAGACGGTGCACACCAGTTCTCGGCCGAAAGTTGGGATGTGTTAGTTGACTCGCCCATAGAAACGGGCATTAACAAACACTATGAGTTCACTCAGGATGATCGCGATTATGAAGTCGTATTCTGGGGAGAGGGTAACTACGACGCTGAGAAAACGGTCGAAGACTTACAAAAGCTGGTGGCTACCGGTGACTCGATTTGGAGCAGCTACCCATATGAGCGTTATGTTTTTATGGTCCACGCGACAACTGGCGCAGGTGGTGCGACTGAACACAAAAACTCGACGATTATCCAGCGCCCAAGATACAGCTTTGCTAGTCGTGACGATTACCTGTCGTTTATGTCGACAGCGTCACATGAGTTTGTGCATACCTGGAACGTGAAAGCTTATCGCCCGGACGGACTGGTTCCATACGATTATCAAAAAGAAAACTACACTGATTTATTCTGGATTGCTGAAGGTTCAACCAGCTACTTCCAGAATCATTTGTTATTACAGGCAGAAATTATGAAGCCGTCTGAGTATTTCGAACGAGTAGCAACCAGCATTGACCGCTATCGATCAAAACCAGGCCGAGATGTTATGTCAGTGGCTGAAGCCTCTTTTGAGGCGTGGATTGATCAATATGGCGACCGCGCGCACAACGATTCTGTGAATATATACTCGGAAGGTGCTCTGGTTTCCTGGCTGCTGGACAGCGAACTGTTGAAAAAAACTGATGGAGAAGTTAGCTATCGCGACGTGCATAATGAGTTGTATCAGCGCTTTGATGCCGACGAGCAGGGCTTCACTTCAGCCGATGTGCTAACTATTTTGAAAGACTTAACGGGTGAATCCTGGCAGGACTGGTGGCAAGACAATGTTGAAACTCCGGCCGCAGATATTCCGTTCGAGAGTATGCTGGAGCAGGTGGGTTTAAAGCTGGTTTATGATCAGGACAAGGATGAAGAGCAGGACGAACGCGAAGCTGAGAAAGTCTGGGCTGGCTGGAGTGCCAGTGAAGCCAGTGGCGGTATGGAATTGACCAGAGTTAGCAAAGGCAGCCCCGCCTGGGAAGCCGGCTTTACGCCGGGTGATGTCATTGTTGCTTACGACGGACACACCGTAGTTGATGGTCGCTTTAAAGAAGCTTTTGATGAATATAGAGCGGGTGATTCTATTGAAGTGACATTTTTCCGTCGCGACCAGTTGCACAAGAAAACCTTAACGGTGCAACCAACTCCTGAAACTGACGCGAAAATAGAACCATTAGACGAGCCTACTGCTGAACAGAAAGCTCGTTTCCTGCAATGGTTACAAATTCCGCACCCTAACGCTTAATCCCTTATTGTCGGGCCATGCGTTGCATTTGCAGCGCTGGCTCGAAGTCTGAACGAAACGGATTTATGTCCAGACCGCCACGACGTGTGTAACGGGCATAAACCGTCAACTTTTTCATTCCCAGTGCTTTCAAGTCCTGATAAATACGCTCAACGCATTGCTCGTGGAATTCGTTATGGCGTCTGAATGACACCAGATAAGCGAGCAGCGCAGCGCGATCCAACTTCGGCCCCTGATAATGAATGTAAACCGAACCCCAGTCGGGTTGATTGGTTATCAGACAGTTCGATTTTAACAGATGACTGTGTAGCTCTTCTTCTGTTTCATTTTGCTCTGTAGCAAGCAGTGACGGCTGATAGTCGTACTGCGAAATACGAATATTCTGATGGTCGATACAGTGACCCGGAAAGGTTGCCACAGACTCGCCTTCCAACTCAGACAACTGTCTCAGCTTGACGTTAACCGGCGCACCGGCACAAGCGGACAGGTCGGTTTCCATCAGTTGTTGCACCTGCTCCCAAGTGTTAAAACGCGAGTCATTGAAGCTGTTTAAATAAAGCTTAAATGACTTGGATTCGACCAGATTAGGGCTCTTGGCAGGCACGGTAAAGTAACCTACCGCAACCTGTGGCAGTCCGTTTGCGTTTAGCCACGAAATTTCATAACCGGTCCATAAATCCACACCCGAAAAAGGTAGCTCGTCTTTAAGCCCTATAGGTTCCCGATTCAGTGAGCGGGGGACTGGTTGCAGCTGTTTTGGATCATATTCATTCGGGTAGTCGGTGTGCTGCCCCAGAGATAAGTGGTCTAGTGCGTCCTTCTTTGGCATTTAAGTCGCTCCGTAAGTACAATGGCTGTATTGTAAATTTTCTTAGGTGTAAGTACCAGATGAAGACGCTAGAAGAATCAATCGATGCACTAATGATGCGCTATCAGGAAAATGTTCCTGTGCGCTATACAGAGTATGTAGAAGAGTGGAAGAGTCCAATTTATGGAACTGTTATTGACGAGAATACGGTTGAATGGACGCCATGCCGGCAACCTGAAGCGCTAAACTTTGATGATCTTGAGAGTGCTCTGGAAACGAATTTTCATGGAAGTATTAAAGCTTTGTTTGGCCGCTGGTACGCGGGAGACCTTGCGCTTGACTACCAGGGCCATCCAGTTAGCTTGCTACAGACGCAGAGTGCAGAAGACGGTGAGCGCTTATTAGAGAATATTACTGGTCACATTTTAATGAAGCGTCGTTTGAAACAGCCTGAAACGATCTTTATTGGTTTAGGTAGCGAGGATGACAGCTTGTTGGTAACCATAGATAACCAAAGTGGTGCGGTTGGACTTGAATGGGTAGGTAAGGAACAACACGAAGTTCTGTCTGACTCTCTGGCTGACTGGCTTGAGAATTGTCAGCCTCAAGTTAAAGCTGATAACAACTCTTGATGACAGTCTTGCTTTAATAGCGGGTAAATGGGTCTCGACAGAATTCTGAAAAATGGTTAAGTTGGTGTTATAAAAACTAACGATTGGCCATTTACTATGCAGGGTTTGACAGAAAAAACGGAAAGCGAAATTGATGACGCAGGTGAGAACAGCCGTGAGCATGTTCAGGGTGAACTGGTTTACCTTGTTGCTGAAGATCTGAAGCTAGCAGCCTCTCTTTTATTCAAGACTTATTACGATGACGAGTTGTTGCAAAAGATTTTCCGGTTCGACAAGCCTGACTACGATAAACGTTTAAGGGCCGCTATTCGGGAAGACCTGAACGCTTTCTGGGAAAGCGGGCAACCTATTATTGGTATTAGAGATGGCGGCACATTATTAGGTGTTGCGTGTCTTACCCGTCCTGGTAAAAGCTTTGGTCCCGGGCGTTTCTGGCACTGGCGGATAAGCATGTTGCTCACGGCTGGTTTTTTGAGTACTAAACAGGTGCTTGAAAAAGAACGCTTAATTCAGGAAGCGATGCCGGATGTGCCTTATCATATGCTGGCATTTATTGCGGTAGCACCCCAATATCAGTCGCAGGGCGTGGGGCACTTACTTGTTGAAGCTGCCAAAGCGGTTTTTGAAGAAGATCCGGAATCACAAGGGATAGCCGTTTACGTCACTCGTTCGGATTATCAGGCCTTCTTTAAAAAGCGCGGCTATCGTATTCAGGCGCAAATAGAAGTCGAAAAGCTGCCCGGTGAAGTCCTGTTTTACCAACGGCAGCCTAGTTAAACTATTGCGCGGGAATACGAAACGGCGGTAATTCAACGCCGACCAAACGCTGGTTATGAAGGGTTAAGTCGCCTTCATAACGAGTTTCGCCGTCGCTGCTAAAGCCCATTTTGAAGGTGCTACGCCAGCCTGGCTGGCTGCCTTTAAACGACCAACGCGTGTCCTCGCGACGAATATCTAAAAACTGAAGCCCTTGCTGCTTGCAATAAAACAGCGCATGTTTTTGAGCGCTTTCCGACTGTTGCCGGTGTTGCCAGAAAACCCATATTGCCGTTGCCAGCGCCAGTAAAACAATGACATCGAGTAAATTCATTAGCTTCCCTGTGTCTGTTGTTTTAATCGATTTAATGCTTCATTAACTGCCGCAGACTGTTTTTGTTGGGCAATAATGGCCAACAGTAACGGGCGTATATCTGGCAGGGCAATAATGTCCTGGAATAACGCATCAAACAGCGAATTATCGAGCGCTGCTATGGCGTCTAAGTAGCGCAACAAATTTGGTTCTTCGCAAAGCACCGGCCATAAACGAGCAGCAATAACAACGAGCTGATCGGCATTGGCATTTGGAACCAGTTTGTTTATTGCTTTTTGTACCCGAGGATGAGCTGAAGCGGAGGCCAGCGCGCGCAAACTGTCAGTGCATAGTTGAGCATTACTGCTCTCGAGGTTCTGCAGAAGAGCGTCTCTTACCGGTGGAGTCAGGCTTTGTTGCTCAAGCGCAACGGCCAACGGCTGGCGTACAGCACTTGGGTAATGAGAAAAATGCGTTGCTATGGCTTTGCTCAGTTCCGGCAGTTGCTCTAACCGGGCTGCGCAGTCGTGTAACCCTTGCAAGCCTACTTTTTGCCAATCTATACCGCTTTCAGGTTGCCTCAAATACGCTTCCGCCGTTTCAAAATGTATGGACGGCGATAATTTTTGCTGGCGCTGAACCCGGGCATGCAAAGCCGCGCGCTGTTGCTCATTCGGCGTTAATAAATACGGGTTTTGTTGCAGCTGATTTTGCTGCTCCTCGGTCATTTCTCCGGTAATTTCGTGGCCTAATGAATTAACCACATACTCCAGGTATTGATTACGCGCGGCTATATTTAAAAGACCCCGCTCGTCCAGCGGAAATTGCAGAAACCAAATAAAAGGCTGTTGGTCACGTTGTTTATGCTGGAACAGTATTGCCAATTGAGCCTGCCGCGCTATGGGGTAGGGGTATGGACGTTGCTGTTGCTCAATGGCTGCAAACTCTTCTTGAGACAGCTCTGTCAGGCATCTGCCTATATCAAAAATTTTGTATTCGGCTTGGCCGGCTTGCAAAAACTCACCCAAGGTAGTTATGGTCGGTGCTGACACAGGCGCTCCCTTTTTGCTTGAATTTTAAGGCGTATTAAATCACTATGGCGCCATTATATCGGTTTATACAATTATGTGGTAACGGAGTCTGATATGGAGCAATATCAGAAAGCCGCTCGATTGCTGGACAGAATAGAGCGTGAACTAAACAGTCTTGGCTTATGGCAGTCTCAGCACCCGCCGGTGCAGGCGTTGGAGAGTCAGCAGCCATTTGCTGTCGACACGCTGGAATTTCATCAGTGGTTGCAGTTTATTATGCTTCCCCGAATGTGGGCGTTAGTGGATAGCAAGCGCCCTTTGCCTGAGGGGATTGCCGTTAGCCCAATGGCTGCGCATATCTACCGCAGCGAGCTGGAACAATACGAACAACTCATTGCATTGATACGTGAATTTGATGTGTTGCTCAGCGGAACTGACCCCTTGCAGGAAGATGTCTGACAGTGAGTCAGTTAGACCTTGTTTACCTGGATAAGCATCTTGCCGTTATTAATAAGCCCAGCGGTTTATTGGTTCACAGAAGCCGTATAGCAAGCGGTGCCCGTGAGTTTGCAATGCAGATGCTGCGCAATCAACTTGGCTGCCACGTTTACCCTGTTCATCGTCTAGATCGCCCGACATCCGGTTTGTTGGTTTTTGGCTTAAACAGCGATGTTGCCCGTACTATGACGGAGCAATTAATCGCGCGCGAAGTGAGAAAAACTTACCATGCTGTGGTCAGAGGCTACGTATCAGAAAGCGGCACTATTGATTACGCCTTGAAAGAAGAATTGGATAAGCTTGCTGATAAAGACGCGGATCCGGATAAAGATAAGCAACCTGCGGTGACGCATTATCAGTGTTTAAAGCAGATTGAGCTGCCTTATAAAGTCAGCAAAAAACATGACACCACGCGTTACTCACTGGTTCAGATGCAACCGGAAACGGGTCGCAAGCATCAATTACGCCGGCACATGGCACACATTCGGCATCCCATTGTCGGTGATACTAACCATGGTGACGGACGGCATAATAACTTTTTTCGCGAGCACTTTAATTGCCACCGTTTACTGCTGGCAGCGACAGGGTTGAGTTTTAAACACCCGGTCAGTGGTGAATCTGTAAACCTGGAAATACCACTGCCGGATGAGTTTCACCAGCCATTTCTTAAGTAAACGTTATTCCGCGCTGCGTAGCAGGGCATTGATACCCACTTTGGCACGAGTTTTCGCATCAACCCGTTTGACAATGATAGCAGCGTAAAGGCTGTGAGTGCCACTTGCGGAAGGCAGCGAGCCGGGCACAACAACGGAACCCGAAGGGACGCGACCATACAGAATTCGGTCGTTTTCCCGGTCATAAATGCGAGTGCTCTGGCCAATATAAACGCCCATGGAAATTACCGCACCTTCTTCGACAATAACGCCTTCAACGATCTCAGAGCGCGCACCAATGAAGCAGTTATCTTCAATAATCGTTGGGTTAGCCTGCAATGGTTCTAAAACCCCACCGATACCAACACCGCCGGACAAGTGAACATTTTTTCCAATTTGCGCACAGGAACCAACGGTAGCCCAGGTATCCACCATAGTGCCTTCACCAACGTAAGCACCAATATTAACGTACGATGGCATTACGACAACGTTACGGCCGATAAAGGCACCTTTACGAACCATAGCGGGTGGTACAACGCGCATGCCCTCAGCACGGAAACGGGCACTGTCGTAGTCGGCAAATTTGGCCGGCACTTTGTCCCAGAAACGGGTTTCTCCGCCTTCAATCAGGTCGTTGTCGTTTAAGCGAAATGACAAAAGAACCGCTTTCTTAAGCCATTGATGAACAACCCATTCACCGGAAATTTTTTCGGCAACTCGTAACTCGCCGCGGTCAATTTCATCGATAACGTAACGCACAGCTTCGCGGAGGTCGTCGTTTTCGGTTCGGGCATTGATTTGATCACGTTGTTCAAATGCATCAATGATGCGCTGTTTTATGTTTTCCATGATAAGAATTTAAAACTCCAGGTCTTTGATAATTTTTGCTTTCAATGTTTTTTTTTGCTTGTCGCTAAGAGCGGTTTGCTGCTCGGTAGTGACAATAAATAAGTCTTCTGCCTGCTCGCCTATGGTGGTGATTTTCGCCGCCAGCAGGATAACGTTCTGTTGCTGCAAAATAGCGGCAAGCTTAGCAATAAGCCCCGGCCTGTCCAGTGTTACCAGTTCGAAGGTAGTGCGGCCGTGATGTTTACTGGGTATAAAAGTGACCTCAGTTGCCACCGAAAAGTTCTTCATGCGACGCGATAAAGGCCGTTTCGTGCTGGGAACGGGTATCCGTTTGTGCAGGACATCCAGCAACTGTTGTTTTACCTCTTCAATACGATGAGGCTCTGTTAACGGTTTGCCGTCTCGTTGCAATACGACAAAGGTATCCATAACAAAGCCGTCACGGGTAGCCAGAATTTGTGCATCCAGAATGTTGAGTTGCTGGCTGTCCAGAACGCCCGCAACCGAGGCAAACAAATGCCCCTCTTCGTGATGGTAAATAAACAACTCAGTTGTGCCGTAGTTGTTTTCGTCTCCAATGAGGATGAGCGGCAGTTGCTCGCTTGGCAGGTTCAGAATATGCTGTGAATGCCAGCTGATTTGCTCTGCCGTATGGCGGAAAAAATAATCCGCAGTAAAGCGCCCCCATAATGCCAGAATTTCCGCTTTTTCGAAGCCTGCGCTTAACAGTAAGGCCATTGCACTGGCTTTATTTTCATTAATTCTTTGGCGAATATCCAGGGTAGGCTTATTACTGTCCTGTGCCAGCAAGTAGGAGGTGGCGTTATAAAGCTCTTCCAGTAACGTTGCTTTCCAGTTGTTCCAAAGTGACTGGTTCGTTGCCCGAATATCTGCCACCGTAAGACAATAAAGGAAGTCTAGTCGCTCAAGCGTTGAAACTTGATTAGCAAATTCCTGGATGACTTCCGGGTCATGAATGTCCCGCTTTTGCGCGGTAACCGACATGGTTAAATGGTGCCGCACCAGCCAGGCCACTAGCTCTGCGTCTTCTTCACTGTAACCGTGTTGGTGGCAAAAGTTACGCGCATCCATTTCGCCGAGCTCTGAGTGATCGCCGCCGCGACCTTTAGCTATGTCATGGAATATACCCGCCAAATACAAGCAATAGCGGCGATCCATTTTCGCAACCAGCTTTTCGCACAGCGGAAACTGATCCTGATAATCGTCGTCGCTAAAGCGGTACAAGTTTCTTACTAAGCGAAAGGTGTGTTCATCTACTGTGTAGGCGTGAAAAAGGTCAAACTGCATTTGTCCGACAATTTGTTGCCACTGTGACAAGTAGCTTGCCAGCACACTGTGGTGATGCATTAGTGCAAAAGACAAGCCACAACCTCTGGGATGCTGAATCAACTGATTGAATAGGTCACGGCATTCCGGGTCATGGCTGAGTGGCTCACTTAGTTGAGCTCGGGCATTTCTGAGTAAACGTATGGTGTTCGAGTGTATGCCCTGTATTTGCGGATGTTCCGCAATGCAGACAAAAGCGCGGATAATATTGCAGTGACTATCGAATACATTATCATGCCGAGCCGTTAACAGTTTATTCGCAACGGCAAAGTTATCGTTAATATTTTCAGCGTGTTGTAAGTCCTGCGTTCCTAATATTGCCTGATGAAAAAACTGCAGAAGCATTTGATTAAGCTCGCTTACGCGTAAAACCACTTTAAAGTAATCTTTCATCATGGTTTCAACGGAGGCTTTACCGTCATTACCGTAGCCCAGGCGAACAGCAACGCCTGGCTGAAAATCAAAGAGTAAGCGGTCTTCGCGTTTACCTGCCTCTAAATGAAGCGCAAAGCGTATGCGCCATAGCCAGTTCATGCAGTCACGCAGCTCAACGAATTCATCGGCTGTCATATAACCGTATTCAACCAGGTTTTCATCCGAGTGAGTACGGAAATGACGTTTAGCAATCCAGCCTACGGTCTGAATATCACGTAGCCCACCGGGACTCGATTTAATGTTCGGTTCCAGGTTATAAGACGTGCTGTGGTATTGTTGGTGGCGCTGCTTTTGTTCATCAAGTTTGGCTTGATAGAAATCCCGGCTTGACCAGGGAAAGTCATTTAACAACTGTTGATGAAACTCATTGTAAAGCGACTCAGATCCTGAAAGGTAGCGACTTTCAATAAGGTTTGTGGCTATTGTGATATCCTTTTCTGACTGAGCGAAGCAGTCTTCGATAGTACGTACCGAATGGCCGATATCCAGGTGTAGGTCCCATAAAAAGGTAATGAACTGCCCGAGCTTTTCAGACAACTTAGCTTCGGCTTCAGCATTTTCCGGACCCACTAAAATGAGCAGGTCGATATCTGACCCGGGGTGCAGAGTTTCACGACCATAGCCACCCACAGCTAAGATAGTTGCCGGCTCGTTCTCTAGTTGAAATTGCTGCCACAACTGGCTAATTAACTGGTCAAAGAAGGTTGCGCGGTGATGAATCAGCTCATCGATATCCGCGGTGACAAAACGTGCTGCAGACCAGTTCTGGTAACTTTCCAGAAGCGCTTTGTAGTCTTTTAGGCAAGGTTGCAGGGTTCGGTCAGGCCAGCGCCAGTGAAAGTCTTTATCTTGTTGAACGTTAGCCATAGGCTCCCCCTGCAAATGCGTTAGCTGTGCTCGATAACTCGCGCTAAGTCGGGCTCATCACTGCGCAGTGTCAGTACTTCAACACCGTTATCGGTAACCAATAATGTATGTTCCCACTGTGCACTTAAGCTGCGGTCTTTAGTCAGTACGGTCCAGCCGTCTTTCATCAGTTTTGTATGGCGCTTACCTACATTGACCATAGGTTCAATAGTGAAGCACATACCGGCTTTTAGCTCTTCGCCTGTACCTGCCTCACCGTAATGCAGAATTTGAGGGTCTTCATGGAAGACAGAACCAATACCGTGACCACAGTATTCTCTGACAATTGAGTAGCCATGGCCTTCGGCATGCTTTTGAATAACTTCAGCAAAGTCACCCAGCTTGATACCCGGCTTAACCATTTCTATGGCTTTATAAAGCGACTCCTGAGTTACCTTAATTAACCGCTCGGCCATTATTGAAGGTTTACCAACAATAAACATTTTCGAGGTGTCGCCATGGTAACCATCCAGTTTAACGGTAACGTCAATGTTCATGATATCGCCGTCTTTCAGTTTTTTCGGGCCGGGAATACCATGACAGACACAATGGTTTACCGAAGTACATACCGATTTAGGGAAGCCGTGATAGTTTAATGGTGCTGGATAAGCGTTATGATCCGTGATGTACTTATGGCATATATCATCCAGTTCTTCCGTTGTTACGCCAGGCTTGACGTAATCACCAATCATTTCAAGCACACTGGCGGCGAGCTTGCCCGCGGCGCGCATTTTTTCGATTTCTTCGGGTGTCTTAATTGAGATGGTCATTCTCTTCCTGTCCATGACTGCTGGAAAAGCCGACAGTTTAACAGTGACTGATAAAATTCGCTATCTTTGAGGTAGGCCAATGCAGAAGTTAGCGAAGGTTTTTTGTTGTGCAGGGCTCGGCTTTATGGTATAAAACGCACGCTTTTTTGGCCTTATGCCAACTAAGTACACTTGTATGTAAATTATAATCCACACATACATCGACACATAAGGCGGGGTGCTTGTCTAAGAACAGGTCGGCTTATGGGATGTATGGAGGCTTAACCCCCTAAAAAGGAAAATATTATGGCTAACGTGTCAATGCGTGACATGCTGAAAGCGGGTGTCCATTTCGGTCACCAAACTCGTTTCTGGAACCCAAAAATGAAACCTTACATTTTTGGTGCTCGTAACAAAATTCATATCATTAACCTCGAAAAAACTGTGCCTATGTTCAACGACGCGTTGAGCTACATGCAGCACGTTGCTTCTAACAAAGGTAAAATCCTGTTTGTTGGTACCAAGCGCGCAGCAGCTGAAGCGGTTAAAGAAGCAGCCATTAACTGTGGTCAGTACTATGTAAACCACCGTTGGTTAGGCGGCATGTTGACTAACTGGAAAACAGTTCGTCAATCAATCAAGCGTTTAAAAGACCTTGAAACAATGAGCCAGGACGGTACTTTCGAGAAACTGACCAAGAAAGAAGCTTTGGTTAATACTCGTGAAATGGAAAAGCTGGAAAAAGGCTTAGGCGGTATCAAAAACATGGGCGGCTTACCTGACGTTCTGTTTGTTATCGACGCTGATCACGAACACATTTCTATTAAAGAAGCAAATAACCTGGGCATTCCAGTTGTTTCTGTTGTGGATACAAATTCTAACCCTGACGGTGTGGATTACATTGTTCCAGGTAACGATGACGCAATCCGTGCTGTTCAATTATACTTGAACACTGCTGCTGAAGCGGTAAAAGAAGCACGTACAGCGCAAGTTGAAGCGAAAGACTCAGACGATTTCGTCGAAGCAACTGAATAATCGAGGAATAGAATCATGGCTATTACAGCAGCTCTAGTTAAAGAACTGCGCGAGCGCACAGGCGCTGGCATGATGGACTGCAAAAAAGCACTGCAGGAAGTCGACGGTGATATGGAAGCGGCAATTGAACTGATGCGTAAAAGCGGTCAGGCAAAAGCAGCTAAGAAAGCAGGCCGTGTTGCGGCTGAAGGCGTTATCTTAGTTAAATCTGAAGGTAACCAGGCAACGTTGGTTGAACTGAACTGTGAAACCGACTTTGTTGCTCGCGATGACAGCTTCCTGGCATTCGGCGATAAAGTTATCAACGCAGCATTTGCTAACAAAGAAAATGACGTTGAAGTATTGAAAACAACTGACATCGGTGGTCAGACTGTTGAGAAAACTCGTGAGGACTTAGTGGCTAAAATTGGTGAGAACATGAACGTGCGTCGTGTTCAAACTCTTGAAGCTGGTGACGTTGTAGCGACTTATACTCACGGTGCTCGTATCGGTGTTGCTGTCGCTTTAACTGGCGGTGACGAAGATTTGGCTCGCGACCTGTGCATGCATGTTGCGGCAAGCAGCCCGCAATTCGTTAAGCCTGAAGACGTAGAAGCTGAAGTTGTTGAGAAAGAACGCGCGATTCAGGTTGATATCGCAATGCAAAGCGGTAAGCCGAAAGAAATTGCTGAAAAGATGGTTGAAGGCCGTATGCGTAAGTTTACCGGCGAAATCAGCCTGACAGGTCAGCCTTTCGTTAAAGATCCATCAATGACTGTTGGTGAGTTACTGAAGAAAGCTGGTGCTGACGTAGTGACTTTCGTTCGCTTTGAAGTGGGTGAAGGTATTGAACGTAAAGAAGAAGATTTCGCTTCTGAAGTTCAGGCACAAGTGGCGGCAGCGAGTAAAGGCTAATAGCGTGGTCTCGACCAGCCCCATGAAATAGAAAATTATAAACCGCGTCTTGAGCGTTCAGGACGCGGTTTTTTTTAAACTAAAGGAAAGAGTAGAGGCAATGATGAGCACCCATCCGAAACCCAGTTATCGACGCATATTGTTAAAACTCAGTGGTGAAGCTCTTATGGGAGATGAGCCATTTGGTATTGACGCCAAAGTACTTGATCGTATGGCGCAGGAAATTAAAGAATTAGTTGAACTTGGGGTTCAGGTAGGTTTAGTCATTGGGGGCGGTAACTTATTCCGCGGAGAAGGCTTAGCAAAAGCCGGTATGAATCGTGTTGTGGGCGACCACATGGGCATGTTGGCAACCGTAATGAATGGTTTGGCTATGCGCGACGCTTTACACCGTGCTTTTGTTAACGCACGTTTAATGTCAGCTATTGAATTGACAGGAGTCTGTGACAGTTACAACTGGGCAGAAGCCATCAGTTTGCTAAAATCAGGACGTGTGGTGATATTTTCTGCGGGAACCGGTAACCCGTTCTTTACTACTGACTCTGCCGCTTGCTTGCGCGGTATTGAAATTGAAGCCGAAGTCGTACTTAAGGGAACCAAGGTTGACGGAGTATATTCTGATGACCCGGTGAGTAACCCGGATGCGACTTTGTATAAGCACATTAATTACGATGATATACTGGAAAAACAGTTAAAAGTAATGGATTTAGCGGCATTTACTCTGGCGCGTGATCACGCTCTGCCTATCCGGGTATTTAATATGAATAAGCCGGGTGCCTTACGAGCCGTGATAATGGGTGAAGAAGAAGGTACACTGATTAGTAAGAACGCAGAGTAACTGCAGTTATTGAATAAAAGGGTATAAGACAGTGATAAAAGAAATTATAGAAGACGCTAAAGATCGCATGGAAAAGAGTGTTGAATCGCTGCGCAGTCAAATGTCAAAAGTACGTACAGGCCGTGCTCATCCAAGCATACTGGACAGTGTCATGGTGAACTATTACGGTACTGACACGCCTCTTAAGCAGTTAGCAAATATCACCACAGAAGACTCCAGAACTCTGGCTCTGACAGTGTTTGATAAGTCGGCTTCAGCGGCTGTCGAAAAAGCTATTATTAATTCTGATTTGGGTCTGAACCCAGCCTCAGCCGGTGCGGTTATTCGTATTCCATTGCCTCCTTTGACGGAAGAGCGTCGCCGCGATTTAGTTAAAATTGTTCGTGCCGAGGCTGAAAACGGACGTATTGCGGTACGTAATATTCGTCGCGATGCGAATGGTGATATTAAAGACCTGCTGAAAGAAAAAGAAATTACCGAAGACGAAGAACGTAGTGCTGAAGAAGAAATTCAAAAACTGACCGATAAATTCGTTAAGCAAATTGATGAAGCTCTGAAAGCAAAAGAAGGGGATTTGATGGAAATTTAACCATCAAACCTTACCTACGTTGGTCTATGACGCCGTGTCAGGTATACTCGCACGGCGTTTTTTAATGTTTACGGCAGATTGAATGAACGAATTACCGTCTATTGAGCAGTTAGTCCCCAAGCATGTTGCCATTATAATGGATGGTAACGGGCGCTGGGCGAAACAACGCGGTAAAATAAGAACCTTTGGGCATAAAGCGGGCGCAGAAGCTGTGCGCAAGGCTGTTGCCTTTGCTCGCCGTAACGGTATTGAATCATTGACTTTGTTTGCATTCAGTAGTGAAAACTGGAAGCGTCCGGCTACTGAAGTCTCGGTATTGATGGAATTGTTTATGTCAGTACTGAAAAGCGAAATTAAAAAATTAGATGATAACGATATTCGCTTGCGCATAGTTGGTGACAAAGAGGCTTTTTCAAAGCGTTTGCAAAAGCGCATGAGCGAAGCGGAAGAGCAAACGCAAAGTAACAGCGGGCTGAATCTGAACATAGCGGCGAACTACGGCGGCCAGTGGGATATTACGCAAGCCAGTCGTAAATTAGCTGAGAAAGTCAAAGCAGGTGAAATAGCACCGACAGAAATTACTGAACAGGCAATAGCCAGTGAATTGATGATGGCAGATCAGCCAGTGCCGGATTTACTCATTCGCACAGGCGGTGAACATCGTATCAGTAACTTTCTTTTATGGCAGCTGTCTTATGCTGAACTGTATTTCACTTCAGTTTTATGGCCTGACTTTGACGATACCGCCTTTGCTCAGGCAATTACAGATTTTGCGCAACGGGAACGCCGTTTTGGTTTAACGAGCGAACAACTAACCGTGCTAATGCAAGGCATAGAAACTCGGATAGAGGAATAACACTTGCTAAAACAACGTATTATTACAGCACTATTGCTGGTTCCGGTGGCACTGTACGGTGTTTTTATGCTGCCGTTATGGGGCTTTGCTCTTTTCATTCAGGGGGTCCTTATGTTGGGCGCCTGGGAATGGTCTCCGCTAATGGGCGTGCGTCGCACTTCAGCGCGAATCGCTTACACCTTATTTGTCGGTGCTATAATTGGCGTATTGTCCTCGCTGGCTCCGTACGAGCATTTGTGGGAGGGAGGTGAGCTCTCTAAACTCATCTACTACACCATTTTAGCTGGCGGTGTCTGGTGGGTTGTTGCGCTGGCAATGATCGTAAACTATCCCTCCAGCCGGCGCATGTGGTCCCGAACCCGCGCTATTGTTGGTGTATTCGGCTTGCTCATCTTCATTCCTACTTGGGCGGCATTAGTCACGGTTCGCTCAATTGATATTGATGAGTCTCGCTTCTTTGGTGGCTGGGTGGTTCTGTTTATTTTGCTGCTGGTTTGGGCTGCAGATGTCGGTGCGTATTTTGCCGGCGTACGCTATGGTCGTAATAAAATGATGCCGGCGGTAAGCCCCGGAAAAACCATGGAAGGCCTTTGTGGTGGTGTGACCTTAGCTTTTGTGGTGATGATGGTTGTGGCGCACTGGACCAAAGTGCCGGCCGATCAATTTACCGGTTATTATTTAACCGGATTGTTTACCGTTGTTGCTTCAGTATTTGGTGATTTAAACGAGAGCATGTTTAAACGTAGTGCAGGGGTTAAGGACAGTGGCTCAATTTTACCTGGGCACGGGGGAATTCTTGACCGTATTGACAGTCTTACAGCTGCAGTACCTATTTTCACCTTAGCTTATCTGGAGTTTTTGCATTAAACCTATGCGTCGGATAACAGTTTTGGGAGCAACCGGCTCCATTGGTCAAAACACATTGGATGTTGTTTCACGGCATCCGGATGACTTTCAGGTTTTTGCCTTAACCGCCCATAGCCAGGTTAGTGCCCTGGCTGAGCTTTGTGTAAAGCATAGTCCGCAATATGCGGTTATGGGTTCAAAAAATGCCGCAGCAGAGCTTAAGAAGTTGCTCGGTCAAAAGACTGCAACTCAAGTTATTTATGGAGATCAGGCTTTAGCTGAGGTCAGTTCGGCTGGTGAGGTGGATGTGGTTATGGCGGCTATTGTTGGTGCTGCCGGACTTTCACCGACACTTGCTGCAATTGACGCAGGTAAAGACGTATTGTTGGCCAATAAAGAAGCCCTGGTCATGAGCGGTCAGTTGTTTATTGATCATGCACAACGTTCTGGCGCTAAAATTATCCCGGTCGATAGTGAGCACAACGCCATTTTTCAGTGTTTACCCCTGGCTGCGCAGCAGCAGGTCGGAACTATGGCGTTAACCGAACATGGGATACAGTATTTATTGTTAACCGGCTCCGGCGGCCCATTCCGCGATTTACCCCTTAATGAGCTGCCTCAACAAACTCCGGCTGCGGCATGCAGTCACCCTAATTGGTCCATGGGTCGGAAAATTTCGGTCGATTCCGCCACTATGCTGAACAAGGGGCTGGAATACATTGAAGCCCGTTGGTTATTCAATTGTTCACGCGATCAACTGAAAGTTGTCATTCATCCGCAAAGCGTTATCCACTCTATGGTGCAATACACTGATGGTTCCGTACTTGCTCAAATGGGCGAGCCGGACATGCGCACACCAATAGCTCATTCGCTGGGTTATCCGGAGCGTTTGGAAAGTGGTGTGGCCGGCTTAGATTTTACTCAAATAGCTGAACTGACCTTTAAGCAGCCCGAAGCGCAACGTTATCCGTGTTTACAGTTGGCGATAGAAGCGTGTTGGGAAGGGCAGTGGGCCACTACGGCTTTAAACGCGGCTAATGAAGTGGCCGTTGCTGCATTTTTACAAGAACAGGTTGGTTTTACTGATATTGCAAAAGTGTGTGATTCGGTACTGCAGTCAATACAAGCTGATGAGGCTGATAGTTTACAAACGCTGTTAGCCATAGATAAACAAGCGCGTTTAGCGGCCAATAAATGGCTGCAGGAGTACGCATAGTGATAGACGCAATTTGGTATTTCTTTTCCTTCGTTGTAACTCTGGGCATTTTAGTTGCTTTCCACGAGTTTGGACACTTCTGGGTTGCGCGCCGGTGCGGTGTAAAAGTGTTAACGTTTTCGGTGGGTTTTGGCCGGGCCATATGGAAACGTAAAGGCAAAGACGGCACGGTTTATCAGCTGGGTATTATACCTCTTGGTGGCTACGTACGCATGCTGGACGAGCGCATTGATGATGTCAGCGAGGAAGAACGAGATGTCAGTTTTAATGCACAATCAGTTTATAAGCGTTTCGCTATAGTTGCTGCCGGTCCGGTTGCGAACTTTATATTAGCTGTTGCTGTTTTATGGTTGATGTTTGGTATTGGTGTACCAACAGTGAAACCGGTTATCGGCGATATAAAAGCAGGCTCTGTTGCTGCCGAAGCTCAGCTTGAAAGAGGCAGCGAAATTCTCTCAGTTGATAATGTTGAAGCCTATGACTGGCAACAGGTTCAGTTGGGGCTTATGTCGGCCATTGGCGACGATGAAACAGTACTCACATTAAGAACGCCGGACGGTGATGAAGTAAAACGCACACTGAATTTAAGTGACTGGCAGTTTGATCCGGAAACGGAATCGACCTTTGGTAGTCTGGGAATTGAGGTTTATCAACCCGCTGTTTATACCGAACTTAGCCAGGTAGAAAGTGGCTCGCCAGCGGAAGTGGGTGGCTTAAAAGAAGGTGACACGATCACCCGAATTGGTGATGAAAGTGTCGAAAGTTGGACTGAAATACGTAAGATAATCGCTCAATCGGCGGGACAGGACGTTTTATTTACCGTTGAGAGGAACCAGGTTGAGCAGCAAATTTCTGTTCAAATAGGGGAACGGGAAAGCCAAAATGGTGTCATAGGCTACCTTGGCGTAGTTCCGGTAACAGAGCCGTTGCCAGACAATTACGTTTTTAACCATCAATACGGTTTTTTCGGTGGCTTAGCGAAAGGCGCAGAAAAAACTTGGGAATTGATGGTTGTTAGCGTGAAAATGATAGGTAAACTGCTGACCGGAGATGTTTCTGTAAAGAACCTGGCAGGGCCTTTAAGTATTGCCGAAGGTGCTGGAGTGAGTGCCAGCAATGGGTTCGTTTATTTTTTAAGTTTTTTGGCGCTATTAAGTGTCAATTTAGGGATAATTAATTTATTACCTTTACCGGTATTAGACGGCGGTCATTTGATGTTTTACAGCATTGAATGGGTTCGCGGTAAGCCGGTATCCGAAAGAGTGCAAGACGTTTGCTATAGGATTGGTGGGGTGCTGGTATTCGCGTTGATGGCGTTAGCAATATCAAATGACATCGCCCGTTTCGCATTCTGAGTCACGAATTAACAATAAGTAGCTAGTGATAATGACGTTTAAAAAGCTGTTAGTGAGTGCCATGATTGCAGGTGCAGTAGCACCAGCCTACGCACAAGATGAATTTGTTGTCGAAGATATTGAAGTAAAAGGATTACAACGCGTCGCTTTAGGTGCTGCGTTAACATACATCCCCGTAAGGGTTGGTGACGAAGTGAGTGAGCTGCAAATTCGTAGCGCTATTCGTTCGCTTTACTCCTCTACTCACTTCGACTATATCGATGCGCGGAGAGATGAAGACACTTTGATCTTCACCGTTAGTGAACGGCCAACCATTGCCGAAATCACCTTTGAAGGTAACAGCGATATTAAAGACGAGCAGCTTCAAGAGAGCCTGGTTGATAATAATATTGTGACTGGTGAGCCTTTAGACAGAACCACTATTTCAGGCATAGAAAAAGGTCTGGAAGACTTTTATCACAGCGTTGGTAAATACAATGCCTCGGTAGAAGTGCAGGTCGTGGACTTGCCGCGTAACCGTGTTGAGTTACGTATGAATTTTGAAGAAGGCGATGCCGCTGAAATTGCGCAAATCAACATTGTGGGCAACAAGGCGTTCGCTGATGAGCTATTACTGGATACCTTTGAACTTCGGGATAGCCTTCCATGGTGGAACTTTATAGGTGAAAAGCGTTACCAGAAGCAACAATTAAGCGGTGACCTGGAAACCTTAGAGTCCTTCTATCGTGACCGTGGTTATTTGCGGTTCCAGGTGGAGTCTGTGCAGGTTTCTATGACGCCGGATCGTGAAGGTATTTATATTACTATTAATGTGAATGAGGGTGATAAATACAATATTAGCGAAACGGACGTTATTGGCGACTTAAAAGGGCATGACGAGCTGGTTGGAAAAATTGCTAAAATTGAGGAAGGCACGCTTTATAACGCGGCTCAGGTGACTTATATTGAAGACATGATCAGCCGCTTTTATGGGCGGTACGGTTATGCGTACCCAGAAGTTAGAGCTATTCCTGAGCACG
This sequence comes from Idiomarina sp. PL1-037, assembly GCF_034422975.1. Taxonomy (NCBI): domain Bacteria; kingdom Pseudomonadati; phylum Pseudomonadota; class Gammaproteobacteria; order Alteromonadales; family Idiomarinaceae; genus Idiomarina; species Idiomarina sp. PL1-037. Next base: position 1,245,766 of record NZ_CP139873.1, read on the forward strand.
ATGACGAAGATAAAACGGTAAAAATCACCTTTTCGATAAACCCGGGAAAACGTGTCTACGTTCGCCGCATTAACTTCGAGGGCAACGGCGCAACCAAAGACCGGGTGTTACGCCGTGAAATGCGTCAACTTGAAGGCGCCTGGTTGTCTGACAGCAACATTGAGCAAGGTAAAGTGCGCCTTCAGCGCTTAGGCTATTTTGAAACCGTAGAAACCTCTACTGAACGAGTTGAAGACAGCGATGATCAGGTCGATGTGACTTATAAGGTCAAAGAGCAACCCTCAGGTTCTTTTAATGCTGGTATCGGTTACGGCGATTACTCTGGTCTGCAACTTAATGCAGGTGTCCAGCAAAACAACTTTTTGGGTACGGGAAACCGGGTTGGTTTTAACATCAGCACCAGTCGATTTAATAAAAATGTCAGCTTGTCGTATTCCGACCCTTACTTCACCATGAATGGTGTTGGGCTTTCAGGTCAGGTTTATATGAGTGAGTTTGATGCGGGTAATGCGCAAAACCTCGTAAACTATAATCAGAAAACCTATGGGTTATCAACGGGACTTAACTTTCCAATTGATGAAATTAACCGTCTAAATTTTGGTATTGGTTATAAAAACCAGGAAGTGAGTGTCAATTCGCAAAACCAAAGTATTGAGCAAATTCAGCAGTTTTACCGGTCTTATTTGGATGACCAAAATCCGGAGCGACCAATTAGTTTCGACATTTATGAACTGAACGCAGGGTGGTCACGGGTAACATTAAATCGTGGACGGTTCCCAACCAGTGGTTCGTCGCAGCAAGCCAGCTTTGAAGTCTCTGCACCGTTTAGCGATGTCAAGTACTTCCGCTTTAATTACGACTATAAACATTAT